>VBID01000162.1 GCA_005880615.1 Chloroflexota bacterium
GTCGGCTTTGTGGCCCTGCTGGGGCTGCATGTCATCGGCTGGCAGGCCTGGCGCCCGGTTGGCTGGTGGGTGATCGGCCTGGGCGTTGTCCTGCTGGGGCTGGTCGTGGTCCGGCACCGCGCCAACATCTCCCGCCTGGCGCGCGGTCGGGAGCTCAAGATCACGACGCCGACCACGTAAGGACCTACCGTGACGGACCGTGAGCCGGCCATCCGGCAACCGAACGTCCTCGTCTTTGGCGCCGGCGCGGTCGGCTCCTTCCTGGGGGCGAGGCTGGCCCAGGCGGGCGCCAATGTAACGCTGCTGGGGCGCCCCCAGCACGTGGCGGCGGTGGGCCGGGAGGGGGTCCGGCTGCAGGTGGCCGGCAGTACCACCAGCCAGGCGGTCAAAGCGGCGCCTGAGCTGGCCGCCGGACAGGGGCGCTTCGATTACGTGCTGTTGACCGTGAAGAGCTATGACACCCAGGAAGCCCTCGAACAGCTCTACCCGGCCCTGCTGCCGGGCACCGTGGTGGGCACGTTTCAAAACGGGGTTGGGAACGAGGAACTGATCGCCCAGGCGTATCCGGACCAGCCGGTGCTCTCGGGCACGCTGACCCTGGCCGTCACCCTGGACGAGCCGGGGCTGGTGGTCCAGCACAGCCGACGGGGCGGCGTCGGCATCGCGCCGGTTTCGCCCGAGGTCAACGTGGGACCGCTGGTGCGCAAGATGGCCGAGGCCGGATTCGCGTCGCGCCGCTACAGCAACTTCCGCAGCATGAAGTGGTCGAAGCTGCTGGGGAACATGTTGGGCAACGTCCAGAGCGCCATCCTGGACGTACCGCCCACCCAGGTCTTCGCCGACCCGGAGCTCTTCCGCTACGAGCGGCTCGCCTTTCGGGAAGCCGCGGCGGTGATGGACCGGATGCGCATCCCCGTCACCGCCCTACCGGGCATCCCGGTTCCCACCGTGCGCCGCATCATGGGGCTGCCCAGCCTGCTGGCCCAGCTATTCCTGGAGCCCCGGATCGGGGGCGCCCGGGGAAACAAGATGCCGTCCCTCTGGTGGGACCTGCGGCGGGGCAAGGGCCGCACGGAGGTCCGGGTCCTCAACGGCGCCGTGGTCGACGCTGGCGCCCGGGCCAGTGTCCCCACCCCGGTGAACTCCGTTCTGTGGGCGATCATGGAGCAGGTGACGGCGTCGGCCACCGAATGGGAACGCTACCGCCGCCAACCGGCGAAACTCAAGACCCTCCTCCGGACCGCCACCCGCCTGTAGCGGCTATCGCTAGGGCATCGACACCTGGATCGGCTCCGTGTGCAGGGTCGACTTCACGAAGACGCCAACGCCCGGCATCGCTGTATCGATGAAGACGTTTCCCTCCATATAGGCATCGGCCCCAAAGAGCAGGACGGCGCCGTATCCCCTGCTCCAGGTCACTGGCGAGTCGGGGTCAGCGCGCATCCCCTTGACCGTGTTCGCTCGCAGATAGCAGATCGACCGGTCACCACAGTAGAGCCCGGTGCCGATGGCCTCCTCAATCCGGTTTCGCTCCACATCTCCCGATGACATCTCGGTCACCGCAATGCCCCGGGTCGCGGTCCTCCGGACGTCGTTGTCGCGGATGAACACCGAGCTGACGTGGGAGACGATGCCTTCCTGGACGCCCGCCACCCAGCAGGCCTGGACCGTGGTCGGCGTCCGCCCGTTCGAGTTGACGATGCCGATGCCCCAGGCGAACTGGCTGGTGAGGTCAGTGACGCGGCACCGGTGGATCTGGGCCGAGCTCTGGACGATATCGATGCCGCGCCGTGCCGCCCCGGTGACCGCGATGTTCTCGAGGTTGACCCGTGTCGCACGGGTGACCAGCACCCCGGTGTCGCCACCGCGGACGTCGAGGTCTGAGAGGCTGACTCCGCTGGCAGCGATGGTGATGACCGCACGGTCCGGCCCGCCGACGATCGTCGCCGGCCCGATGAGCGTCAGCGACCGGTAGATGAACAGCGGCCCCGCGTACAGCCCCGGCCGCAGGTGGAGGACGGAACCGGCCGGCGCCCGATTGATAGCGTCCTGGAGCGATTGTTCGGCGGCCACCCACTGGACTCGAGTCGAGGACACAACGATCAGGCTGAGCGCGGCTGCCACACCGAGCGTCATCCCAAGGGCGGGTACCCTGGCCAGCCGTTCGCGAACGGTGGCCCCGCGCCGCCGTTGCCAGGCCCAGGCGCCGACGAGGAGCAACAGCACCGCGGCGTTATAGAGGAAGTGCAAATCCGGTCGGCTCAGCGGACCATTCAGGAGACCATCGCGGGCCAGGATCCCGGGCGTTCCAGTGATGCCCGTCCGGAGGTAGGTGGTGAGGATGACCGAGTGCTCGGTCAGGTGCCACAGGGCGAGTGGCGTCAATAGCCAGGCGAATGGGTTCTTCGGCCACCACATCAGCGCCAGGCCCGCCACAATGGCGATCCCCAGGGTCATGCCGAAGTGGACCCATTCGAGATCGAGCCGGCCGATCAGCCCGTGCGCAAACGCCGGCGGCTGCCCGTCGACGTGCATCTGGATCATCTGAACGACGTGTTCGACCTGGTGGCCGAGCTGGAGGATGATGGCGGCCTGCAAGACGAGGAGGGCCCGCGAGCGCCGGTCAGCAGCCGGCACCTGCGGCGTTACCCCTTGACCGATCCGGCCAGCAGCCCCTGCACGAAGTACCGCTGGAAGGCGAAGAACAGTAGCAGGGGAGGAATCAAGGACAGGAACGATGCCGCCGAGATCACGTCGACGCTGCTGCCGAAGTTGCGCATTTGTTGCAGGATGGCCACGGTCACCGGTGGCGTGTTGCCGGCGAAGACGAGACCGACCAGCAGGTCGTTCCACACCCAGAGGAACTGAAAGACGGCAAAGGAGGCGATGGCCGGGAAGGCCAGCGGCAGGATCAGGCTGGTGAAGATCCGGGCGTCGCGGGCACCGTCCATTCGGGCGCTCTCCAGGAGCTCGTGCGGGATGCCGAGAAAGAAGTTGCGGAAGAGGAAGGTGGCATATGGGACCGCGAACGCCGCGTGGAACAGGAAGACTCTGACGATGCCGGGTGGGCCGAAGACGGCATAGACCTGGGCGATCGGGATCAGCGCCATCTGGAGGGGGACCACCATCAGGGCGATCAGCAAGAGGAAGAGGGCAGTGCGGCCGGGGAAATTCAACCACGTGAAGGCATAGGCGGCCATGGTCGCCAGGACTACCGGGATTACCGTCGCGGGCACGGCGATCAGCACCGAGTTCACGAAGCTCCCGGCGATCAGTGAGGAGGCGAACAGGCTGTGGTAGTTGGCCAGGCTCAGCTGGTGTGGGGCCCCAAAGGCCGTCCACCAGCCCGACACGTTGAACAGGTCAACCGGCCTGAGCGACGTGACCAGCAGGCCGATAGCGGGAATCGCCCACAGGATGCCGGCCACGATGAAAAAGACATGGATTGGAACGTTCTCCGCGAGTCTCACCCAAGTGGGTCGCCGCGGCCGTACAATCTCGAGTGCCCGGGTGCCCATCACGCCTCCCCGCCCCGGAATCGGCGGATGTTGAAGCCCATCACCGGGATGACCAGCAGGAACAGAAACACGGCGATCGCACTGCCGATGCCGAAGTCACCGAGGCCGGTAAACGCCACCAGGAAGAGCTGGAGCGCAATCACGTTGGCGTCCGGGATCACCGACTGGGGCGCGATAGCTAGGACGAGGTCGAAGATCTTGAGCACGTTGATGACCAGGGTGATGAAGACCACGATCATCAGAGGTGAGAGCAGCGGAACGGTCACCCGACGAAACACCTGCCACTCGGTGGCGCCATCGACGCGGGCCGCCTCCAGCAGGTCCCGCGACATGGTGGCCAGTCCGGCGCCGATCGTCACCGTGGCGAAGCCGACCCAGACCCAGATCGCCGCCAGGATGATGGCCGGCGTGACCAGGCTGGATCCAAGCCATTGCACCCCGCCGAACGGCGGGTGAAAGTTCTGGGCCGGAAGCACCAGAAAATAGCTTCCGCCGTTCAGGTTCCCGAACGCGAAGTCTCCGGTCGCGTCGCTCTGGGTTTGAGCGGCCACGACGCCTTTCGGATCGACGAGCTGGACGGTCATGTCCGGCAGGCCCGACTCCCCGGGATCGACCTGTCCCACCTGCCCGCCCCCTCCGGGCTTGAAATCCCGCCAGACCACACCCACGATCTTGCCGGGCTGGGGGGCAGGGTCTTGGGCTGGCCGCGCGCTGGCGGGGATTTCCGCCACGGGGAAGCGAATCAAGCCGACGTGGGCCACGTCCCCGGGCGCGAGCGACTGATTGAGTTGGTAGCCGTCGCCGACGGCCTGGACCAGGTCCGGTTGCGATGGTGCTGCGCCCGTGTAGTGTCCGGGGTGGGTGATCGCGTTCGCCACCGAGGCGATGACGGCGTTCAGCGCGCCCGTGTCCGGGCTCTGCTGGTACATGATCCGCCAGATCACACCGCTGGCCAGCAACGAGACGGCCATGGGCATGAACAGGAGGGTGCGGATCAAGAGCCGGTACGGAACACGCTCCAGCAGCACGGCGAAAAGCACCCCCAGGCCGGTCACCGCGGCCGGAAAGATGACCACCCAGATGATGTTGTTCTGCAGGGCATGGAGCGTCCGGCCGTCGCTGAACACCTGTCCGTAGTTGCCGAAGCCCACGAAGCTGTCGCCCGCGCGGTTGAAGAAGCTGCGGATCACGGTGGCGATCACCGGGTAGACGATGAACAGCCCCACGAATAACCCGGCAGGTAGCAGGAAGCCAACCGTTGTCAGGTTCCATTTCGGCTCCTGCCGCGGCGCCTGGGCCGCCCGGCCCAGGCGCTCATCGACGCCGGCCGCCGGAGCGGCCGACACCGTCGTGCTCATGCGGTCATCGATCAGCTACCGTAGGCGGCGGCCGCATCCTTCTCGAGCTGGGCCGTTGCCGCGTCGATGTTGTTTGGAGCCTTGAGCCAGGCCTGCAGGTCAGCCCACTCACCGGACCCCGTGGTGCCGCCGAATGCGGCCGGTGCCTGGTCGGACATGTCAAACCGGAACACCTGCGCGTTGACCAGCGCCTGGGCGGAAGCCTTGGCGATCGGGTCGGGATAGACCGAGAGGTCGACCTTCTTGTTGGCTGAGGAGAACCCGCCTTTGGCGGCCCAGATCTGGGCGGCTTCGGGGCTGGCCAGGTACTTGACCAGTTCCACCGCGGCCGGGTTGTCGGTGAAGCGAACCACAACATCCCCGCCACCCATCACCGAAGGCGGCGAGCCGTTGATGTCCGGGAAGGGGAAGAAATTGAAGTCGGTAATCGGCGTCATGTGGGCAGTCCCCGTCAGGATGCCTTCGACGAAGTCACCCTCGTATACGATGGCGGCCTTGGGGGGGTTGCCGGCGATATTGCTCACGGACGTCGGGAAGTCGGTCTGGAGCGCCCCCGAGCGGCCGCCAGCGATCAGCTGGTCCTGGAAGAGCGCGGCCAGCACCCGCAGGGTCGCCTTGACCGAGTCGTCCGTCCACTTGATGGTGTGCTTGGTCAGCGCGTCGTACTTGTCCGGGCCGGCCAGCCGCAGGTACACATTCTCGAACCAGTCGGTTAGCGTCCAGCCGTCGGCGCCACCGATGGACAGCGGCTTCACGCCCGAGGCGGCGAGGGTGGTGAGCACCCTGGTCGCGTCATCGATGGACTTGGGCGGCGTCACGCCCGCCTGCCCGAAGGCCTTGACGTTGTACCAGACGGTTGACTTGTTGGCCGCCTTGTAGAAGACGCCGTAGAACTTGCCATTCACTGTCCCCAGGTCTTTCCAGACCGCCGCATAGTTCTGGCTGACGAGGCTGGCCGTGGCGCTGTCCAGCTCCTTCAGCGAGCCCTTTACGGCCAGGTCGTGGAGCAGCCCGGGTTGAGGCAGCACGGCCACGTCGGGCGGGCTGTTCGAGGCGATCCGCGAGCCGAGGACCGTTCCAATCTTGTCCCCGGTCGAGGTAAAGGTCGCCGTGGCGCCGGTCTTGTCCGAAAAGGCCGCCAACACCGCCTCAAAGTTCTTCTGCTCGTCCTTCGACCAGACGGCCGCGATCTCGACCTTTTTGCCCGCCAACGGTTTGCCACTCGGTGTTGTGCTGCCCGTGCCGCAGGCCGTCAGCACGACCGCACCGACCACGCCCAGAACCAGCGCGCGAAGCGCGCTCCTTCCTTTCATCCTTGCTTCCTCCTCAAGGTGAGCCTCGGGAGAGGCCCCTTTGAAAGTCAGAGCTTATTCCACAGACAATCGCGGGGTCAATCGGCGGGTGGGATGGCCGAAGCCGATCGGCCGGACGGCCGCCTGGTCAGGATTGGAAAAGCCTCCCGGATGTATTCCGCCCCCGAGCCCACGGTCCAGATGGTGGCGATGAGCAGACTCCAGATCGGGATGGAATAGAGCCCGTAGTGGTGGAGCAACAAGGTGTCCACCAGGCCCCACCGGCTGGACAGGAAGCCGCCCCGCATCGCATCGCCGGCCAGGAGGACGAGCAGCAGGGCGCCGATAGTAATGGCGGCCTTGGCCTTGCCCCACCCACCGGCCGGGATGACGATGCCGAGGGCGGCGGCATAGCTGCGCAGCCCGGTCACCAGGAATTCGCGGGCAATGATCACAGCGGCCATCCAGGCTGGCACCGCGTGGACCGAAACCAGGGCGATCAGCAGGACCGCCACCATGATCTTGTCGGCCGTGGTGTCCAGGTAGACCCCCAGCGGCGAGACCTGGCCGCGACGGCGGGCGACCTCGCCATCGGCCGTGTCGCTGAGCGAGGCGAGCACGAACACCACCAGCGCCACCGTGAACCCATACCGGTCCGGCCAGGCAATAAGGACGTACAGGATGGGGGCGGCCACGATCCGGGAGAAACTGAGCAGGTTCGGGACCGACCAGAGCAGCATGGCCCGCCTCTATCCCTTGGCGGCGACCTGGTAGTCGACGGGCCGCTCGGCTCCCCTCCAGGTGATGGTGTGGCGCGCCGGCTCGGTGCGGGCCACCACCCGGCCGGCCTTGAGCACGAGCCGCCGTGGCGCCACCAGCCGGATGGCATCAATCTCGGTGGGCGCCTCGAACAGGACCAGGTCGGCGCGGCAGCCGGGGGCCAGCCCGTAGTCAGCCAGGCCGAGGGTGCGAGCCGCGTTGACCGTGATCATATCGATCAGGGTGCGGATTTCCTCATACCCAGACATCTGGCCGTAGTGGGCCAGCACAAATGCCGCCTGCAGCGGGTCGCCGTACCCCAGCGGATACCAGGGATCCATCACGGAGTCATGGCCCAGGCAGACGTTCACCCCGGCCGCCAGCAGCTCCTTGACCCGGGTATGGCCGCGCCGGATCGGGTAGTGGTCAAACCGCCCCTGCAATACCGCGTTGTCCAGCGGGTTGGTCACCATGTGCAACCCTGCCCGCCGTACGTTGCTGATCAGGCGGCCGGCGTAGGCATTGTTGTAGGAGTGCATGGCGGTGGTATGGCTGGCGGTGACCCGCCCGGTCAGCTTCAGCCGGATGGTCTCCGCCACCATCACCTCGAGGAACCGGGAGTGGTCGTCATCGGTCTCGTCGCAATGGATGTCGACCGGTTTGCCGTGCTCGGCGGCCAGCTCCATGGCGAACTTCACTGATCGTTCGCCATAGTCGCGGGTGAGCTCGAAATGGGGGATGGCACCGACGACATCCGCCCCCAACGTCACGGCCTGGCGCATCAGCGCCTCGCCGTCTGGAAAGGAGAGGATCCCTTGCTGGGGGAAGGCGACCAGCTGCAGGGTGACCAGGTCCTTGACCTCGGCGCGCAGTTCGATCAAGGCCCTGAGCGCCGTGAGCTGTGGGTCGCACACGTCGACGTGGCTGCGCACGAACAGCACCCCGTTGGCCACCTGCCAGCGCAGCACCTCCTCGGCCCGAGCTTTGACATCCGCGACCGTCAGGTCCTTCACGCGCTCGCCCCAGATGGCGATCCCTTCGAAGAGCGACCCGGTCAGGTTGTGCCGCGGCTGGCCCACCGTGAGCACCGCGTCCAGGTGGATATGGGGCTCGACCAGCGCTGGAGTGAGCAGCGCCCCATTTGCCTCGACCGTTTCTTCGGGCTCCTCGGCCGCCGCCGCGACGATGCGGCCATCGCGAATGGCCACATCCGCGAGGCTGCTCGCCCGCGGCAATCGAGCCCGACGGATCAGGAGATCAACCACAGCCGCTAGAATCTTGCCAGAACACGAATGGGTGTGAAGGACCTCGCCGATCGCCGGGTCCCGGTTCGCGAGGGCCAGTACGGTTCGCGCGTGGTCGCCGTGGAACCGGGTGGCATTGAGTACATCCCCGAGCGAGAGCGCCACGGCCACCCGTTAGACCTTTTCTGGACCTGGATGTCTCCCAACCTGGAGTTCGCCACCGTGTTCGTTGGCGTCCTCCCCATTGCCATCTTCGGCGGCGGGTTCTGGCCAACCGTCCTGGGAGTCGTGCTGGGCACCGCCCTAGGGTCGGTCACGCACGGGATTCTCTCGGCGATGGGGCCCCGCTTCGGCGTCCCGCAAATGGTCTGGAGCCGGGGGGCTTTCGGCTACCTCGGGAACCTGCTGCCGGCGGGGCTAAACGCCTTCACCGCCGGCGTGGGCTGGTTCGCGGTCAACAGTGTCAGCGGCACCTTCGCCCTGGTCACGCTCAGCGAACTGCTGAACAAGCGCCTCGGGACTCCCGTCATCGCCTTTCAGCTGGCGCTGGCCATCGTCGTGCTGGTTCAGGTCGGGGTGGCTTTCGTCGGCCACAACATGGTCCATCGGTTCGAGAAAGTGCTGTTCCCATACCTGGCCCTCGTGTTCGCCGCCGCGACGGTGATCATCGTCGCCCAGACTCATTACGGGCTCGGATTCAATCCCCAGGCGCCGGCGGCCGGCGGTGGCCCATCGGGCGCCTTCATCCTGGCCTTTTTCATTGCCTACGGCTACGCCGTGGGTTGGAATCCCTACGCGTCTGACTACACCAGGTACCTCGCCCCCAACTCCAGCCCGTGGCGAGTCGGACTGGCCGCCGGGCTGGGCGTGTTCGTGTCCTGCGCCATCCTCGAAATTGCCGGGGCGGGAGCCGCCACCATCTCGGCGCTGGGCAATAACCCCACCACCCAGTTCACGAGCCCCCTGCCCGAAGTCCTCCAGATCCTGGTCCTCCTGGGGATCGCCGCCGGGGGCGTGGCGGCGAACGTTCTCAACATCTACAGCGCGTCCATGTCCTTTTTAACGCTGGGCATCCGGTTGGGGCTGAAGCTGCGGCGGGCCATCGTGGCCCTCTCCTTCGGGGTGCTCGGCCTGGTCGTCGCCCTGAGCCTTCAGGCCAACGTCGGACCCGGAAGCAAATACGAGAGTTTCTTGCTCCTCATCACGTACTGGATCACGCCCTATCTGGCGGTCACGCTGGTCGACTACTGGCTGCGGGGAGGCCGGTATGACGAAGCGGAATTCTACGACCCCAACCACCGACCCTGGCAAGGGGTGGTGGCGATGCTGGCCGGGATGCTGGCGTCGGTCCCCTTCTGGGACCAGGAGCTGTTTACGGGTCCGATCCCGCACAGCCACCCTGAGCTTGGGGATTTGAGCTTCTTCGTTGGCTTCATCGTTTCCGGCCTGCTGTATTACGTCCTGCGCCGGACCAACCGCCAGCCGGCGGTCCACCTGCGCTGATCACCTCAGAGCCGGCCGCCGGAGCCAGTGGATACCGGCTCGGGCGCGAGCTGGTGGGCGCCCAGGCTATCCAGCAGCGCGTTCGCGAGATGGCCGCCGAGATCTCGCGCGACTACGATGACCTCGATACGCCGCTGATTCTCCTCTCCGTGCTGAAAGGCTCGGTGAGCTTCGCCACCGATCTCAGTCGGAGTCTCACCATCCCGGTCAACTTCGACTACGTCGCCTGCAGCAGCTATGG
>VBID01000218.1 GCA_005880615.1 Chloroflexota bacterium
AATCCTGCTCAGCGACCCGGCGCTTACTGTAACGGACAACCGCGGCGGCTGCAAACGTTCCCATTTAGAGCTAGCACCCCGCCAGCCGGGCGTGCTCGCGAACAGCGAGTAGCTGCCAAGCAGATAGCTGGCTGGCTAGGGCGCGCCGTCCCCCCTTGATGCGGCCCGTGGAGCCCAAACCGTACTGGTAATCCGGGGCAGATCGCCCCGCGATCCTGCGTTGCCGGTGAGTCCGCCGACGGCGATGGTCGCGATCCGCAGGGCCAGCCCGATGAGTAGCATGGCCCACCAGCTGGGAGCCCAGCGCTGGCCGGCCGGATCGGCCAGGGTTCCAGTGGGCGGAGCGCTCATGGTTGGACCTCATGCGGTTGTTGGACGCGCGCCGGGCGTCGGACGATGGCCGAGATATCGAGGTCGCTCGATCCGGGGAGTCCGTCGGCAAAGAGCGCACGGGTCGTTAGGGTCAGCGGCACCGACGCCTGGGCGCGGTCGTAGAGATTGAGAGCCAGGTCGAGGTCCTTGACCAGGTCCCGGACCGCGAACATGGTCGGCTGATGCTGGTCTCGCAGGAATCCGGCTTCCCGGGCCTTGAGCAACGGCGCATAGCGAGCCAGCGCCCAAAAGACCTGGCCGCGCTCGAGCCCGGCGGCGGTCCCCGCGGCCAGCAACTCGGCTGCGGCGGCGCTGATGATGCCGAGCATGCTGTTGGCGACCAGTTTCAGGCGGGCGGCGCTGCCCAACGCGCCCACGGAGTGGACCTCCCCCAGGCGTTCCAGCACCGGTCGCGCCTGTTCAAGCTCCGCCTGTAAGCCGCCCACCAGTATGGCCAGCGTTCCGCTCTCGACAGCCGGGACGCTGCCCAGCACCGGGGCCTCCAGGAGTCTCACGCCGCGGACGCGTGCCTGCTGCGCGATCTCCTCGATCACATCGGGGCCGCCGGTACTCATCTCCACCAGGAGCTGCCCCGCCGCGTGCTCGATAATGCCGTCCCGGCCCAGGTACACGCTGCGGACCGCGGCCGCGTCGGTCAGGCTGCTCAGGACCACGTTGGCCCCGCGGATCGCGTCGGCAGGCGTCGCCCCCACCGGCCCGACCTTCAGGCGCTCGGCCTTCTCCCTGGTCCGATCCCAGACCGTTACCGCAAATCCAGAGGCCTGCAGCCGACGGGCGAGAGCGCCGCCCATCCGGCCCGTGCCCAGGACCGCAACCTTGGTGGCTTCCATTTCAGCTCCTCCTGTCCTCGGGCGCTGCCGTCTCCTTCAGACAAGCATCTCACCCTGCCTCGGTAAGCTGAAGTGGATGCAGCGCGCGACGATCGCCGTCACGCTGGCCGCGGCCAGCCTGATCGGGTGCAGTGGGGCGCCGCCGGCCCGGGCCGCTGCCAGCCCCCACCCGATGGCGTCGCCGCAGTCCGGCGCGCCGACGCCCACCCCGCTGCCGCTCGTCCCGCTGGCCATCGACTACATGCGGCAGCAAGAGTACCCGGGCTCAGACCTGGTGATCGAGCAGCGACTCGCGGCCGGCGGCAACTACCAGCGGTACATCGCTTCGTATCGTTCAGACGGGCTGAAGATCAACGGCCTGCTCACGGTCCCGAACGGCCCAAAGCCCGCCACTGGATGGCCGGTCATCATTTTCAATCACGGCTACATCCCGCCCGCGCAGTACCGGACCACCGAGCGGTACGTGGCCTACGTGGACGCCTTTGCCCGCCGCGGGTACATCGTCTTCAAGTCGGACTATCGCGGCCATGGCAGCTCCGAAGGCCAGCCGGCCAGCGCCTACGGCTCGCCCGACTACACGATCGACGTGCTGAACGCCGTGGCCACCCTCAAGCGATATCCGGATGCCGACCCGAACCGGATCGGCATGTGGGGTCACTCGATGGGCGGGAACCTCACCTTGCGGGTGCTGGTCATCGACCACGACATCAAGGCGGCCGTCATCTGGGCCGGGGTAGTCGCCTCCTATCAGGACTTGCTCGAGAAGTGGCACCCGCCGGCCGGGAGCGGACCTCCGCCCTCGATTCGCAATGGCTGGCGACAGGCCTTCATCGCTCGCTTCGGCACACCCGAGGAGAACCCGACGTTCTGGAACTCGATCTCCCCCACCGCCTACCTGGATGACGTCACCGCCCCCATCCAGCTCGACCACGGGACGGCCGACGAGGAGGTGCCGCTCGCCTTCTCTCAGACCCTGGCCCAGCAGCTGCAAGCGGACAGCAAGACAGTTGAGTTCTACACGTATCCCGGCGATAACCACAACATCTCGAACAGCTTCTGGCTCGCGATGCAGCGGTCGGTCGCCTTTTTCGACCGGTACCTGCGCGGTTAGTCTGGCAGCCCGATTCTCCGAGGACCGCGTTCGCCTTCTCCGGATGCGCTCCCAGCGTCTTTCCGGGCCGCGTCCGAAGACGGTCACGGGCGTCCTGCGCGACGTCTTCGCCCTGCAGGCGCAAGACACGCGGGCCTCGAGGCTGGCCGTCCGAGCTCGGAGCGAGGGCCTGGACGCGCAGGCCGTGATCCGAGCGTGCAATCAGGATCGAACCGTTGTCCGAACCTGGGCGATGCGCGGGACGCTGCACATGCTGCCCGCCGAGGACGTCAGCTGGCTGGTCAGCCTCCTGGGGCCGGCCCTGGCGGCCGGTGACCGGCGACGGCGCCTGCAGCTGGGGCTGGACGATCACCTCCTCGAGCGGGCGATCCCGGCCATCAGGTCCGCGCTGGCCGCGAATGGTCCCCTCATCCGAGCGGAGCTGTTGGCCAAGCTCGCCCGGAAGCGGGTGACGGTCGATCCCAAGACCAATGCCGCTGCCCACCTGTGCTTCTATGCGGCGGCGCGGGGCCTGATCTGTCGCGGGCCGGACCGCGCAGACGACGAGCCGACCTATGTTCTTTTCGAAGATTGGGTCAGTAAGCGGTCACCGAGGCCGAAAGACCCGTTGGCCGAGCTGGCTACGCGTTACGTCGGTGCCCATGGCCCGGCCGATGTCCGTGACTTTGCCACCTGGGCGGGGATCCCCCTGGCCGACGCGCGCCAGGGGTTCGAACGCATCAAGGCCCGGCTGGTCGAGATCGAGGCGCTAGGGAAGCCAGCCTGGATGCTGGCGGGGACTGACCGAACCGCCAGGGTATCGAGGCCGGGCGTGCGTCTGCTGGGAGCCTTCGACGCCTACCTCCTCGGGTATGCCAGGCGCGACCTGGCGCTGTCTCCGACGTTCGCGCGCCGGATCCAGGCCGGCGGTGGCTGGATTCATCCGGCGCTGGTCGTCGACGGACGCGTGGTGGGTACCTGGCGGCAGCAGCGGACAGCTGGTGGGCTGGCCGTCACGGTCGAACCCTTCGCAGCGATTCCTCGCAATGTCCAGCCACGGCTCGAGGCCGAGGCCCAGGACGTCGGCCGGTTCCTCGGCCTCGACGTCCAATTCGCCGTCGGCAGGCGGAGAATCTAAGCTTCGGTGTCTTCGAGCGGGACCCTCGAGCCGCACAGCGGGCACTCGGCCGGTGTCCACAATCCGCTGGAGAGGGTGGCGATGCTCTCGAGTGGAATCCCGGCGGCAGCGGCCATGCCCGACGCAGAAGACCCAAGTACCAGTAAGGCACCAAGCGCTGCGGGTCGAGCCCCGCAAGCAGTCAGGTCCGCCAGTGTCCCCCGAACCGCGGATCCGGCGTTGATGGCGTCGTCCACCACCGCGACATTCTTCCCGCGGATGCCGGCTCGAAGCGCGTGCGGTAGCTGGTAATCCACGGCGGACAGCCCGGCCGTTCTCGGCTGCGATCGCTCCGCGTAGTAGAAGTCCACATCAAGCTCGGACGCAATGAGTTGTGCCACCAACGCACCTCCGACCAACGGACCGCAGACAGCTTCGATTCCGTGTGGCTGGAGGCGCTTCGCCAGTTCCCCCACGAACGGCCGAAGCCGAGCGGGCTGGACGAACAAGAGATCGAGGTCGAGCCAGACATCGCTGTGATGACCCGATTCCAGCTTGAAGTGACCCTTTCGGGCCACGAGCAAGCTGGACAGATTTCCCTCCCCCTCAGGGGGAGGGTCAGGGACGGGGTGCATGCGGGCCGCTACAGGCGGAGCGGGCGCGGCTCGGCAAAGATGGCCGCCGGGTCCTCCTTCCACCTGGCCGGTTGGACATCGATGTACAGCTCAATCTCGACTCCGTCGGGATCCTCGATGTACAGGCTGTGCGTCACCCCGTGGTCGGTGGACCCGACAATCTTGGCTCCCGCCGCCACCAGCCGATCCCGCGCCTCGCGCAGCTCGCCATCAGACTCGCCGACCTTCAGCCCGAAGTGGTACAGACCAACCCGCCGTCCGCTGGGGATGGGGGCCGCACCGTCACCGACTTCGATCAGGAGCAGCTCGTGGTGGGTTCGGCCGGACGTGAAGGCCGCCGCCGGAAAACCCAGCTCTACCCCAGGAGTCTTGATCTCCCTCCAGCCGAGGACCTCGCCGTAGAACCGCCGCGAGCGCTCCAGATTGCGAACATACAGCACCAGGTGGCCGAGCTCTTTGACCTGCATATCGGCACCTCCCGTTCCATAGTGGGACATTTCGGCGCCTCAGCGTCGAATCGAATCGTTCGAGTGGCGGCTCCGGTCCCGATCCGACAGCAAGGTCCAGCCCAGGAGTCCGGGGAGGGCGAACGCCAGCGCATTCAGGTCACCGTGGATGGCCGCCATCCAGCGCAGGTCAAGGGCCGGGACGGCGAAAACGCGGCTCACGGCGTAGTCCACGCCCAGCAACATGGGCAGCAGCACGCCGGCGGCGGAGAGACGCAGCAACCAGCGGGCAGCCGCGTTCTCCAGGGCCGGGGCGATGAGGAACGCCGTGATCCCGGCAATAGTAAGGA
>VBID01000163.1 GCA_005880615.1 Chloroflexota bacterium
GGCTCGAACCGGAGCACGTGGCCGACCATGAATTTGACCTCCGCTGCCTGACAGCTCGCGGTCATCGCCTCGGCATCCTCGACCGTAGCCGCGATAGGCGCCTCGACGAAGACCGAGCACCCGCCATCCGCCGCTACCTGCACAGAGTCGACACGGGAGTTCAGGGGCGTCGCTACGATTACCGCATCAGGCTGTGCGGCGCGGATCAGGTCGGCGGCACTCTCGCATGCTTCGCCGCCGTAGATCGCCGTCAGCCCGAGTGCCTTCTCATGGTCGGGGTCGGCAACGCCCACGAAATCAACATAGATAAGGGATTTCAGCGCGCGGGCGTAAGCGGCAGCCGTTGCGCCAGCCCCGATCAGACCCATTCGCATGCGGTTCACCACGGATCAGACAGGGTCACGGGTTTCCCATCCCGAATGGACGTCTCGCCAGCTTCGGCGAGAAGCAGGGATCGGAGTCCCTGAGCGGCATCGGGCTCGACCCTGGCCCCGGTCCCGCATGACCGTACGAAATACTCGTCCTCCAACTTGAGCGCACCCGCCAGCCGCCCAGATAGCTGTGGCCAATGCCGGGTATCCGGAAACTTCCACCCTTCGTCATCGGTGGCCACCACGTTCATCGGGGTGAAGTCAAGCGTCGCCAGCCCTCGGGTCCCGACCGCCTCCAGACGGATGTCGCCAAAGCTCGACCATGCCGCCGGCAACGTCCAGGAGGCCCAGCCAGGACTCAGGCACCAGGCGGCCTCTAGGACGCCAACGGCGCCGTCGGCGAACCGCACTTCCAACCAGACCGCATCCGACTGACCGAACTCGGCTTTGACCGGACCATCCAGAGCCCATGCCCGGACCTGGGTCACGCGCACTGGATGGAGCCACATCATCAGGTCAAGATCGTGAACACCCAGGTACTTCAGGACACTTGTTCTGCCGGCCAGGCGTCGGGCCTCACTGATGGTGGCGTTGCGGCGGCAATAGATCTGGACCAGACTTCCCAGATTTTCGCTGGCCACGGCCTCCTTGATCTTGGCGTAGGCCACTTCGAAGCGCAGGATGTAGCCGAGCATGAGCAAGCGACCGGAGCGTTCGCTCGCTGACACCATCTGCCGGGCTGCAGCAACCGTTGACGCCAGTGGTTTCTCCACGAGCACGTGCGCTCCCGACGCGAATGCGTCCAGGCACGGATCAAGGTGGTTGTCTTCGGGCGTGGCTATGATCACGGCATCGGGCCGCGTTTGCTCGAGGGCTTGCCGGTAATCGGCAAACCAGTTGGTGCCACACTGCTGGGCCAGCGAGACCCCACGTGATCGGTCAGGGTCGGCCACGCCCACGAGCCTGGCGGCGGGAAGTTCAGCCACCTGCCGCGCGTGCAGGGAACCCATGAAACCGGCGCCGATTACCGCCACCCGGCAGGGCTCCCGATGCTCGGCCTCACCCAACCGTGGCTGCCTTTTCCGGCCAGGTCGACGCCAGCTCCTCCAGCTGAGACCAGCTCGGGTAGCCCTGAAAGTCCCCCGGGACGGCCACGGCTGCTGCGCCGATGAGATTGGCGAACCGCAGCGCTTCCCCCGGGGTCAGTCCCCGCAGTAGTGAGGCCATGAATCCAGCGTTGAATCCATCCCCCGCACCGACCGAGTCGACGAAGTCGGGCGGGGAGAACCCGCCATGGGAGATGAGTGTCCCTGACACGAGTGCGGCCGCGCCGCGCTCACCGCATTTGGCAACGACCGTCTCCGGTCCCAGCCGGCTCGCCGCCCGGAGCGCGTCCGGGAGAGAAGGCCGATCGAATAGAATCCGGAACTCGTCTTCTGTGCCGAACAACACAGTGGCCTGCGGCAGCAACGGGAGGATGGCCCTGCGAGCGGCATCCACGTTCCAGAGCTGGAGGCGCAGGTTCAGGTCAAGCGAGGCCACGGCTCCCACCTTCTTCGCCAGTCTCAGCGCTTCCCGAACGGTTCGCTCACAGCTCTCACCAAGGGCACAGGTCATCCCATTCAAGTGGAGCAGCCTGGCTTTAGCAAAGTAGCCGGGATCGAGGTCCTCCGGCCGTAGATAGCTGGCGGCCGAGGCGCTCCGGTAATAGATGACCCTGGTCTCCTCGTCGCCATCGTGATATTTGAAGTAGACACCGGTTGGATGGTCTTGATCGGAGGCAACCCGGGAGACGTCGACGCCTTCATCGGCGATCGTCTGCACGACGAACTCGCCGAGCGGGCCGGCGCCGACGCGGCTGACCCATCCCGCGCTGAAGCCCAAACGTGTCATGCCGATAGCGAAGTTCGAATCGGCACCGCCGACGTCCATGGTCAACTGCCGAACCTTCCGCAGCGGAGTTGACCCGTCCGCCGAATACAAGAGCACCATGGCTTCGCCAACTGTCACGACTTCGGGCAGGCTCACGGACTGATTTCCATCACCATCTCGATCTCGACCGGCGCCCCGCCTGGCAGCTCGGCCACCCCAATCGAGGCGCGCGAATGGCGACCCATCTCTCCCCAGATGTCGGTCAGCAGCTGGGAAGCACCGTCGATGACGGCCGGCTGCTCGGCGAACCCGGGCCCTGAGCGCACGTAACCCGTTAGCCGGACGACCCGGCGAACGCGATCGAGCGAGCCAACGGTGGCCACTACTTCGGCCAGACAGTTGAGAGCCGCCAGGCGGGCGGCCGTCCGGGCTTCGGCAACCGACACGTCGGCATCGACGCGCCCCACGGCGGTCAGGCGGCCGTGGTCGGTCGGGGTTTGTCCCGACACGAACAGCAGGTTGCCGACTACGACGCCCGGAATGTAGGTGCCCGCCGCCGGCTGAAGCGCCGGGAGGTCGATGTTCAGCATGCGCAGACGCTCCATCGGGGTCCGTGCCGGGCTTCCCTGGGTCACCTTTGCCGCCGAAGGTATTGCGCCACGGTGACCGTGAGCTTGTCAACAAGCAGTGCAAACAACCGAGCTCCGACCTCCACGCTTGCCAGCGACGGATCCCCAATCACGCCGTTGGCCGAGAACTTCCCGAAGTCCAGCCCCTCAAAGGCGGCCGCCGTTTCAAACATGTGCGGCCCGGTCTCGCCCGAACGTCCACTCGGAATGGCCTCCCGGCGGACGAGCTGGGGAAAGAGGTGCAGGGCAAGCGAAGTCTCGAGCGCGCACGCGTGCCCGCAAACCAGTTCCGGTTCCGCGAAGAACTCGTGGATCTCTCGGTTGATCGTTTCCCAGTAGGTCACGATCAGGGGAGCTCGTCCACACTCACGCGCGAGATCCGCCGAGAGCATCCGGAGCGGAGCGATGTTTCCCCCGTGGCCGTTCAGGATAACGAGGTGTCGAACGCCGTGACCGAAAATGCTCCGGCTGATATCCGCGATGAGTGCCAGGTAGGTGTCGGCACGCAGGGTCACCGTTCCCTTGAAGCTCATATGGTGTGGAGCAAACCCGTACCAGAGTGCGGGCAGCACGAGGCAGTCCGATGAAAGTCTCGCAACCACGGCGTGAGCCAGGGCTTCCGCGATCATGGCGTCGGTGCCGACGGGCAGGTGCGGACCGTGCTGCTCGACCGATCCGGTAGGCAAGAGCGCACCCACGCCGCGCGCAAAGAGATCGCGCAAGCTGGGGCTGGTCTCGTCGCTATAGCGCATCAAGCGTTGTGCAGGTCGATGGCGATGGTCTTCAGGTCGGTCATCTCCATCAGGGTATGCTTGCCACCCAACCGGCCGTAACCACTGCGCTTCCCAGCCCGGCCGCCGAAAGGCAGATGAAGCTCCCAGTAGGTGCTGGCATCGTTGACAACAACCGTGCCTGCCTGCAAGCCCTCCGCAAAGAAAAACGCGCGGCGCAAGTTCGTGGTGAAGACGGACGCGACGAGTCCCATGCTTGTACGGTTAGCAAGCTCGAGGGCCTCGACATCGTCCCGGACCTCCGTCAAGGGGACGATAGGGCCGAAGGTCTCCTCTTGAAAGACCAGCATGTCTGCCTGGACGTTGTCGAGGATGGTGGGCTCGTAGAAGAGGTCGGTCGGAAAGCCAGAAGCTCGGCTCCCGCCCGCTACGACTTGGGCTCCCTTCGTCCGCGCATCCTGCAGGTGGCGGTCCATCTTTTCGGCCGTCGCTCGATTGTTCATGGGACCCATGGTCGTGGTCTCGTCCAGCGGATTGCCGAGCCGTACCGCGCTGGCAGCCGCCACCATGGCCTCTCGGAAGGGCGCGTGCACCGCCTGGGCAACGAGGATGCGTTCTGAAGCACTGCAGACCTGGCCGGCGTTGAGAAACGAACCTGCCGACACGCAGCGGGCGGCGGCTTCCAGGTTGGCATCGTCCAGGATGACCACTGGTCCGTTCCCACCGAGCTCCAGGAGCAGACGCTTGCCGGCCGCCTCCCCGGCTATAACCTCGCCCGTATTCGCGTCCCCCGTGACCGCAATCCCAACCACGACCGGATGCGTGACCAGCGCATGGCCCACCGTCGAACCCGGCCCATACACAAGGTTCACGATGCCGGGCGGGACCTCGGCAGCCTCCATGCACTCAACCAGCCGAGCGGCGCAGCGCACCGTGTAGCTCGACGGCTTCCACACGACCGTGTTCCCGGTCGCCAGAGCAGGCGCCAGGTATTCGGTCGGAATGTTCATGGGAAAGTTCCACGGGGTGATCACCGCGTAGACTCCCCGCGGTTGGCGGATCGTGATTACTCGCTTGTGCGAGTCCTCCGCCGGAATCACTTCGCCGTTGAGTCGCTTGGCTTCCTCGGCGGCGAGCCGAAAGCCCTCGACCGTCTTGTGGACTTCGGGCAGCGCCTCACTGAGATAGGGCTTGCCCTGCTCCTCCGACAGTTCCCGGGCCAGCTCATCAGCCCGCGCCTCGATCTGGTCGGCGACCCGGTGGCAGAGGCGCGCCCGATCCCAGACGGAAAGCCGCGCGGCTTGACCGGTGGCCTCCTGGGCAGCGACAACGGCGGCCCGAACGTCCTCCGGCTCCGCCTGGGCCACCTCTGCCAGCAGACCTCCAGTGGCCGGGCTGCGCAGCTCGACCACGCGTCCCTGGGCACCTTCCACCCAGCGCCCCCCGATGTACAGCCGAAGGGTCTGGGCATGCGGTACTCTCCTGGCCATTCGTTCTCCTCCCACTTGCATCATGCGTGACCGATAGCTCCCACCAGGCCGCGGGTCAGATAGCGGCGAATACCTATGGCAAACAGGAGCGGCGGAACCATGGCGAGCACGACGCTCACCGAGATCAGCGCAAAGCTCGCGTCAGGATTTACCGCCACCGAGGCAATGATGACGGGGAGGGTCTGCGAGTTGATGGTCTGCGTCAAGAGCAACGCAAAAAGAAACTCGTTGTACGACGCCATGAAGGCGAAGGCACCGGCCGCCACCATGGCTGGTGCCGCCAGCGGGAGCACGATATGGACCAGCGTCTGAAATCGATTGCACCCATCGATCAGCGCCGCATCCTCCGTTTCTTTGGGGAGCAACAGGAAATACTCGCGCAAGAACCATACGGTGAATGGCAGGGTAAACGTGAGATAGACGACAATGAGCGCGGTGTAGGTGTCGAGCTGACCGAGCCCGTTGATGATTGTGTAATAGGGGATGGCGATGGCCATGGCAGGCAGCAGTCGGCTACCGAGCAGGAAGTTGAACGTCAGGCCTTTTCCTCTAAACCGAATGCGGGCAAACGAGTAGGCAGCCAGCGACCCCAGCAGCAAGTTGATGAGCGTGACACCCAGGGCGACAATGACGCTGTTCTCCAGAGCCTGCGGGATTTGGCGGGCCTCTTGCGAAATCCGGCTCCGAATCGCTCCGCGGACCGCAAAGCTCCGCGGGATTTCGCCCGTGAAGATGTAGTTGTAGTTATCGAAGCTTGGATTTACCGGCAATATATGACTAGGCCGGCTCAGAAGTTCGTTCTCTCCCTGCAGGCTGGAGTCCACCATCCATAGGATTGGCCCAAGGACGAAGAGGCCAACCAGCGCGGTCGCTCCCCACAATCCCAGCGTGCGTATCAGATGTTGCCGGCTGAGGCGCGCTCTGACTCCGGTCAATAGAGTTCCTCGGAACGCAGCGCCCGCAGGTAGATGAGGATGACCACCACCAGGGCCGCGGCGATCAGGAAGGCGAGGGCCGCGCCATGTCCCAAGTTCACGAACTTGAACACCTCCGTGTAGGCATACCAACTGATGAGCGAGGTAGCGTCGCCCGGACCACCGCCAGTCATCACATAGACCAGGTCAAAGGTCACCACCGCCACAATGGTTTCGTAGATCAGCACAATCGATAGCGTGGGCCGGAGCATCGGCAGCGTCACGTGGCGGAAGGCCGACCAGCCACCACCGCCGTCTACTTTGGCGGCGCTGTACAGCTCACGCGGGATGGTCTGGAGCGCCGCCAGAAGGAAGATCGCTGCCAGCGGCCCTTCTCGCCAGACTTGCGCCACGACCAGTCCGGCGCGGGCGGTGGCCGGTGTGCTCAACCACGGGATGTATTGGTGAATGATCCCAAGCGAGCTGAGCAGGTTGTTGAGCACCCCGTAGTCGCCATTGAAGATCCACCGCCAGACGATGCCACTGATCACGGCCGGCATTGCCCACGGAAGCAGGATGACCACGCGCAGAAAGGCGGAGCCGGCGAAGGACTGGTTGAGGAGAAGCGCGACGGCGAGCCCGAACGCGAGGACGGCCGGTACCGCGAGCGCGGCAAAGATGATGGTCGATAAGGTCGAGCTGACCAGGTAATAGCTCCCCAGCACCTGGGCATAGTTGGTGAGGCCGGTGAACGGATGGTTCAGCGGATCGGTAAGAATCTCCCGATGGAGACTCAGGTAGACGGAGTAGACCAGCGGATAGACCGTGAATCCGGCGACAATCAGGAGCGCCGGGAGCAGGGTCAGGTAGGCGTAGGTACGCTCCCTGTGGGAGGAGGCCTGCCCGGGTGCGGCCCGGCGCCGAACCTGCCCTGCCACCAGTGGGTCCGGCAGCTCAGCGAACTTGGGGACTTAAGCCTTCTGAAGCTCGTTCCATTTGTCCGCCATGGCTTTGAGGGCATCCTGGGTGGATACCTGTCCCAGGTAAGCCTTCTGCAACTCGGTCCGGCTGAAGACATCCCAGCTCGGATAGAACTTGGTAAGCCCGTCCTTGGCCCGAGCCAGCTCCTGGTTCTTTTGGAGCATGGCCGAGTCGCCCCACTTGTTGAAGGCCGTCTTGACCTCGGCGTCGTTCCAGAGCGACTTCCACCCAAACCCGAGCCCGTTCTCGACGGCCCACCGCTTCACGACCGGACTGAACTGATCGCCGGTCTTGCCACCGAAATACTCCAGGAACTTCCCGGCTGCCCCAACGGCGTCCGCGCCTCGGTTGATCAGCTGACCGGTAGCCGCATAGAAGCGAACGTAGCCGACGGTGCCCTGAGTTTCTCCAGGCATAGGGGCCATCTTAAAGTTCCCGGCCAACTTGTTTACTCCAGGGTTGTTGAGCTCGGCCTGGTTGTAGGTCTCGAGGATCGTGAAGGTGTGAGCGCCGGATTCCATCCCCTTGACCACCGGGATCTCCTGTGACTGCAGGGAGGCGGGGTCGAGGATCTTTGTGTCCCGCAGCGAGCCGGAAATCCAGTCGATGGTCTTGGCCGCAGCCGAGCCCGGCTGGTTGAAGACGGGATGGAAACTCGAGTCGAAGAGGTGGCCATCCGTCCGCGAAAATACCATGGATGTCCAGACCTCGATTGACCCGGGGTCGTCCTGTGCGAAGAGCAGGATCACCGGATAATTGGCAATCCCCTTCGATTTGATGGTCTTTGCTTGTTCCGTCAGCTCGTCCCAGGTGGCTGGGGGACCTGAGAGGCCCGCGCGCTGCAAGTGATCGGCGTTGTACAGGAACGCCCAGGTGTCGGCGTAATAGGGGATGCCGTAGACCTTGCCGTTATAGGTCATTCCCGACGTCACGTAGGGGAAGTAATCGGCCCTGTAGCTGCGAACCTGACTGAAGTGATCCTCCAGGGGCGCCAGCCAGCCCGCGGCCGCCCACTCCTGCAGCCAGTGGTCCGAACTGTAGGCGAGGTCGGTCGGTGTCTTGCCGACGAATCGCGTCACCATAGTGTCGTGGTAGTTCAACCAGGAGAAATCCTGGAACGCCACGGTGGTATTCGGGTTTTGCGCTTCGAACTTGGCGATATTGCTCTTGATGGTGTCGATCCCGTAGGACCAGGTCACGAAGGTTAAATCCACGGGACCACCCGACTTCTGAGCGGTTTGCGCGCACGCGGCCAGCACGCTTCCCAGAACCGTGGTCGACAGCCCTAGGGCAATGCCCCGGCTCACAAATTCCCGACGGCTGACGCGTCCCGCGTTCAAAGCATTAACGAGTACGTCCAGATCGCTCATCTCTCGAATCCCTCCTTCCTACAGTCGTTCTTTCCGAGCCGTCTTCCTGGGACCGCGGTGCATCTCCCAGGTAGCCGAGATCCCGGCAAATCCTATTCGCGGCAGCCACTACATCCTTGATAAGTCCTCGCCCCATCTGCACCTCCATCCTTTGCGCCGGCCCTGCCACGCTGATGGCAGCAATCGTCTTGCCGCTGTGATCACGGACGGGAGCCGCGATACAGCGGACGTCAGTTTCGTGCTCCCCCACATCAATCGCGTACCCCTGTTCACGTACCTTGGCCAGGTGGCCACGGAGCAGCGCCCCGTCGACAATCGTGCGCGGCGTGAATCGCTCCAGCTTTCGTGAAATGACATCTTCCTCCGCATCGCCATCGCCGAACGCCAGGAGCGCCTTGCCGAGCGCAGTGCAATGGGCGGGAGCTGTGCGGCCAACACGCGAACTCATCAAGCCAACGGCATGCAGGCCCTCCAACTTCTCCAGGTAAATGACTCGGCGTCCGTCGAGCGCAGCCAGATGAACCGTTTCCTTGGAATCGTCCCGCAGCTCCTTCAGGGTTGGTGCCGCTTTCTCTCGCACATCGAGTTGACCCAACGCCACGCCCGCCAGGCGAATCAGGGCCAGCCCGGGCCAGTAATCGCCCCGACCCGAATCTTGAGAGAGGTAGCCCCTGTGCACCAAATTTGCCGCGATGCGATAGGCGGTGCTGGGGGGCAGCTGCGTTGCCTGGCAGAGATCGGTCAGGGACATCCGTGGTCGGAGGGAATCGAAGGCATCCAGAATGGTCAGCGCACGATCGATGGACCGTATCCGGTAGTGGCCGTTGGGTGAAGCCTGCCCGTTCCTCGCGGTTTTCATACTATGAAAACAGTTCCCACTGCGTAGAAGCGCTCCGACTCTACAGAGGTGATCGATTATTGTCAAGGGCAGATGCCACCCGGAGCTTCTGCTTCGCCGTTGCGGTTGGCCGAGCAGCCGGATAATCAGGTTGCCGCGAAGGCAACTCGAAGGCGGGTATGGTGGGCCGTTGGCACCTGGATCCGGGTGCGGGAGCTGCTGGTGCTTGGAGGGCTCGAACCTCCGACCAACGGGTTA
>VBID01000145.1 GCA_005880615.1 Chloroflexota bacterium
GACGCCGCCAGAGTCGTGCGCGGGCGGCACGTCGCCGAATGGATTGAGGACTGGCGGTTCCGCCGTCGAGTAGTCCTGGCGCCGAAAGAGAGTGGGATCATCGTTCGCGTGCTGAGCCGGGGCGACTGGAAGCTTGACCGCGCGGACCACGTCGAGGTCCACTCCGAACGCGCCGCCTAGGACGGCACCCTGTTAGTCGAGGTGCTTCTGCGCCACCAGCGTGAGGAAGGGTGGGAAGCTCGAGGAAATCGCCACCTCTTCGAAAACTGCCCGCGCCTGCGCAAACCGGCTCGTCGACCATCCGGCATCCCCGAGCCGCTCGCGAATCTTGGCCATCTCCTCGTCGGCGATCTGGCGGACGAGGTCCGCGGCGACCGTCTGCCCCTCGCTCAGCCGGGCCGAGTGCCGGGCCCACTGCCAGACCTGCGAGCGCGAAATCTCGGCGGTCGCGACATCTTCCATCAAATTGTTGATGGCCGCCGCCCCCACGCCGCGCAGCCACGACTCGATGTACTGGATGCCTACGCTGACATTCATCCGCAGCCCGTTCTCGGTGATCGTCCCGCCAGGCACGCGGACATCGAGGAGCTGGGCTGCGGCGACCGATACCTCGGGCCGCTGGCGCTCCAGCTGGTTCGGCCGGTCGCCGAGCACCCGATCGAAGGCTTCCGTGGCGGTGGAGACCAGATCGGGATGGGCCACCCAGGTGCCGTCGAAGCCGTCACCGGCCTCGCGGTCCTTGTCCTCCTTGACCTTGGCCAGCGCCACCCGAGTGACCTCAGGGTCACGCCGGGAGGGAATGAAGGCCGCCATGCCGCCCATGGCGTGCGCGCCGCGCCGATGACACGTCTTCACCAGGAGCTCCGTATAGGCGCGCATAAATGGGACCGTCATCGTCACCTGGACGCGGTCCGGCAGCACGAAATCGGGCCGGTTGCGAAACTTTTTGATGATGCTGAAGATGTAGTCCCAGCGGCCGGCGTTCAGGCCGCTCGAGTGGTCGCGCAGCTCGTACAGGATGGCCTCCATCTCGAACGCCGCCAGGATGGTTTCGATCAAGACCGTGGCCCGGATGGTGCCGCGGGGGAGACCGAGCTCGTCCTGCGCGAAATTGAAGACGTCGTTCCAGAGGCGCGCCTCGAGATGGCTCTCCAGCTTGGGGAGATAGAAGTAGGGCCCACTCCCTTTGGTCAGCAGCCGCTCCGCGTTGTGGAAGAAATAGAGGCCGAAATCGAGGAGGCTGCCGGACACCGGCGTGCCGCCCACCTCGACATGCCGCTCGTCGAGGTGCCACCCGCGGGGACGGACCACGAGGGTGGCCACCCGGTCGTTCAGCCGGTATTCCTTGCCCTCGGGGCTCTGGAACGCGATACGGCGTTCGATGGCGTCGATCAGGTTGATCTGCCCTTCCACCAGATTGGACCAGGTCGGGGCATTCGCATCCTCGAAGTCGGCCATGAACACCCGCGCTCCGGAATTCAGCGCGTTGATCAACATCTTGCGGTCGGTCGGACCGGTGATCTCGACCCGCCGATCCTGGAGGTCTTTGGGCGCCCCGGGGACCTTCCATTCCGAGTCGCGACCGGGGCTCGGAGAAACGAACTGCGGCACCTCGCCTTCATCGAGCCGCCGCTGGCGTTCGTCGCGCAATGCCAGCAGCTCCAGCCGCCGAGCACCGAACTCCCGCTGCAGTCGCGCCACGAATTCCAGCGCCCCCGGCGTGAGCACCTCCTCGGCGCGGTCCTGGATGGGGCCCTTGAGCGCAACCTCCGCAGTGGTGGCCATTGTCGCTCCCTACCTCGGGACTTGGAGGGTGGCGGAGGTACCGGTGGAGGGGTGGCTCTGGATCTGGATCTGCCCGCCATGCGCCGCCAGCACCTCGCGGACCAGGAACAGGCCGATGCCCAGGCCGACCAGGTGGCGGTTGGTGTCCGTCTCGATGGGGGTGAACCGCTGGAACAGCAACGGCTGCAGACTCTCATCGATGCCGAAGCCATCGTCGCGTACCGTGACCACGAAGGCATCCGGCCGCTCCACCAGCGCCACGTCGACCCGGCCGGGCGTGCCCCGGAAGCGGGCGGCATTGTCCAGCACTTCGTGGAACGCGGTGCGCAGCCAGAACGCGTTGCCCCGGGCGGATGCCTCGGGGACCTGGAGCTCGATCTCGATCGCCAGATCCGGGTAGTGTCGCTCGGCTTCGGCGACCAGCTCTACCAGGAGCGCGGTCAGGTCCACCGGCTCATCCCGAGGCGCGGTACGGATCTCATCCAGCCGTGCCACCTGGCTGAGGCCGGTGAGCAGGCGCGTGAGCTGCCGCCCTTTTTCGTAGATGCGCAGGCCGGCCAGCCGCTGGTGCTCTTCAGTCAGCCCGCCCTGGGAGAGCAGCGACGCGTAGCCGTTGATGACCCCCAGCGGCGTGCGCAACTCGTGGGACGCCAGGTTGAGGAAGTCCGTCTTCACCTGGTTGATCTCGCGGAGCTCGTCTACCTCGACGTCGTGGCCCACCTCCACCAGGCCGGCCAGTACATAGACCAGCCCGCTGCCGCGCAGCGGACGCAGGAACCAGCGCCACGTCCGGTCCCCATGTTGCAGGCGGCCCTCCAGATGCCGGGCTGTAGCCGTCACCTCGCGATAGTGGGTCGGATCGGCCAGCGGATGGTTCTCGGGGAGCACTTGGACCACCCGGCCGCCGATGAGCGCCTCGGGAACCACCTCCAGGGCGCTGGCCATGGCCAGATTGGCCGCCATGATCCGGAGGTCGAAAGGGTGGACCAGGGCGAGCCCGACGGGAATGGCCGCGATCAGTTCGGCGACCACCCGCGGGTCCTGCAATTCGATCTCGAGCGAGGCCTCGACCAGGCTGGGGCGCACGTCCCGCATTCTCTCCACCTACAACTGGCTATACCGACGTTCGGTACGACTTGAGTGTAGAGCCTCGGCCTTGCCCGGGCTTAGCGGCGAGCGCGCCCGCTGCGGCGGTCACCGCGGACGAGCAGGTGAGCCGCCGACTTCTTATAGATGAAGCCGCCGGCGATGGCGTCCTTGATCTGCGCCCAGAACGGCTCCCGGATCCAGCTCCGGTCCACGACAATCTCGATGCCCATCATGGTCAGCCACTCGCTGGTCAGGTTGGCGTGCGTATCCGGACGCTGGGCCTCGCGAACCAGTTCCAGGGTGAGGAGGGGCATCAGCCACTCGGTCGGGACCCGGACCTGGGCGCGCGGCGCCTCATCGGCCGGAACGTTGTCAACGGCGGCCACACAAGGGAAACCGCGCCGACGCCCGCTTCTTGCTTACCCGATCGGCGCTGGACAGCGTTTGGTAACCGGTGTAGACTGGAAACCGGTTAGCCGAAGGAGTGGCCAACATGGAGGGAATGCCATGGGTGCGCTGGTCATGATCATCGTCGTGGGAATTGTGTCGGTAGCGATTTGCGTGCTGGCCGTGCGCATTGGCCGTCGCCCGGACCCCACCTTGCAAGAGCTTCTGCCTCTCTATAGATTGTTCGGCTTGCCCCAGTCTGGCCGGCCCGCCGATTGGCCGGGCAGTCAGTTGCGGGCCAACCGCGACGAGGTGCGCAACATCGCGAACTACCGAATTGGTTCGCGGCACCGGGCTTGATGCGGCGAACGCTGCTGGCCGCTGCCCCCATCGCGGTGGCAGTCGGCGTATTCGGCATGTCATTCGGCGTCCTCGCCCGGCAAGTGCACATCCCCGGGTGGGCGGCCGTCCTGATGTCGGCCCTGGTGTTCGCCGGCTCGGCCCAGTTCGCGGCCATCGCCATCCTGGGAGCGGGTGGGGGAGTGGTAGCGGCCGTCCTGGCCGGCGCCCTGCTCAACCTCCGGTATCTCGCCGTGGGTGCCGCTGTCGCGCAGGTGCTCCCCGGCGGGCCGCTCCGGCGGGTGCTGCTCGGCCAGCTGGTGGTCGACGAAAGCTACGTTCTTGGTGTGGCCGCCGGGGAGGCCGGCCGACCCGATGCCCGGACCGTCCTGACTACCGGAGCTCTCCTCTACGGGTGCTGGGTTCTGGGGACCATCGTGGGAGTCCTGCTCGGACCGCTCTTCGGCGATCCCAAGCGCCTCGGCCTGGACGCGGCCTTTCCGGCCCTGTTCGTGGCACTGCTCTGGCCCATGCTGACCACCCGGCGCGCAATCCGGGCGGCGGTGGCTGGGGGAGCGGCGGGCCTTATCCTGGCACCTTTTACCCCACCCGGCGTCCCGCTGGCCGTGGCGGCGGCGGTCGGTCTCCTTGTGTCGCAGTGACCTGGCTGCTGATCGGCGGATTAGCGCTGGCCACGTTTGCGTTGCGCGGGACTGGACCCGTCCTGCCGCGGATCCCGGAGACTCTCACGCAGCGCACCACCGGTCTGGCGCCGGCCCTGCTGGCCGCGCTGGTCATGAGCCAGCTGGTGACCGGCGGCTGGCATCCAGACGTCAAGGCGGCGGCGGTGGCGGTGGCGGCAGCGCTGGCTGCTGTGCGGGCGCCACTGCTCGCCTCGGTCATCGCGGGGGCGGCGGTGGCGGCTGGCCTCCGCCTCCTCCTCCACGCCGCCTAAACGAGCTGGAGGGCCAGCCGGGTCGCTTGACAGCCCGGGAGGGCTTCGGCATCATGTAGCGGACTTCTTGAGGCGATCGTCCTACCCTACGTCTGGCTACAGCCTCGGATCGCGTCGCACCCTAATGGCGCGACGGTTGCTGGCGCCCCGGCGTCGGCACCCGCTGGCCAAGCTGCTGCTGGTGGTCGCGGGATTCCTCGTTCTCGGCACCAGCGCCCTGGCGTCGACCGGCACTCATAAGACCGGGCGTGCCGTCATGCAGGCAGTGACGGCCAGACCGACCGCCAGGGCGAGAACCGCGGTGCCGGGGACCAGCCCCAGGCCAGTTCCCAAAACGCCAGCGGTCAAGCCGCACCCCTTCTCGGGGACTTGGCTGGCCGCCCATCCCATCGCCGGAGTGCCCGTCATCAACGGCCAACATGCCATCGTGGTCGACGTCGAGGCCGGGCAAATCCTGTTCGCTCTGGACGCGCATGCCCGCGTTGCCGACGCCTCGCTGACCAAAATGATGACCGCCATGGTGGCGCTGGACCTGGCCACGCCAGACCAGGGGCTGACCGTGCCGGCGGCCGCCACCCAGGTGATCCCGGACCACATGGGCCTGTCGGCGGGTGAGCAGCTCACCGTGCGCGAGCTGCTTGATGGGATGCTGCTGGACTCCGGGAACGACGCCGCCGAGACCCTGGCACAGACCCTGGTGCCCCGCGGCCAGTTCCTGGATCGGATGAACCGCAAGGCGCAGGCGATGCACCTCCGCGATACGCACTTCACGAATCCGAGTGGTCTGGACGAGCCGAACCACTACAGCTCCGCCTACGATCTGGCCGTGATCACCGCCACGCTGCTGCTCGACTATCCGGAGCTGCGCAACATCGTGGGCACCCGGCAGGTTACCCTGGCCGCCACCTCGACTCACAAGTGGTTCAAGCCGACCAGTCTCAACCGGTTGCTCTCGACCTATTCGGGCGCCATCGGCGTCAAGCCCGGCTACACCGACAATGCCGGGTACTGCCTGGCGGCGGCCGCCACCCGGGGTGGGCATACCGTCATCGTCGTGGTGCTGGGGAGCACCCAGCACTTCACCGACGCGACCACCCTGCTCGACTTCGGCTTCCGGCACTTGGTTTCGTAGACTCACAGCCGTGGAGCACCTCCTCCAGCTGAGCGTCCCCTGGTGGGAGCTGGTGGTGCGCGCCGTCGTGATCTATGTCGCCTTCCTGGTTGGGCTGCGGCTCTTCGGCAAGCGCGAGGTGGGTCAGTTCACGATGTTCGACCTGGTGCTGATCCTGCTGGTGGCCAACGCCCTCCAGCCGGCCATCACCGGGCCGGACAGCTCGGTGCTGGGCGGGGTGATCATCATTGCCACGTTGCTCCTCTTCAACCGGGGCCTGGCCTGGGCCCGGAATCGCGTTCCGGTCATCGACCGCCTCGTCTCGGGCCAGCCAACCGTGCTCGGCCGGGACGGGAAATGGTTCCCAAAGGCGCTGGAGGAGGAAGGCCTGAGTATCGAGGACGTCGAAATGGCGCTCCGGGAGCACGGAGTGGACAAGGTGAGCGACGTGCGGGAGTGCGTCCTGGAGGAGGACGGCAGCATCAGCGTGGTCCCCAAGGTGGGCACCGGCCTGCACCGGCGCCGGCGCGTGCGAATCGTCCGCTCTCGGTAGGAGAGCACGCCGTAGCGCGACCGTCGCGGAAGGGCCTGGAAGACGCGGCCCTTTGCGGTTCTCCTCGTAGCCCCGATTCGCGCCGATGTGGGACGTTGTCCCACCCGGATGGGTCAGCCGCCTGTTGATGGTATCGTCGCACCCATAAAATCCGCTATTGTAATCATGGGACATTGACATAGAGCGAATGTCCCTCTAGGCTGAGGTCGCAGGCAGTCCTGCCGGGCCTGAGGAATCACTGAGCGTCGTATTTGGATAACTAGTAGGGGATCGAGTCGTCGAAGCAGGAAACCGAATCGCCGAGATAGCAGTCAAGCCACCGGTCCGCGTTGACTCGCGCTCCGAGTCGGTCGCGGCCAGCAAAAACCCGTCACCGTACGCCGCCCCCCTTCTGGGCGCTCTGGAGGAAACGGCCGCCGACCTGGGTTGGGTCGGGTGGGCGGACAGCGTCGCCAGCGCCGTGCTGGTGCGATCGGATGGCTGTCCCGTCGACCCGGCCGGCATCGGGGAGTTCCCGCGGCCGCCGGAGGAGCCCTTCGTTCTAGAGGAAGAGTCTGCCGGCCATGATTGGGCGCTCTGGTGCCGGTCCCGGGGGATCCTCTCCTGCATCGTCGTCCCCCTGCTGGCCGGCGGCCGGGCGGTCGGAAGTGTCGGACTCGCCAGCAGCGCCAGGGGCACGCTGCGTGCCGATGATCTGCGCCGCCTGCGGCTGGTCTCCGACCTCCTGGGCGCGTTGCGCGATTACGAAGGCCGGCTGGCTGGCGTACAGGGGCTGTTCGACGAGATCAACCGGGCCCTTGACCGGGCGCTGGCCGTCGACCGGGCGATGCGGATCCCGCCGACCTACCGCGGCCTGGCCCGGGCGGTCGGGGCGTCGCTCGATGCCACGTACTGCCAGATCGCCGTGCGGGACAGCGCCGATTGCCTGATCATTGCCGGCTCGGGTGGACGGCGGCCGCCGCGGCGGCGCGTCGCGGGCGCGAGCTTGCCCCTGGCGCAGCTGGGGCGCTGTGCGCAGGCGATCCGGGAGAACAGGGGCGTGGTGGTGCACTACGACCACTCCGACCGGCTGGATGAGGCCGAGCGGGTCGCCTTCCTGTCGCCGGCGACTCGATCGGTGATCATCCTGCCGTTCGTTGCCGGCGCTCGCACGCAGGGCGTGCTCCTCGTCGGTGAGGAACGCGAGTCGCGCTGCCCGGCCTGCGGCCCGGAGCGCGTCGCCGTGCTGGAGCTGGTTGCCCGTCGGCTGGGCGACATCCTCGAGATGTCCCGAGCCTTAGAGCGCGAGCGGCTGGCGGTTCGCCGGCGGGAACGGAAGTTTGCCATCGAGCGGCAGCGGCTGGCCCGAGAGGTACACGACGAGGTCGGCCAGAGCCTCACCGCCCTCCTGGTCCGGCTGCGCAGCCTGAAGGCGTACGAGCCGGCCATCCTGGAAGAGCTGCAGGGTCTGGAACGAATGGCCCAGGAAGCGATGAACGGCGCCCGGGCGGTGGCCTATGGCATCCGCCAGCTGGGCTCCCAGGGCGATCCGCTGGAGGAGGCGCACCGCTTTGCGGATACGGTGCTGTCGGCCGCCCACTGCCGGTTGTCCTGGCTGGAAGAGCGGACGGACGTCCGGGTTCCGGTTCGGGTCGCGCGCGAGATCGCCCGCGTCATCAACGAATCGGTGACCAATATCGTTCGTCATGCGCGGGCGGATGCGGTCCGCATCCACCTGGCCTATCCTCCGGGCCGGATCCGGGTCGTGATTCACGACGATGGGATTGGATTCTCGTCGGACCAGGCGACGGTGGCCAAAGATGGTCGGGGCCTCGGCCTGCTGGGCAACACCGAGCGGCTGACCCGAATTGGCGGCATTTTCGACGTGTGCGGCTCTCCTGAGGGAGGCACATCGGTTCTGGTTGAGGCCCCGCTGGCCTTGGGGATGAGGTTGCGGGCGTGACAGCTCCGCCCCTCTCGGCTGCGGTCCTGGCTGAGGCGGGAGCGGCGCCGACTGCCAGCCTGGCTATCGTGGCAGAAGGTCAGCTGTCTGTCGCCGCGCTAGAAGCGCTCATCCTGCGCGACTCGACCTATGCGGTGATCCACCGGGCACGCGGGACCGGCCCGGTGCACGACGCCCTGGCCACGTTCAAGCCGGCCGTGCTGGTGGTGGAGAGCCGGTGGCCCGCCTGGCCGGGCGCCCTCGACCCGGCACGTTGGTCTGGCCGTACCCTCCTCCTGCTCGACCCGGAAGGCGAGCCCGCGCAATTTATCCAGGCGGCCCAGGCGCAGGCCGAGGGGTATCTCTCCCGCGGCGCGACTCGAGAAGGCTTCGCATTGGCCATTCACCGCGTGCGGGAGGGCAGCTCCTATCTGGATCCAGCGCTGTCCGAGCCGATCCGGCGAGCCTGGGCCAGCCCGCCCCGTCCGGGGCTCAGCCCGCGGGAGCGCGACATCCTGATGGGCGTGGCGGCCGGCCGGAGCAGCAAGGAAATCGGTCGGCAGCATGCCATCGCACCCAAGACCGTCTGCAATCACGTCAACAACATCTACCAGAAGCTGAAGCTGCGGCACCGTGGGCAACTGGTTCTTTACGCCGCCCAGCACGGCCTCACGGCCCTCTAGGTCGGATCAGCTCGGTAACGACAAAGGGCCGGCCACGAGCGCGTAGCCCTTTGTCGTTCGGTCGCGGCCTTGCCTAGAAGGCGGTCACGGTGACGCCGGCGCTAGTGGCGTTGATGGTGTTATCAACGGTATCGGCAGCCGTAATGTACTGGGTGCCGGCGCTGACCAGGGTGACGGAGAAGGTATGGGTGCCGGCATCGGCGGCCGTGAAGGTGTAGTCGGCTGGAAGGGTGGCGAGAACATCGCTACAGCTGAAGTGCACGGTTCCGCGGTAGCTGGTTGCGACATTGCCGATCTGGTCCCTGAGGGTGATGGTCACGGGGAACGCTTGGTTGGTCTTCGCCGTGCCGGGAGCCGTGATGCTGAGCTGCCTGGCCGCGGCTGTGACGTTCAGGCTGGCGGTCGCCGTCTTGCCCGAATTGCTGCCCGTCACTGTGTGGCCGCCCGCCACGGAGGCGGTGCAGGCAGCGCCCGTGCAGGAGCCGTCGGGGGCGATGCTGAAACTCGTGCCCGCCGTGACGTCGCCCAGGCTGTTGCCGTACTGATCAGCGCCCGTGGCGCTGTAGGTCTGACTGCCCCCGCTCGGGATGCTGGCGGAGCTGGGACTCAGGGCCAGGCTGGCCACTGGCCCGGCGCTAGTGGTTACGGTCTGGCTGCCGGTGATGCTGCGAATCGCGGTGTCGGTGGCGGTTACGGTTTGCGACCCGGCTGTCCGCAGGATCACGCCGGCGGGGAAGCTGTGCACCCCGTTGTCCGCCGCCACGAAGGTGTAGTTGGCGGGCAGGGTCGCCTGGCTGTCGCTGCTCGTGAAGGTTACCGTGCCCGTGTAGCTGGGCGTGACCGCGCCGGCACCATCTCGGGCGGTGACGGTCACCGTCTGGGCCGTGCCCGCGGTGGCATTGGCCAGTCCGGTCACGCTCAAGCTGGCAGCCGGGATGACGTTCACGTTCTGGCTGCCCGTGACGGTAGCGGTCTTCGTGTCCGTCGCGGTGATGGTCTGGGCGCCTGACGTCTTCAGCGTTACCGGGAACGCATGCGTTGCGCCATCGGCGCTGGTAAAGGTGTAGTCCGCCGGCAGCACCGCCGCCGGGTCCGTGCTGGTGAAGTGGACAGTGCCGGCATAGCTGGCGACCGGGTTGCCCTGCGAATTCACCGCGGTCACGCTCGTGGTGAATGCCTGTCCGGCCGTCGCGCTTGCGGGCGCGGTGACCTTGAGGCTCTGGACCACCGGCGCCCCATTGACAAAGGCATCCAGGACGTTCGCGGTGATTCGCTGGACGCGTGCGTCGACGTGGCTGACCGTATCCCAGGGCATGGTATCGAGCCCCCAACCCCATTCGATCGACCCGGCGGCGAAAACCCACGCACCGGTGACGGCCTGATAGATCGACGCGTTGGCATAGTCCGCCAGGCCGCCGTCGGCGGTGTAGGGCGAGCGGGAGAGCAACACCTGGTTAGCTGGGGGTTGCGGGTAATTGGCGAACAAGCGGTCCATCTCGTAGCCGACGATGCTCGGGATGGAATCGCCGTCCCTCAATCCCGTACCGGCATAGACCCAGTGGGAGCTGTTGGTCACGACATAGGGGACGGCCGTGTTCCAGGCGATGGACGAGGTGTACTGCACGCCCTCCAGCGTCTGTTCCGGTCGGTTCACCGGCGCACTGCGGAAGTTCACTGTGGTGGTCGGCCCCTGGACGGGGTCAATGGTGGCGTCCTTGTAGCACACCACGACCCGATTGGCCGTACCCGACGCCGACGACTCGAACCGGATCTGCCAGAACGCCGCATCGGCGCCGAAGAACCCCAGGTTGACGCCGCGGTCGCGGGCAGCCTGGGCGGCATCGAACATCTCCTTGGACCAGTACTCGTCGTGGGCCACGGAGAAGAACGCCTTGTGGTTCAGAAGTTCGGCGCCATTGGCATGGGTGTCGACATCCGTGGTGTAGGTCACGTCGTACCCGTTGCGCTCCAGCCAGCGCAGGAAGTAGGCCTCGTACCACCAGAACTGCCCATCGCCCTCGCCCGAATACGGGCGATCGAATGACACCTTGACCGCCTGCGGCCCTCCCGAAACCGTATTGGCCCCCTTGCTGTTGAATCCGTAGAGGCTCTTGCCCGTGAGCCCATCGTCGGGATAGTTGTTGTAGGCCTGGTAGGTGGTGACGCTCTGCTGGTAGAGGTAGGGAGCCGGCCGGCCGTCTTTGACGACGAAGATGATGTAGTTCTGCCAGCCCTGGGAATTCGTCATCAGAATGGTGTACGCGCCGCTCGTCCAGTCCGCAGGGATGGTGAGGGTGTAACTGGGCTGCCAGTTGCAGCTAAGCAGGCCGGTGGTTGTGTCTGCCGGCCCGCAGGGCTCCTGGGTCGGACTGAGTGGCATATCGACATGGAGCCGAAAGCGGGCGCCGGTCCCGTTGTACCAGCCGATGCGATAGAAGTCCATGGCATAGCTCTGTGGCGGATTGACCGAGATGTAGAAGGTGATGGGCTGGCCCTGGCTAACGCTCGTCAGACTCGCATAGCCCTTGATCTGTCCGAGCATGTCATTGGCCAGCGTGTTCTGGCCATGGAGCCAGGCGGTGGTGCCCGGTTGCTGGTTCTCGGTGACGATGGGATTGCTGGCTGCGAGCGCCGGGGTAGCGCGGCTAGCGGTGGTGGAGGCGACCAGACCGAGGAAGATTGCCGGAATGAGAACGGTCGCACTTCGAACCCGCAGACCCATGCTCGCATCCACCTCTGTGAAAGATTGACGCGACCATTTGCCGCGTCTCTGATTTCGAGTCTATGTACGCGAGGCCTGAATGGAGAATAGACAGGTCCGCCAGCGCTGAGGCAGCCGCCAGTCAGGAATCCATGGCAGTCCCGGACGCGCAGGACTGATGTCCCAAACCGACCGACCCTATTCAGCTGAGGTGAATTGCAGGAGGGCCACCACCGGCGTGGCCCTCCTGCGTCTAGAACTCTCTACATCAAGGTGACGTTGACCGTCTTGGTATCGCTCAGGCTACCATTCCCCGTGTCGGCCGCCGTGATGGTCTGGTTGCCAATCGTTGCCAGCGCTGCCGTGAAGTTATGCGTTCCGCCATCCGCGGCGGTGAAGGTGTAGTCGGGTGGCATGTCGCCCAAGGTCTGGGCGAGCAGGTCACTGGTCGAGAAGTGGACGGTTCCACGATAGCCGGTGGCGAGGTTTCCGTACTGATCCTGGAGCGCCACGGTCACGTTGAACGCGTGGTTGGTCGGGGCCGAGCTCGGAGCGGTCAGGGTGAGCTTGGTGGCTGCGCCGGCAATCACGTTCAGGCTGGCGGTCGCGGTCTTGCCCGAGTTGCTGCCGCTCACGGTGTGGGCGCCGGCCACGGTGGCCGTGCAGGTGGCGCCCGCGCAGGAGCCGTTGGGTCCGATGCTGAAGGACGTGCTGGCTGTCACGTCGCCCAGACTATTGCCGTACTGATCCGAGCCAGTGGCCGTGTAGCCCTGGCCGCCACCCGCGGTGACGGTGGCTGAGGTGGGCGAGATCGCCAGCTGGGTGAGCGGCCCGGGGGTCACCGTCAGGCTGGCGGTCGCCGTTGTGCCCGCGTTGGTGCCGGTCACCGGATGGGCGCCGGCCGTGGTAGCGGTGCAAGATGCGGCGGTGCAGGAGCCGTTGGGCGCAATGCTGAAGGACGTGCTGGCCGTCAGGTCGCCCAGGCTGTTGCCGTACTGGTCAGCGCCGGTGGCGGTATAGCCCTGGCTGCCGCCGGCGGTCACCGTGGCCGATGCAGGACTCAATGCCAGACTGGCAAGGGGACCGGCGGAGATGGTCACGCTCTGGTTACCCGTGACACTTGACGTCCCTGCGTCAGTTGCCGTCACGGTTTGGGTCCCCGCCGTCTTGAGAGTGACGCCTCCCACGAAGGTGTGGGCGCCGTTGTCGGCCGGCACGAAGGTGTAGTTGGCCGGCAGGCTCGCCCCGGCGTCGCTGCTGTTAAAGGCGACCGTTCCTGAATAGCCCGTCACCACACTGCCAGTTGAATCTCGCGCGGTCACCGTCACCGTCTGGGCGGTACCCGCGGTGGCGTTGGTCAGACCGGTGACGCTCAAGCTGGCGGCAGCGACCGACGGGGTGATGCTCACGGCCTGACTCGAAGTCAGGGCCGCGTTCGCGGTGTCCGTCACCGTCAGCGTCTGGGTGCCGGCTGTTCGCAGGGTCACGCCACCGGGGAAGCCGTGCACGCCGCCGTCCGCCGGCACAAAGGCGTAGTTGGCGGGCAGGCTGGCGGCGGAGTCGCTACTGGTAAAGGCCACTGTCCCGCCGTAGCCGGTCGCCAGGTTGCCATAAGCATCTTTGGCGGTGACCGTGGCGCTCTGGGCCGTCCCGGCGGTCGCGCTCGTGAGCCCGCTGAGAGTCAGGCTGGCAGCGGCGGCCGGCCCGACGGTCACCGTCGCGCTACCAGTGATGGCGCCTGTCTTGGTGTCGGTCGCGGTGATGGTCTGCGTGCCGGCCGTCTTCAACGCCACACCCTGGAACTGGTGCGTGCCGTTGTCCCCTCCCGTTCCAGTCGTAAAGGTGTAGTCAGCCGGCAGCACGGCTGCGGGATCACTACTGCTGAAGTGGAGGGTTCCGGTGTACGTGGTGGCCGGGTTGCCCTGGGCATTGACGGCCGCCACGGTCGTGGTGAACGCTTGTCCGGCCGTCGCGCTGGAGGGTGCCGTGACCTTGAGGGCCTGGGCCACCGGCGCGCCGTTCAGGAACGCGCCCAGAATGTTGGCTGTCGTTTGCTGGATCCGCGCGTCGGCCACGTTGTGGCCGAGCCCGTTGTCCAGCCCCCAACTCCACTCGATCGTCCCAGCCGCAAAGACCCAGGCGCCGCTGGGCGCCTGGTAGACGGATGAGTTGGCGTAGTCCGGCTGGACGCTGTTCACGTCGGTGTAGGGCGAGTGCGAAAGCAGGACCTGGTTCCCGGTCGGTGGCGGCGGATAGGGCGGGTTGGGAAACAGCCGGTCCATCTCGTATCCCACGATGCCTGGCACTGAATCTCCGTCGTGGAAGCCTGTCCCGGCATACACCCAGTGAGAACTGTTGGTAACAACGTATGGCACGGCGGCGGCAAATGCCATGTTGCCCGTGAACTGGACCCCTTCGAGCGTCTGTTCCGGCATGTTGACTGGCGCGCTGCGGAAGTTCGTCGTCGTCGTGGGACCCTGAATTGGGTCCTTGGTGGCGTCTTTGTAGCAGACCACCACTCGATCGGCCACTCCCGTAGACGACGACTCGAACCGGATCTGCCAGTAAGCCGCATTGGCGGTGAAGAAGCCCAGGTTCACCCCCGCGTCGCGGGCCGCGGCCGCGGCGTTGAACATCGGCATTGACCAGTACTCATCGTGAGCCACCGAGAGGAATGCCTTGTGGTTGCGGAGCTCGGCGCCATTCAGGTCCGTATCCACATCGGTCGAGTAGGTGATGTCGTAGCCATTGCGCTCCGCCCAGTGGACAAAATAGACCTCAAACCAGAAGAACTGGCCGGAGCCCATCGACGTGTACGGTCGATCGAACGAAACTTTCACGGCGCGCGGACCCCCAGAGACCGTAGTGGCCCCTTTACTGTTGAAGTCGTACAGGCTTTTGCCGGTGAGCCCGTCGTCGGGATAGTTATTGTAGGCTTCGAAGGTTGTGAAGGCAGACTGGTAGAGAAAGGCTGCCGGCCGGCCGTCCTTGACCACGAAGATCACATAGTTCTGAAATCCCGCGGCATTGGTCAGCAGCGCCACGTACACCCCACTGGTCCAGGATGTGTCTGGAGTCAGGGTGAAGCTCTTGGTCCACTTGCAGGCGAGCAGACCGGTGGTCGGGTCGGTGGGCCCGCAACCTGCCTGCAGCGCTCCCTGCAGCCCTGGCACATGCAGGACCTGACGGCCACCGACCCCACCGTACCACCCGATCCGGAACACGTCGATCGTGTACGTCTGCGGCGGATTGACCGTGACGAACAGGTCGATGGGCTGGCCCTGCAGGACACTGGTCGCCGAGGCATAGCCTTTGATTTGCCCATTGACGTCGTCGGCTTGCAGCGACCCGATAAGCCAGGCGCCGGTACCCGGTTGCTGGTTCTCGGTCACGATCGGGTTGGTGGCTGCGAGCGCCTGAGAGGTCACCTGCACGGTGCCCGAGGCAGCGAGACCGACCAGGAACAACGCCGGAATGAGGACTTTCGCGCCGAACACTCTCGCACCCATTTCTCACATACCTCGAAGTCGGTGGCCGTGCCGCGGGCCTGTGCCGCGTCCTGATCTGAGTGTGATCGGCACGGTACTAGGCTGAGAATGAGACAGGTTTCCATCCTGCTCCGCGCAGTCCCGGCAGGCGTTAGCCACAGGGCTGGCGCCGCGTATTGGAGTCCCGGTGGCGGGGGACAAACGCACCATCGCGGAAGACCCGCCAGTTCGGTACGGTCGAGGTAGTGGCCAGCATGACCGCGCGGGCGACCCGGCAGCCTGGCCTGCGCCAGCACGGCTCGGCCGACGACCACGTCGCGTTTGTCGACCTGCGAGCCCAGACCCGGGCCCTCCAACCCGCCCTCACGGCGGCCATGGAGGCGGTGCTCCGCCGGGGCGACTTTGTGCTTGGTGAGGACGTGGCGGGCTTCGAGCGTGAGTTCGCCGCTTACTGCGGGGTGGACCAGGCCGTGGGCGTCGACTCCGGCCTGTCCGCGCTCGAGCTGGCCCTCCGCGCCGCCGGGATCGGACCTGGCGACGAAGTCATCACCCAGGCCAACACCTTCATCGCCACGGTCAGCGCCATCCAGGCGGTGGGGGCGCGGCCGGTGCTGGCCGATTGTGACCCACAGGGAGCCGTCGACCCGGCAGCGGTCGCCGCCCGCATCTCGCCGCGCACGCGGGCCATCATCCCGGTTCACCTCTTCGGCCGCATCGGCGACATGGAGGCAATCCTGGCCCTGGCTGCGGAGCATGGCCTGGTGGTCATCGAGGATGCCTGCCAGGCGCACGGCGCCGTATGGCGGGGCCGGCGGGCGGGCAGCTTCGGGCTGGCCGCCGCCTTCAGCTTTTACCCGGCCAAGAACCTGGGCGCCTTCGGTGACGGCGGCATGCTGGTGACCAGCTCGCCGGAGCTGGCCGGCACCGCCCGACTGATTCGGAACTACGGGCAACGGGTGAAGTACGAGCATGAGGCGATGCCCCTCAACCGCCGCCTCGACACGCTGCAGGCCGCGGTGCTTCGGGTGAAGCTGCCGCAGCTCGACAGCTGGAACGACCGCCGCCGCCAGCTGGCGGACCGCTACCGCGAGCGCCTCGCCGATCTGCCGATCAACCTGCCGCCGGCGGAGGACGGCCGGCGTCATGTCTACCACCTATTCGTCATCGGGGTGGACGGTCGGGACCCGTTGCGAGCCGGCTTGGCCGCAGCCGGCATTGAGACTGGCATTCACTATCCCATCCCACTCCACCGCCAGCCGGTGCTGGCCTCACTGGGTTACGCGGACGGGAGCTTTCCTTTGACCGAGCGCCTGGCGGCCCGCAGCCTGTCTCTCCCGATGTATCCGGAGCTCCCGGTCGATCAGCTGGATCGGGTCGCCGCCGCGGTCCGCGACTGGGTCACGTCGCAGGCCGGCTAGGGCTACTCGCAGCCAGCTGTCCCGAATCCGTCGAGGTCATAGATCCGGACTGTTTCCACTCCCTGCGCGGCGGCCAGGATACGCGCCCGCACCGCCAGGACGGCGTCGTAGTCGAGACGAAGGGTGTCGGCTTCCTCCAGAAATTGCAATCTCGACCAGCCGGCCGGGTCACGGAATTCCACTGCGGGGTGTCCGCAGGCCAACAGTTGCCTGAAAACTGGACTCGCGCCGAGCAGCAGGGCGTGCGCGTCGACCACCACCCACCGGGCGCCCTCCTGTCGGAGGCTGGCGACCGTTGAGTCCTGCCGACCCCGAACGAACTGGTGCGCTGGGTCCAGCTCCGTGGCGGCATCCCAGTGCGGTCGGGTATACAGGGCCAGCACTGGGGCGCGGGTGGCCACGATCGCCCCGGGGTGGGCGGCCAGCCAGCGGCCAGCCTGCCCGGTGCCGCTCACCTCGCGAGCTGCGCCACTTCCCGCCCAACCGGTGTAAAGACACGCGGCGCAGACGGCGAGCCCGAGCGCCCATTGCACGGACCTTGCCTTCCACAGGGTGATGGCGCGGGCCACCAGCAGGCCGGCAAAGGGGATGGCAATGACGATCGCCCGAGGGGCCTTGTCGTGAACGGCGCTGAAGAACAGCAGCGTCCCCCAAAGACTTCCCAGGGCTACGGCGGCCAGCGGGTCGAGTCGCTTCCAGTGCCAGGCGGTGACGATGGTTCCCAGGCCGGCGGCCACCATCATGGCCGGGCCACCGAAATCCCAGAAGGTGCGGAGGTAGAAGTCGGGGAAAGCGAAGGGGAGAGGCACCCCCCCGGTGGCGCGGATAAACCAGGGCTGCAGGATGGCGGGCGGGTGGAGACCGAGTGCGCTGCCGGCGGGTATCAGCAAGTAAAGGGTGACAAGGGCCAGGGTGGGAACCAAGCACACGATGACCAAACGGCCCACGGAAGCCGCCGGCGGCATTCGATGCCCTGCGTACCACCATCCGAGCCACCCGAGAACGAGCAGGATGGGGAGGAGGGTGGGCAGAAAGCGATAGCTCAGGCTCAGCGCAGCCAGAAATGCGACGAGCGTGACGATGGTGAGGAGCTTCGAGGGTCTGGCGTCCCACCAGCGGTCCAGCAGGAAGAGGGCCAGGGCCACGGCTGCGAGGCCATCGGCTTCGGCCACGATCCGGTGTCCGTAAACAATGCCCAGGGGAATCGTCCCGGCGACTACGCCCGCGACGGCGGCCGCTGGCGCGCCCCAGCGCCGCCAGGCGAGCGCCGCCAGCAATATCATCATCAAGACGCCGGCGAACGCGCTGGACCAGGTCAGGTTTTCAGGCGAAACGCGGGCGGCCTGCAGGATTCCCAGCCAGAGATCGTGCCCCACTTTCCCGTCGTAGCCGAACACAAAGACCGGAACCCGATGATGCAGCGCTGCGCCCCATCTGGCTGGATGGGTGAGAAGCGTGATCAGGAAACGGCCGTTGGCGGCGGCCCAGCCCTCGTCGTACGCGACCGGTCCTCCGCCGGGAAGTCCTCGCACCCGAAGCGCGACGGCCACCAGGAGCAGCGATCCAACGGCGGCCAACTCTGCCACCCGGCGCGGATGGACGCGACCCGGCTCGGGCACCGGGCGCGCCGGAGCCGCATTGGCCTCCGCTGGCAGGACGCTAAGCTGCGCGCGCCTGGCCACAGCCGCCGTGCCGGATGGGGCGCGCGGGAGGCTGGGTCGCATCAGGGCAGCGCGTTGACGCCGGGCCAGCCGTTCCCCAGGATGTCCACGCGGCTGTAGACGGCCAGCCGGGTGCCGACGATGTGGAAGATCCGTCGGTCCATGCGCGGGGAGAGCTCGGTCACCACTCGATAGATGCCGGGGTAGTAGAGGTAATCGTCCCAGACGATGGTGCCGCGCTCGGACAGCATCCGGAGAGCCGCCTCGGTGTCGGACCTGACGTAGTCGTAGCTGTGGCTGCCGTCGATGAACACCAGGTCCATCTGCCCGTAATAGGGCGAGAAATCAAACGCTGCTGAATCGCCGAACAACTGCGTGATGCGGGCGGCCTCCGGGGTCCCTAGGAACCGGGCGCCACGGTTCCAGGCGACGAAATATTCGGGGTCGGTGACCTCGTAGCGCAGCTGATGGGCCGCCTCCAGGCTCGGCAGATCGAGCGTGAAGACCCGCGTCTTGGGGTTGTTGTGCGCCACCACCCAGGTGGTCTGGCCCTGGAAGGTCCCGATTTCGAAGACCGTCCGGCATTGCAGCAGCTTGCACGCGGCGGCCAGCACCAGCCGGCAGTGGCGGGTGGCGTCCCCCTCGATCAGCGTGGTCTCCATCCCCAGGTCGGCCAGGTCCACATTCGTGACGTTCGGGGCCAGGAACCGCTGCAGCTCGATCCAGAGGTGCCCCAGCAGCCGGTATCTCGCTCCCTCCCCCCCGGTGATCAGCGTCCGAGCCAGGCCGGCCGAAAGCGACCCGATCAGGCGCCGGTTGTCCCACAGGCGGGGAGCCACCCGCTGCCCGTTCAGGCGGCGGGCCAGCTTGCCCGGCGTCAGTCGCAGGAGATCATCCTGCTGGGAAGGGTCGCGCGCTTGCTGGGCAAGACCCGATTGCGGCACTAAGCCGAACATAGTTGACGCCGAGCCGGCGATCAAGAGGACACTCCGCCTTCCGACTGATCCATTGTCCCGGCCATGCGGTTCCGGACCGGGACAGGCCCTGACCGGCGTGGGACGTCCCGGGACGGTGTGGGACTGGCTCACCGTCAGAGCTGGCGCGGTTGCCCATTTCGGCAGCCAGCGACGCGCCGTAGTCTGGAGGTGGACGCGGGTATCGGAAGCCCGCGAAGCAGTCGCTGAATGCAGACGCATCCAACCGTGGTGATCGGCGCCGGCCCCTACGGGCTGTCGGTAGCCGCCCACCTGAACGCGGCCCGCCTCCCCACCCTGGTGTTTGGCAAGCCCATGGAGTTCTGGCAGGGCATGCCGCATGGAATGAAGCTCCGGTCGGCATGGAGCGCGAGCAGCCTTTCGGCGCCGGGCGGGGCCTACAACCTGGACAGCTACCGAACCGCCATCGGGGCGCCCCAGCAGCTGCCGATTCCGCTCCCGTTCTTCATCGATTACGGCCTGTGGTTCCAGCGAAACGCTGTGCCGGACCTGGACCCCACGTACGTCGAGTCGGTCACCGTCGATGGGGGCGGGTTTCGCGTGGGGCTGGTCGACGGGCGTACCGTGTCGGCGGGCCGGGTCGTGGTGGCGGCCGGCATCGACCGTTATGCGCATGTGCCGGGGTTTGCCAGCCGTCTCCCAGAATCAGTCGCCTCGCACACCCGGGCTCACCATGACTTCGGGCTGTTTCGCGGGGCGACGGTCGCGGTCGTCGGGGGCGGGCAGAGTGCCATCGAGTCGGCCGCCCTGTTGCACGAAGCCGGCGCCCAGGTGGAGCTGATTGCTCGCGGACCGATCCGATGGCTCAAGCTGCACGACTACCGCGGTCCGGGCCGGCGGCTGCTCTATGCCCCCAGTGACGTGGGGCCTCCAGGCCTCAACTGGCTGCTGCATTTCCCGCTTGTGTTTCGCCGATTCCCGGTGCGGACCCGGAAGGCCATCACCCGGCGAGCCGTCCGCCCAGCCGGGGCGCGCTGGCTCATCGACCGCGTGGTTGGTCAGGTGCGCATCACCACCCAGACGGAGGTGCTCCGCGCGACTCATGAGCCCAAGGGCGTCTGCCTCCAGCTGAGCGACGGCTCCACCCGCCTGGTGGACCATCTCTTCCTGGCAACCGGCTACCGTCCCAACGTGCAGAAGCTCCCGTTCATTCCGCCATCGCTGGCCGGGCGCGTCCGCCAGCGCGACGGATTCCCGGTCTTAGACCGGTGGCTGGAGTCTTCGGTCCGCGGCCTGCACTTCGTCGGCGGGCTCGCCGACCACAGCTACGGGCCGATCTGTCGCTTTGTGTCGGGCGCCGATGTCGCCGCCCGCCAGGTCACGGCCTCCGCCGCGCGCACGCCCGCCAGGTGATCCCCCCGGACGGCGTTGGCGCCGTAGTGGTGGGTGGGGATTACCAGGGCCTGGGGATCGTCCGCAGCCTCGGCCGTCACGGCATTCCGGTCTGCGTCATCGATGACGAAGTCTCGATTGCGCGACACTCGCGCTACACCACCCACGCCGTACACGTTGAGAGCCTGCGTGACCAGGACCGCACAGTCGAGCAACTGGTCGACATCGGCAACCGGCTCCATCTCGATGGTTGGGTCCTGTACCCGACCCGCGAGGAAACGGTGGCGGCCATCTCTCGGCACCGGGACGAGCTGCGCGACCAGTTTCGCGTGCCCACTCCGGGCTGGGAGACCGTCAAGTGGGCCTGGGACAAGCGGAATACGTACCAGCTGGCACGGCAGATAGGGATCCCGATTCCCCGAACGTGGTATCCAACGACCCTGGCCGAGCTCCGCGACATCGATGCGGAGCCACCGCTGGCCATCAAACCCGCCATCAAGGAACATTTCCTCTATCCCACCAGAGCGAAGGCGTGGAAGGCCGAGACCCGGTGGGAGCTGGAGGAGCTGTTCCGGCGCGCGACGTCCGTGGTCGGGCCGGGCGAGGTGATGGTCCAGGAGTTTGTCCCCGGCAACGGTTCGCAACAGTTTGCCTGCTGCGTCTTCTTCAAAGGCGGCCAGGCCCTGGGCCAGATGGCCGTCCGGCGACTGCGCCAACATCCGCGGGAGTTCGGACGGGCCAGCACCTTTGTGGAGACCGCGGACGTCCCCCTGGTGGAAACCCTGTCGCAGCGGCTGCTCACCGCCATCAACTACTATGGCCTGGCCGAGCTGGAGTTCAAGCTCGACCCGCGCGACGGCACCTACAAGCTGCTCGACTTCAACGCCCGCACCTGGGGGTACCACTCATTGGGCGGGCAGGCCGGCGTCGACTTCCCATACTTGCTGTTCGCCGATCAGATGGGACGGTCACCAGACCCGTGTCGCGCCCGCGTGGGCGTGCGCTGGATCCGCCTGCTGACCGACTTGCCGACGGCCCTGACGGCCCTGGTAAAAGGTCACCTCGACTGGCGGCCCTACCTGACCTCCCTCCGCACCGCGCATACCGACGCCGTCTTCAGCAAGGACGATCCCCTACCGGGGCTGGTGGAGGTCGGGCTGCTGCCGTATCTCGCCGTGAAACGCGGCTTCTGAGGGTAACGGCGCGTGGCCGAAACGGCGGAGCCCCGGGAGACTGGGTCCGACGTGCCATATCGCGACGGCGAGGATGCAGGGGACAATCCAGGAAGTGGTCAGGCATGGGGCCCAATCCGCCCGCCCTCCGCGGGTCGCCACACCGAGGGTGGGCCACCGGGGCACCATCAGGCAGCTGGGCGAGGCGCTCCTGGACCACTATCGGACGCCGCGGGTCCTCGGCCTGGATCTCCTGCGCATCCTGGCCGCGCTCACGATCGTCCTGTTCCACGGCAACGTCATCGGCGCCTTCGGCCGCAACCCATTCTCCACGGCGGTCACGGCGGACGGCTACCTGGCAGTCGATGTTTTCTTCGTCCTGAGCGGCTGGCTCCTCACGCGCCAAGCCCTGCGGATGCGCTCGCCGTTCAAGAGCGCGACGCGGTTCGTCACCCGGTTCTGGACGCGCCGCTGGGCACGCACCCTGCCCCCGTACTGGGTGGTGCTGCTGGCCATTTTCCTGTTCAGGCCCTGGCTGGACCCCAAAACCTTCTGGCACCCTTGGTCGCTGGCGGTGCTGCTCAAGCACGCATTCTTTCTCCAGACCCTGCTGCCACCCAACGCCTACGGCGTCACCTGGTCGCTGGTCACCGAGGAGTGGTTTTATCTGGTGCTCCCGTTCGCCGTCTTGCTGGCGGCCCGCGTTCGCAGCCGGCGGCTTCTGGTCGGCCTCGGCCTGGCTCTGCTGCTGGCACCAGCCGCCGTCCGGGCCGTGCTCCTTACCACCTCGACGCCGTGGGGACCGGGCATCCTCAACACCCCACAAGCTCGGTTCGAAGGCCTGGTGATCGGCGCCCTGCTGGCCGTGGGCTCGATGCGTGCCCCCTGGTGGGACCGCCAGGTCATGGCCCGTCATGGGTGGCTGTTCGGGTTGGGCATGGTGCTGGTAACGGGCATGCTGGTCGCTGGCGTTGGCGACAGTCGGGTGTATCGCATCGTCGGGATCCTGGCCTTTAACCTCGGCATCGGTCTGCTGATGCCGTCCCTGAGCCAGCTGCGCTGGCCGAACACGGCGCCCGCATTGGCGGTGATGGGGAGCGCCTTTCTCAGCGAACTAACCTACCCGCTCTATCTCCTACACCAGGCCATTCCGCCGCACTGGACCCACATCGCCGGGTCGGCGAGAATCGCGCATGCCATCCTGGGTCTGGGCGTCCTCTTTGCGACCGCCACCCTGCTGCACCTGGCCATCGAGCGACCATTCCTCGCACTCCGCGACCGTCTCGGTGCGGCGTCGGCGCGACCGGCGCCAGACTGGGAGTCGATTCCGGCTGTTAGCTCGCCGCCGACACCGCGGGCTTGGAGGCTACCGCATTGAGCGCGCACCCGAACAGCGACGGCATCGCGCCTTCGAGTAGCGCGTAAAGGGCTGAGGTCCGGCCGGCATTGAGACGCCGTCCAATCCACGGCAGGTCACCCAGCAGGGTCCCCGAGTGCGCGCCCAAGCGAACCGGCGCGAATCCGCAGAACTGGAGCAGGCGGCGGAGCGACCCCGGATTGAAGAACCGCAGATGCGGGTCGGCCCACGGCTGCTCGACGGCGAGGCCGTACCCGAACGGATTCCATCGCCCCAGTACCATCAGGTCCAGCCGCCGTCGCCAGTACGCGACGTTTGGCGTGGTCACGATGGCGATGCCCCCCGGACGGAGGACCCGCAGGATTTCTCGGATGGTCTGGTCCGGAAACACGACATGTTCAATCACATCCAGGCACAGGGCGACGTCAAAGGAGTCGTCCGCAAAGGGCAGGGCATCCGACCCATCGATTCGCCTCGCATCAAGGCCACGAGCGCGCGCCGCCGCCACGGCTCGTTCGGAGATGTCCACGCCGACGTACCGGCTGCCGCGCTCCGTCGCGAAGGCGCCAGCCCGACCGTCGCCGCAGCCGACGTCTACGCACCGGGCGCCAGGCAGGAGGTGCCGCTGGAGCAGCATGGTGACGCCGCGGGGGACTGGACCAGAGCCGGGCTGGTTGAACGGCCCTGCCGGGTCGGGGCGCCAGTACGTGTCGTAGAACTGACGGAGCTGCACGGCCGCCGATGTCGCTGCCTTCCAGGTCATGGCGACCGGTCCGCTCGCATCCCGTGCTCCTGCTCTCGCGTGATGCCTCCGACCCGGAAGAAGCGGCGGACCAGCCTCGCCGCGGCGAGCTGCGTCGGACGGACCCTGATCCGATCGGCTCCCCGAAGTCCGACGGTGAGCAGGCGGCCGATCTTGTCCATCACCGCCGGGGCGCGGCGCCAACCCCACTGCAGGCAGCGGTCGAGCGGTCCCTGGGTTGCACTGCCAGGAAATGCTGAAAGCGGCAGCGCGTGTTTTCGGGCAACCCGGACCACCGCCCGCCCTTCGCTGAAGGCATGGCGGCTGAAGCCAAGCGGGGTCACTGCATGCAGGTGATGGGTCCGGGCGCGAGGCTCGAAGACAAACGGGATCCCCAGGGCCGCCACCCGCAGACCGAGGTCCGTATCCTCACCTCCATAGTCGCGGAAGGTCTCGTCCCAGCCTCCCACCTGGATCCAAGTCAGACGGCGAATTGAGAAATTGCCGCCCCACACGTGCCAGGAGGTCTGGCCACCCGCCGCCAGGCTGGACATCGCCCGGCCCCGGGCGCGCTCGTATGCCAACGAGGCGCCGCTGAAGTCATGGCCGGGGGCAAGCGGGTAATCGCCCTGCACAAGCACGACGCCACGGCGTTGGTGGGCGGCCAGGTGCGCCCCGACTAGCTCGAGCGAGGCCAGCTGATCGTCCCCGAGCACGATCAGGACGTCGTGACGCGCCTCGCGGCCGGCCGCGTTGGCGGCCGCCACCGCCCCCCGATTCGGCTGCACGAGCCACCGAAAAGCGTAGGGAGGGCGAAGGGCCGCCAGCGCCTCCGCGGTCCCGTCGGTCGATCCGTCCACCGTCACGATCACCTCGTAGCGGTCGGGCGGCACGGACTGGCGCTCCAGGCTGGCCAGCGTCTGCAACAGCAGGGCTCGACGGTTGTAGGTCGGGATAGTGATTGACGCCCGGAGGTCGGTTGCGCACTCGGCATCGACGGCGGCAGCCGTGACGTCAGCGCCGGGCAGGACGGTCTGCGACACGGTGCCCCCACCCCCGGGACTGCATGGCTCTGTTAATACGCGCCGCGACAGCTGAGGACGATGACGACGGTTTTGAGCAGGATCCAGGTATCCAGCCAGAGCGACTGCCGGCGGACGTACTCGCGATCGGCGGCCATCCAGCCTTCAACCGTGCCGTCCGAGCGGCCCCGCATCACCCACAGACAGGTCAGCCCGGGTTTGGCCGTCTGCCGGATCAGGTCCTCCGACCTGAACTGCTTAACGTGCGCCGGGATGCATGGCCGCGGGCCGACCAGGCTCATCTCGCCTTTCAGCACATTGAGCAGCTGCGGCAGTTCGTCCAGGCTGGTGCGGCGCAGCACGCGGCCCACCCGGGTCACCCGCGGATCGCGGCGCAGCTTGTAGACAGGACCGACGACATCGCCCCGCCGGCGCATCTCTTCCAACCTGGCCTCCGCGTCGATCTGCATGGTCCGGAACTTGAGGCAGCGAAAGCGCTGGCCCATGAAGCCGACCCGCTCCTGCACGAAGAAGACCGGTCCTCGGGAGTCGAGCTTGATGGCGATGGCGATCCCGATCCACAGCGGGACGGTGGTGATCAGCACGATGAGGCTCACGGCCACATCCACGATTCGCTTGAGCACGGGATAGAAGGACCAGTCGATCCGCACCCCCCACCGGGAGGGCGCTCTCGCCACAACCTGGATTTGCGTCGCCATGTGCTTGTGACTCAGCGTAACGCTCATGTGGGCTTCCCTTGAATGGGCAACAGGGAGCGCCCGAGTGGGCGGAGCGGGGACGACGAGGCGGTATGTCCCGGGACGTTTGGCTCAGAGGGTGGGACAGCCCGCGGCGCTCATCGTGGTACTGGTGGGCGGGTTTTCCACGGAACGCCCATTCCCACCTACGGCCAGTGGCACCTACGCTGGGCTCGGAGGTACATGGAGTGGCCGTCGAGATCACGTCCCCTGAGGAAGTCAGTCCGATCCGACGGCTTGCCAGCTTCGCCAGCCGAGCGCCGTCGGCCGTGCCGCCGCCCGAAGTCGCTCCCGCCCCCGCACCCGCCATCCGTGTGGCGGTCATCGGGTACGGGTACTGGGGTCCCAACCTGGTCCGCAACTTCTGGGACCTTCCGGGTTGCCAGGTCTGGGGCGTGAGCGATACCCGGGAGAGCCAGCTGGCCCAGGCCCATGCCCGCTACCCGGCCATCACCACCAGCCTCGACTACCACGCCCTGATCGGGGACCCGGCGGTGGATGCCGTGATCATCATGACCCCCGTGTCCACCCACTTCCAGCTGGCCCTCGAGGCGCTCCAGGCCGGCAAGCACGTGCTGGTGGCCAAGCCCCTGGCGGCCAGTTCCGAGCAGGCCATCCGGCTGATCGAGGAAGCGGCGCGACGGCACCTGGTCTTGATGGTCGACCACACGTTCATCTACACGGACGCGGTCCGGCGCATCAAGGAGCTGGTGGACAACGGCAGCCTGGGGCAGCTGTACTACTACGATTCCGTCCGGGTCAACCTCGGTCTTTTCCAGCACGACGTGAACGTGCTGTGGGACCTCGCCGTTCACGATCTCTCGATCATGGACTTCATCCTGGGCGAGGCACCCTGCGCGGTAGCCGCCACCGGGGCGGCGCACATCCCGGGCCAGCCGGTCAACATGGCCTACCTGACCTGCTTCTTCCGCAGCAACCTCTTCGCCCACCATCACGTCAACTGGCTGGCGCCGGTGAAGGTCCGGCGCACGCTCGTCTGCGGCGAGCGCCAGATGATCGTGTATGACGACCTGGAGCCAAGCGAGAAGGTCAAGGTCTACGACCGGGGGGTTACGGTGAACGGCGGCCCGGAGCGGGTCGCGAAATCCATGATCGATTACCGGAGTGGCGACATGTGGGCACCCAAGATCAGCCTGACTGAAGGTCTGCGGGTGGAGGCCCAGCATTTCGTGGAGTGTGTCCGAGGGGGCCGGACGCCGCTTTCTGATGGCCAGGCGGGCTTGCGGGTGATCCGGCTGCTCGAAGCGGCCACCCGATCCCTGGCGCAACGGGGTCAGCCGGTGGAGACCGCCATCGAGCCGGCCGAAGGGCAGCTCGCCGTCTAGAGGGGACGCGAAACCCTGGGAACCGTGCCTCCGCTCGGTACCACCCGCCGGGTGCTGATGGTGAGCCAGCATCCGTACGCGTCTCACGAGACGCAGCCCCCGTTTTGGGGACACCCGAACGTGAGCCGGAACGTGGCGGAGTTGCTGGCCCACGGCGTCGAGGTTGACCTCGTCTGCACTACCCCTCGTGTCTGCTATGGGCGGCGGCCGCCCGGGCGGGCGGGACTGCGCGTCTACGGCATCCGGATGAAGGAACGGCGGTCGCCCGCGCTCTGGTACCCGGTGCAGTACGCGGTTTTCTTCCTCTGGGCCCTGTTCGTGGTTTCCGGTCTGGCGTGGCGCCGGCGCTACGACGTGGTCCAGGTTGACAATGTGCCGGACTTCCTGGTGTTCTCGGCTCTGGTCCCGCGGCTGCGCCGGGTGCCGGTCATCTTCTTCGTCTTCGAGCTGATGCCCGAGATGACCGCGGCACGCCTGCACCTGGGCCCGGACGATCTCCGCCTCCGGCTGGTGAGTCGGCTCCAGCGGGCCGCGCTGGCCTGGGCCGATCGCGTGATCACGGTCAGTGAGCGCCTCCGCCGCATCATGGGAGAGCGCGGACTGGACGCCACTCGGATCACCGTGGTGCCCAACTCGCACCCGCTCGGCGATCTCCCGGCCGCGGTGCGGTCTCGTACTCCAGTCCTCATCCTGCCCACCACCCTTATTGGCCGGTACGGAGCGCAGGTCGCCATCCGGGCGGTGGCGGAGCTGCGCCACGAATGGCCGGACATCACGCTGCGGATCCTGGGCGACGGCGAGTACCGGTCGCGGCTGGTGGCCCTGACCGAAGAGCTGGGCCTGCAGCGCCACGTCAGCTTTTCGCCCGGCTTCGTTCCTTGGCGCCAGGCCGTGGAGGAGGTCCGGCAGGCAACCATCGGGATCGTGCCCATCATCTCGGACGGCTACGGCGAGTTGATGCTGCCCAACAAGGTCTGCGAGTTCGTCTTCCTGGAGATCCCGTTTGCCTGCTCCCGGTTGCCGAGCATTGAGGAGCATCTGCCGGCCGATGCGGTCGCCTACTTCGAGCCCGGGGATGCGGCCGGGCTGGCAGCCCAGATTGGCTGGCTGCTCAGGAATCCTGAGCAGGCGCGGCAGCAGGCGCAGCGCGCGCGGCGAGCGATGGCCGATCTGGAGTGGGAGAGTGCCTCGCCGCGATACCTGCGAGCGCTCGGCGTCGCCTCCACCAGCCGGCCGCCCGCTGCCACGCGGGAGCCGGTGCCGCCACCTATGTTCCTCCCCGACGCGAAATCTTTGGGCCTGCGCCGGCGCCAGCCGGCTGGGCCGGTGCCCCCTGGCCTGTCCCTGACCGAGGGAGAGGGGACATCTCTTGGCGATCCCGGGCTGTTTGCGGCCAATACCCCAGCCGCGTTCTGGCGGCTGCTGGGCGAGCCGGAACCCACCGCCGCCCAGTGGGCCGCCGCGGTCACGGCTGCCGCCGTGGAGTTGCCGGAGACGGCGCGGGTCGCCGGCGATGACATCCAGGCGCTGCTTCTAAAGACGCTGGGCGAAGGACAGTTTGGTCCTGGCCACTGGCGCCTGTCCCGCGCCCTGCGGCTCTATTACGGGTTGCGGCCCGTCCTGCCGCGCTGGCTCACCGTGATCCTCCGGCGGTCGCGCCGCCGGTCTGCCTCCGCCCGTTCTGCCCTGAACTGGCCGATCGAGGATCGGTATGTGCGGTTCCAGTGGGCGGTGGTGCAGCAGATGCTGCGCCTCCTGGGCCGAACCACCCTGCCCTTCATTCATTTCTGGCCGGACGGGCACCAGTATGCCTTCGTGCTCACCCACGACGTGGAGACGGCGATCGGCCAGGGACGGGTGCGCGCCCTGGCCGACATCGATGCCAGCCACGGGTTCCGGTCCTCGTTCAATTTCGTCGCCGAACGCTACCCGCTGGACCTGGACCTGATGGGCGAGCTCCGGGAGCGCGGGTTCGAGGTCGGCGTCCATGGGCTCAAACACGACGGCCAGCTCTTTCGCTCGAGCCACGAATTTCTCCGCCGCGCCGAACGGATCAACCGGCACGTCCGGGCACTGGACGCGGCCGGGTTCCGCGCTCCCTGCACCCACCGGAACCCCGAGTGGATGCAGGCGCTGGACATCGAGTACGACCTGTCATTCTTCGACACCGATCCGTTCGAGCCGATCCCGGGCGGCACCATGAGTTTGTGGCCATTCCAGATTGGACGCTTCCTGGAGCTGCCCTACACCCTGGTGCAGGACTACACCCTGAGCTCGGTCCTGAACGAGGCCTCCCCCCGGCTGTGGCTGGAGAAAGTCGACTTCATCCGCCAGCACTACGGGATGGCCCTGGTGAACACGCATCCCGACTATCTGAGCGACCCGGGGACGCGGCGCGTCTACACGACGTTCCTGGAGGCCATGCGCGCCCGGTCAGATTCCTGGAACGCGCTCCCGTCCGAGGTGGCGCGCTGGTGGCGCGCGCGCCGGGAAGCCGTTTCGATTGCGAGTCTTCCGGGGGCGGTCCAGAACACCATCTCCGCATCCGAGGCGGTGAACTCGACCCGGGTGAACGTCTCACTGGCTGGATGAGCGGCCAGGGTCCCCGGGCAACCGGAGGACTGGGCCAAATGACCCAGCCGGCCTGGGAAACAGGACTATTGACACAGGACGGCTGGGACGATTACTTAGGAAACATGATTCAATCCCAACCGAGTCCGATGGCAACCGCCCAGGCCGCGGCGCCGGTGGCCCGCGTCCTGATCGCCGACGACCAGACGTTGTTCCGGTCCGGGTTGGCCCGGCTCCTGGAAGAAGACCCCAGAGTCCAGGTCGTGGGACAGGCCGTCGACGGCGTCGACGCCGTGAAGCAGGCCGGCATGCTGAAACCCGATGTCGTGCTGATGGACCTGAAGATGCCCAACCTCGACGGCGTGGAGGCCACCCGGAAGATCGTGAACGAGCACCCGGAGATCCGGGTGCTGGTGCTCACCACCTTTGATGCCGACAGCTACGTCCTGCACGCCTTGCGCGCCGGCGCCAGCGGGTATGTGCTCAAGGACTCCCAGGCGCCCGCGATCGTGTCCAGCATCCTCGCCGTGGCGGCCGGAGAGCGGGTGATGGCGAGCGCCGTGGCCAACCGCGTGGTCGACATGCTGACGGGTACCACCACCCCCAAAGAGTTCTACGACGGGCTGACCGCTCGCGAGGTCGAGATCCTCAAATTGCTGGCCACCGGCCAGGCCAACAAGCAGATCGCCTATCACCTGCGTATCAGCGAGAAGACCGTTCGCAACCACGTGAGCAACATGTACGCCAAGCTGCAGATCTACGATCGCTCGCAGGCCGTGCTGTACGCCGTGCGCAAGGGGCTGATCGAGCTCTAAGCCCGATGGATCCGGTCTAGGACCGGCTCCGGGCTTGTCACTCTGAGTGAGAGGCCCAAGGTGGGACTGTGCAGTCCCTGACCGGTGGGAGGGCTGCCCCATTCCATACGGACGCCGGCTCAGCTACGGTCGGAGTGTGGTCATCGTTCCTGGAATGCGGATCGGGGCAGCGACCGTGAGCGTGGTTCCGCGCTCGGTGCGCATCCTGGTGATCGACCGCCACCCTCTCTTTTTGGACGCCATAAGCCGGCTGCTGGCCACCGCGCCTCTCCAGGCTCAGGTGGTGGTCACTCGGAGTTCGCTGGAGGCGGTCACCATGCTGCAGGCGGCTCCGGCGGACCTGATCGTATGCGACGTGCGGGCCGAACCGGTGCCTGGGCCGGAGTTGCCGAGGCTGCTGGCCGAGCACAACCTTGAGGCTCGCGTCGTCCTGCTGGCGGACAGCGAGGATGTGCCGCTGCTGGTGGCCTCCCTGCTGTGCGGGGCGTCCGGCTTTTTCACCAAGGACGCGCCGGTCGAGGAATTCCTCGGCGGACTGAACGCGGTGCTGCAGGGAAACTACGCGGTCGGCCAGAACCTGCTGCAGCCAGTCACCGCCAGGCTGGCCAGCCAGGCGACGAGCCCCCCGCGAGATGAGGACCGGCAGCTGTCGCCGGCCGAGCACGACATCCTGGTGATGGTCGGCCAGGCACAGTCCATTCGGGCTATCGCTGAGGCTCGCGGAATCAGTCATGAGACGGTTCGGAACCACCTGGCCAGCATCTATCGGAAACTCGGACTGCACAACCGGACGGAGGCGATCCTCTGGGCGGCTCGCACGGGCTTGATCCATCCCGTGACCGGGTCCCGGGACTAGCGCCCAGCCAGTGAAGGTCGCGCCCATTTGCTGGGCACGAGTGCTTCAGTACGCTCAACCTATGCGCCGCCTTTCCGGAGGCTCAACGCTGCGCTGCGTGGTGCGGCTGTTACGATCCGCCGCGCTGGTGCCCCGCAAGCCGGCGGTCGCTGGCTTGTGAATCGTGGAGGACAGACCCCCGCTCACCCTGCGTGATGCGCTGCTGCACCGCTGGCTGCTGGTGCTGGCGATCGTTGGAGCCTTTCTGCTGGCTGCCGGAATCCTGTCCCTGAGAAAGCCGGTCTATGCGGCGTCGGCGGCCATCTACCTGGATGTGTCGCGGACCGCTCCGGGTTTTGATGAGGGGGTGGCGGCCGGTGAGCTGCTACAGCACGACTTCATCGTCGCTTCCCAAAGCCGCCCGGTCCTGGAGTCGGCCTGCGCCTCCGCTGGCGTGGCCTGCACACCCCCGGAGCTGGCGGCGCCCGAGTCGACCCTGGCCAAACGGATCAGCGCCAGTTCCTACCGGGGGACGAGTACGCTCCTGGTCACCGCCCGAGCGCCCACCCCCGATCAGGCCGCCGCCCTGGCAAATGCTGTCGCCCAGGCGATCATCGATCAGGACAAAGCGGAGGTCGTCCGACTGTTCACGCAGCCGCGCGACAACCTGCAGAAGCAGCTCAAGGACCTGCAGGCGGCCATGGCGGAGGAGCAGCAACAGCTGCAACACTCGCTCGCCGGAAGTCCGGCCGCCGCCGGTCACCAGGCGCAGCTGACCCGGCTGCAGGGACAGTATTCGGTGGTGTTCGGGCGCTGGCAGGACCTGAGCGAGCAGCAGGATCGGCTCACCAGTGTGGCCACGGTCGGCCAACCGGCCTTGCCGCCTGCGCGGCCAGAAGGCCCCAGCCGACTCCGGTACCTGGCGGCGGGCCTGCTCGCCGGTATCTGCCTGGGTGTCCTGGCTGCCCTGCTCGTGGAGCGGTTTAACGATCGAATCTTCAACGTCGAGACGCTGGCCCGGGCGACCCAGAGCCCCGTTGCGCTCCTGGCCCCGGGTGCCGGCCGCGGCCGGACTGCCGACCATGGTCCTTATTCGCTGGCGCTGGCGAGCGTCCTGGCCAGGTCCCCAGAAACCCGCATGGTACTGGTGACGGCGGCTTCCCGTCGCGACCAGACCGACGCGGTGGCGGCCGGGCTGGGTGCGGTGGCGGCCGAGGCCGGGCAGCGCGTGGTGGTGGTCCAGCGCGACGGCCGATCGCCGGAGCGGCCCGCCCTTCCCACCTCGGCGGCAGGGGGACTGACCACCGTCACGGCGCCCGCCGAGAATGGCGCGAGCCTGGCGGCCACCGTCACCGAGGTGCGGCGTGAGGTCGCCTCTCCCGACACCTTTGTGCTGGTCGCCGTCCCCTCGCCAGACAGCAGCCCCTCTGCCTTCCTGCTCGGGCGCACCGCCAAGCGGGCGGTGGTGGTGGCGACCGCTGGCGTCACCCGCATCCAGGATGCCCGCCGCAGCGCCGAGCTACTGCGCTACTCGGGGATCGAGGTGGCGGCCGCCATCCTGCAGACGCGTCGAGCGTCCAAAGGGAGCCGGTGACGCCCGCCGCGGGGCGGGACCCTCGGCTCCTGGTGCTGGCCTGGGATCGGACGCAGCCTCGAACCCGCGCCCTGGGTCCTGCGTTGGGCGGCGACTCGCGACACATTTATGGCGGCTGGCCGGGCCGGCATCGAGGCCTCCTGCCGGTGCGGTATGTCGCGGACGCGGCGCGCATGTGGCGCCGGTTGCGGCAGGAGCGCCCGGACGTCCTGGTCGTCATCTCGCCGCCCGTGATCGCGCCCCTGGTGGCCTGGCTCTGGAGCGCCTTGCACCCCTGCCGGCTGGTGGTCGACTGTCACACGGGCGCCCTCCACTGGCCGAAATGGGGCTGGACGCGCCCCCTCCACCGCCTCCTCTTTCGCCGGGCGCACGCCGTGCTGGTGCAGACGGAGGAGGATGAGGCCCGGCTGCGCGCCTGGGGGACGCCAGTGGTGCTGCTGCCGGACGACCTGCCCGATCCCAGCGAGGCTGACCCAGGGCCGCCCGGGCGGGGTGTTCCCAGGGTGGTGGTGGCCGGCAGCTTCGACTGGAATGAACCCGTGGCGGCGGCGCTCGCTGCCGCCGCGCTGGTGCCCGAGGTGGAGTTCCGCCTGACGGGCGACGTGTCCCGACTGCCACGGTCCGTCCGCGCCGGGGCTCCGGCCAATGTCGTCTTCACCGGCTACCTTCCCTATGCGCAGTTCCTGGGAGAACTGCTCACGGTAGACGTGGTCGCGGTGTTCAGCACCGATCCGCACATCATGAATCGCGCCGCCTTCGAAGCCGTGGGCCTGGGCCGTCCGCTGGTCCTCTCCGACCTGCCCGGGCTGCGCGCCCGATTTGGGGAAGGGGCGGTCCTTTGCCCCAACGACGCGGCATCGATGGCGGAGGCCATCCGCTTGGCGCAGCGCGACCGCGACATCCTGGCCGAGCGGAGCCGGGCCCTCCGGCGACGACTTCAGGCACAGCGAGAAGCGGCCCTGGCGCAGCTGCAATCGATGGTGCGGTCACGCCAGGTGCCGGCGGCGGGGGCCCGAGTGCGATCGCATCCATGACGGTGCCCGGTTGGGCACGGCCTACTCGTCTCTGGCGAAGCGGACTGGTTCGCAACGCCCTCGGCCTCTATGCGCTCCAGGCCAGCTCCTGGCTGGTCCCGCTGGTGACGCTGTTGTTCCTGGCCCGGCGGCTGGGTCCCGACCACTGGGGAAGCCTGGTCTTCATGCAGGCGTTCGCCACCTACGTGATCTTCCTGGTGAGTTACGGCTTCAACTTTTCGGCGACCCGCGAGGTGGCTCGCCATCGCGACGATTCGGATCGGCTCGGCCATCTGCTGGCGGGGGTCACGGGGGCCAAGCTGCTGCTGGCCCTGCTGGCCCTCCTGATCGTGATTCCGGCCAGCGTGGTAGTGCCGGCGATCGCCCGCAACCATTCGCTTCTCTGGCCGGCAATGCTCTGGGCGCTGACCTGGTCCTTCAGTGCCAGCTGGTACTACCAGGGACAGGAGCGGATGATCACGGCCGCCGCCTGCGAGGCCGCGGCCCGGCTCCTCGCCCTGGCCGGCATCCTGGTGCTGGTCCGCTCCGGCGACGATACCTGGCGAGTGCTGACCATCCAGGGTGGCCTGTTCCTGGGCGCGGTGGCGCTCGAGATGGGCATCGCCTACCGGGAAGTCGGCTTTCGCCTGCCCAGTCTTCAGGGGGCGAGGGACGCCGTGCGGCTGGGCTGGGACACGTTCCTCCTCACCGGGGCGCTCAGTTTCTACACCATCGGGAATGGGTTCATCCTGGGGCTCTTCGCCCCCGCCGCCTCAGTCGGATACTTCGTCGGGGCGGAACGGATCAGCAAGAACTTTGCCACCGTCCTCAGTCCAATCACCCAGGCCGTCTTCCCCCGCACCAGTCATCTGGCGTCCTTCGCCCGACACGAAGCCGCCCGGCTGGCCCGAACCAGCCTCCTCTTGATGGGCACGGTGGCCTGCGTCATGGGGGCCATCGTCTTCCTGGCGGCCCCCCTGCTCGTTCGCCTCTTGCTGGGGCCTGGCTTCGACCACGCGGTCCCCGTCCTGAGAATCCTGGCGCTGCTGCCGCCGCTGGTCGTGGTGACCAATGTCCTGGCGGTCCAGTGGATGCTGGCACTCGGGCTGGACCGGTCCGTCAACGCGGTGATGGCGGCGGCCAGCCTGTTGAACGTTGGCCTGGCGGTCGCCCTCGTCCCGCATCACCGGGAGATCGGCATGGCGGTCGCGGTGGTGGCGTCCGAGGCCCTGGTGACCGGCGGGCTGTACGCCGTGCTCCGAGTCAAACATTTGGATCCGCTGGCGATGGCGAGGCTCGGACCGGGAGAAGCGCCAATGACAGCCACCGCCTGACGGGGGGTACCCACAAGTGGCCATGAGCGACGCCGGGGTTCTGGCGCTGATCCTGTTGATGATCGGGGGCCTCGCCGGGCTGGGCTTCGTGGCCTTGACGGCGTGGCGGCCGGCCATCGGCTGCGGCGTGTTCGCATTCTCGATCCCGCTCACCACTGGGCTCGGGCGCGGCACAATCATCCCGCTGCTGCGACCCAACGAAGCCATCCTGCTCATGCTCCTGGCCGGCCTCGCCCTGTACCACCTGGCGCGCCGGCCGCGGCGACCCGTCACCAGCCTGGACCTGGCCGTTGGCAGCTTTGCCATCGGCGTCGTCGTCATCGCCGTGCTCGTCCTGTTCCTGTCCCTCTCTCTGGACCTCCACGATTTCGGCACCCTTCGCGAGGTGTTGGCGCCGGCACAGTTTTTCCTCATCTACCTCGTCTTCGCGCGGACCGACCTCTCCGGGCCCGGCCGGGAGACGGTCCTCAAGCTGACGATGCTGGCCAGCGTGGTGGTCGGGCTGGTGGCGATTGCGGAGCTGGCCAACCTCCCGGGGGTGCGGGGCTTCATGGCGGCCTACTATCCGGCGCCGGTCAAGCCGCCTGGGTGGGATCCCATCTACCGGCCCGAATCGACGCTGGGCCACTACAGTGCGGTGGGCGCGTTTGGCGCGCTCAACTACACGCTGGCCCTCTCCCTGGCAACCGCGCGCCACCCCGCCTTCTCGAGAGTCTGGCTGAGCCTGGTGATGGCCGTCAACCTCGCCGCCCTGGTGGCCAGCCTGACCTGGGCCCCCTTGCTGGCCATGCCGCTGGTGACCGGGTTGGTCCTCTGGCACGGACGCCGGGTGCCACCCGAGCTCGGCCTCTCGCTGGCGGCCCTGGCGCTGGCCTTGCTGCTGTTCTGGCCGGCCGTCAACGCGCGCGGCACGCAACAAGGGGTGGCGACGGCGGGCCAAGGGCTCGTCATTCCGCAGACGTTCCAGTTCCGCCTCAACCACTGGGAGGAATTCTTCCTGCCGGCGCTGGCCGACCATGTCTGGTTAGGAACGGGGACGCTGATCCCGAGCGCCGTCCCGGACCGCCTGCTGGACTTCGTCGACAATGAGTACCTGCGCGAGGGGTTTCGCGCCGGCGTCCTGGGGCTGGCGCTGCTGGCCAGCATGTTGATCACGATCGCCGTGGTCGGCTGGAGGAGCCGAGCCAGTCCGGATCCCATGCGCCGGAGCCTGGGCGCCGCGTGCGTGGCCCTGGTGGCCTTCTTCGCACTGATCGGTATGACCGCCGAATACCTGTTCTTCGGCGGGGTCACCCAGGAGTTTGCGATGATGCTCGGCTTGCTGGGGGCGATGCAACCGGCGCCCGGGTCCGCTCCCGATCGGAAGGCGCCGGCGGCCAGCCTTCGACTCGCCGGCGTCCAGGCCTGGCCGTCAACTCCCTATCGGAAGCTGACCGACCAGAAGTGGGTGATGAGGGTTTGGCCCCAGTCATTCCAGGACCCATCGGTGTAGTCGGTCATGGAATTTCCGTCTGACCAGCTATCGCTGAAGGCGATCACGCCGCTCCCCTTGCGGGTCCGCACCCAGTCGGTGGCGTAGTCTAGAAACCCCGCGCCCCAGCTGGAGGGGCTGGTCATGCCGTTATAGAGGCCGACTTCGTCGACGATCACGGGGTACGAGGAGGTGAGGTTGGCCCACAGCGCGTCACAGCTGGCCGCCTGGGCGGCATCGAAGGTGGCGTTTCCGTTGCCATAGCGGTGGGCGCCGTAGACGAGGTTCGGGTCGCCCAGCGGGTAGCTGGCGATCTGGTCGCAGACAAACGACCACCAGATGCAGTTGACCACGATGGGCTGGGTGTTTCCGGCGGCCCGGATCGCCTGCACGAACTGCTGCTCGCTGCTCTGCCAGTACGTCCAGTCGCCGCAGTAGGTAAGGTCCCCGGAGACGCAGTTCGGCTCGTTATCGGGCTTGATCCAGACCAGCGGATTTCCGGCGTACCGTCCGGCGAGCATGGCGACAAAGTCCACTACCGCGGTCGAAAAGCCGGATTCCCCCTGGCTGACCTCCATCACCATCCCCCGCTGGGTCACCCACGACACTACCTGGTCGAGCTCGCTCAGGTACTCGATCGGCCCCAAGGGTCCCGTGGCATAGTCGACGTAGGCGACCGAGACCCGAATGAGGTTCACGCCCTGGCTCTGGAGGTTGTCGAGATCCCGCTGGGCATTCTGATAGTTGTGCAGCCCATACCCGTTGACGTCGCCGCCTGCGAATCGGCCAAACACCGCGTCCGCGCCCTTGACGATGAACGGGGCTCCCGTGGAATCCACGATCCGATTGCCCGTTACCTGGTAACCGTCGGCCGCGGCGGAGACGGTCACAGGCAAGGAGGCCGGCAGCAGGAGGAACGCCAGGGCCGCCAGAACCGAGCTCAGCCGACCGCTGGCGCCCATCAAATGGACTCTATCCCGCGGGCGCCGAGCGAGTCACTGGGCCGGTTGTCCCGCGCAGCGGGACAGATCCACAGATCCCGCCTGGTCCGTGGACAAGGGGTCCACCCGAGGGCTCGTCTTGACGCGCGCGGTTACGTGGGTTTGATACTTCCGGCCGCAGCGGTTTGGACTGCCTGGATCATCGCCCTCCAGGGACTGGAGAAGTCACCCGCGCCCCAGGTCTGATAGAGGCCGAAGCCGACCTCGTGCATGACGAAGTGCGTCCAGGATACCCCCAGTTGGTTGAAGCGGATCAGGTTGCCCGGGACGTAGGCGGTTCCCTGTGACGGCCGCGAGCCCACCTCGCCGACGAAAAATGGACGCTTGTCCGGTGAGGCGTGATTGTTACCTGGGAAGTTGCAGCCGTCGGTGCCCACGGTGGCATAGCAATGCCCGGACCAGAGGATGCGATTGCCGTTGACCGAAGGCAGGTTCCAGTTCGCCGAGCTCACCTCCAGCACGACGACGTGGTGTGGATCGGTGGCGGTGATGGCATCGTAGACATGCTGGGCCCAGGCATCGTAGGCGGCCACCGACGGTGGCGCCGGCTCGTTGAACACATCCCAGCCGGCGACCGTGGGTTCGGTCTCGTAGTGGCCGGCGACGTCGATCCAGAAGTTGATCAGGGCCTGCTGGTTGGCGGCGGAGGACCAGAACCCGCTCTGGCCGCCGTAGCCGCCGTTGGTGCCGCCGGGGGGCTGATACATGACCGGGATCATCCACAGGTGGTTGGCCTTCGCCCAGGCGACATGCTGATCGACCACGGCATAGAAGGTGGTGCGGTTGCTGGTGTACCAGGCGTAATCGAGCCCGAACCGGATGACGTTCTCCCCGAGCACGCGGCCGGCCTGGGCATAGTCGGCGCCGTTGACGTTGATCCGGGCAATGCTGGGGCCGCCGCAGCACGCCAGCGCGGGCTCATTGTTGAAGTTCTCGCCCCGGAGGGTTACCACCCGGCCGCCGTAGACCAGGTTGCTGCCGCTGATGCTGATATAGGACCCGGTCAATGGGGACGGCAGCGGCGGTGGGACCGGCGGCAATGGGGTTGTTGGCCGGCTGACCGCGGCCGATGGTGGAGTCACCGTCGGGGGCCAGGGGCCCGAAGGCGAACGCTCACCCGGATGCGCCGTCGTCGGACCCAGTGCCGCTCCATCCCGGTTGGCGGTCACCGACGCGCGTGCGGGTGCGCCAGGGCTGGCCTGGCGGCCGGCAACGCTGGAGGGGCTCGGCACCAGCACCACCAACAGGGCGATGGCGACCAGCAAGCCAGCGATCGAGGGGACTCGACCCAGGTGCTGTTCCTCCCGCCGCTCGTTCACGGCCTCACGCGGGTTGTCAGGCAACCCGAACGGGGCCACAGTCTACGGCGTTCCCAGGCCAAAATCGACCCGCCCCGGCTGGTGGAAATGGTGGCAGCTCAAGTGGGCTTGATGCTCCCGGCCGCGGCGGCTTGCACCGCCTGGATCATAGCGGTGAACGGAACCGAGAAGTCCCCGGCGCCCCAGGTCTGGTAGAGGCCGAACCCGACCTCGTGCATGACGAAGTGGGTCCAGGACACGCCCTGTTGATTGAAGTTGGCGAGATTTCCGGGGACGTACGACACGCCCGACGATGGTTGTGATCCAACCTCGCCCACCAGGAACGGACGCTGTGGCGGCGAGGCCGGGTTGTTGCCCGGGAAGTTGCAGCCGTTGGTCGCCACCGTGGCGTAACAATGCCCCTGCCAAAGGATGCGACTGCCGCTAACGGAGGGCAGATTCCACCCAGCCGAGCTCACCTCGAAGCTGACGATGTGGTTGGTATCGACGCCCAGGATGGCGTTGTAGACACGCTGGCTCCAGCCGTCGTAGACCGACTGCGAGGGCGGAGCCGGCTCATTGATCACGTCATAGCCGAGGATGGTCGGCTCATTCGCGTAATGGGTGGCGAAGTCGATCCAGAAGTTGATCAGCGTCTGCTGGTTGCTGCTGCTGTTCCAGAAGGCGTCCTGGCAGCAGTACCCACCCGCCGAGGCGCCGGGTACCTCGTAAATGACCGGCAGCATCCACAGGTGGTTGGCCTTCGCCCAGGCGACGTGCTGATCGAGGACCTGGTAGAACTGGGTGCGGTTGGCGTTGTACCAGTTCCAGTCCATCCCGAAGCGTATGGCGTTCTCGCCCAGCACGGTGCTGGCCTGCGCGTAGTCGGCATTGTTGGCGTTGATCTTGGTGATGTTTGGCCCGCCGCAGCACGCCAGGGCTGGCTCGTTGTTGAAGTTCTCCCCGCGCAGCGTCACGACCCGGCCGTTGTACACCAGGTTGCCGTTGCTGGTGCCCATGTAGGCGCCGGATGAGGGTGGCGGCGTCGGACCAGGTGACGGCGTGGGCGTGGGTGCCGGGGTTGGTGTGGGTGCCGGTGTTGGCGTGGGCACCGGTGTCGGTGTTGGTGCCGGCGACGACACCGTGAAGGTCGTATCGAGACCATCGTGGTAGACGCCGTCCGCCGTCTGGTAGGTGAGGAAGCATCGCCACGTGCCTGCGGGATCGGAGGTGGTAAAGGTCCGACTGGACCTCAGGGTGTACGTGGCCCCGGCCCCCACCGAGATTGCGCCTGACACGGGCCCGAAGTCGTCGAATGGACCACCGGCATTCGTCCCGCCTGGCGGCCGGCCCGCCAGCACCACCTCCAGGAGCGAGAGTGCCGTAGTCGTGTTGTTCCAGAGCGAGCCGGTGGCCGACAGGGTTTGCCCTGGAGCCACGGTCGTCGCGCTCAGCGTGCATTGCTGCGTCACGTAGACCCCGCTGGGCGTCGGCGTCGGCCCCGGCGTTGGGGTCGGCGCGGGGGCCGGCGTTGGCGTCGGTGCGGGGGCCGGCGTTGGAGTCGGAGTGGGCCACGGATTCGACGTCGGAGTGGGAGTCCCGCCCGGCACTGGCGTCGGAGTGGGAGTCCCGCCCGGCACTGGCGTCGGAGTGGGAATCCCGCCCGGCACTGGCGTCGGAGTGGGAATCCCGCCCGGCACTGGTGTCGGCGTGGGCGTGGGGTTCCCGGGGGTTGGGGTCGTCACAGCGCCCGGAGTCGGGGTGGCGGCTGCCGAACGACCCCTGGGGGGTGTGGCTGTCGGGCGGTTCGCCTGGGGCGGGACGGCCTTGGCAGACACCCGCGGGGCGACCGCGGAGGTGCTGCTCGTGCCAGGCAGCGTGAGCTGGCCCGGGGGCATCAGCCACATGGTGGCCGCCACGGTCAGCATCAGCGCGGCGATCAACGCAAAGCGTCCCATAACCCCTGTTCCCTCCCACAGTCAGTTCACCGCAAACTCGCTCGTAACTCAACCCGTAATGGGCGACCACTCCATGACGGATACGTGGCAAAGCCGGTCCACTGGATTCGATCCACGGTCCGGTAACGATCTGATGGCGAGCCGGTGGATGCCGTTGACGCAGGTGGACGCGCGGTCGCATCCTGGGCGTTTGTCCCATGGAGGGATCGGGACAGTCCGACTCCGCCTTCCGAGTCACCCATTGTCGGGTGGCAAACCCGCCTGCTTTTCTTGGGAAAGATGCCCTCCCCGGCACCGCAGGCCGAGTTGTGCCCCGATGCGAACGCGGGGATTGAGCCGCCGCTGCGGGCCTCGATCTGCATTCCCACTCGCAACCGCGCCCGACTCTTGCGGGAAACCCTGGAAAGCCTGGATCGGCAATCGGTGGCGGCAGACCGGCTGCAGGTCGTCGTCGGCGACGACGGTTCGAACGACGGCACCATCGACATGCTCCGACGGCTTCAGCCATCCTATGAGCTGAAGTGGACGCGGCTCCACGGCCAGGGCAGCGGCGCCGCCCGCAACGCAGCCGCCCGCCTCGCCGATCACGAAGTGTTGATCTTTCTGGACGACGATCAAATCACCACCCCGGACCTGGTGGCGGCCCACCTGGAGGTCCACGAGCGCGACGCCGCAGTCGTCGTCCAGGGCGACTATCCGCTGGCCGCCGGCTGGGACTTAGGGGGCGCTTCGCTGATCTTCGAACGGTCCCGCCGGCGCTCCCGGGGCCCGGCCAATCCCACTGCGGATGTTGCCTTCCGCCTGTGGGGGGCCAACTTCTCCGTTCGTCGGGAGATGTGGGCGCAGGTCGGAGGGTTCGATGAGCGCCTGCCTCGGAGCCAGGACCTGGAGTTTGGCTTGCGGCTGGCGGACCTGGGCCTGTCCATGATGGTCGAACCCCGGGCGCTGTCGCACCACCTTCACGCCGTCAGCGCGGCCGGGTTCCGGCGTCAGTGCCTCGATGAGGGTCGTTGCATGGTCAGGATTTCGCGAAAGCGCGGGGTCCCGGTTGAGTCGCTCCTGGACGGCCCGATCAGCCGGCCCGTCGACCGGCTGCTGGGAAGCATCTGGGTTCACTTCCCGGCGTGGGCCGACGGCCTGGGCCGCTCGCTGGGCGGCGCGCTCTGGATCGCCGACCGCGTCCGGCTTCGCCCGGCCCAGCTGTTTGCCTCCCGTCTCATTCGCCGCTATCACGAACTGGGCGGGATCGCCCTGGAGACGGCTGCGCCGGTGGGCGCCATGGTCCCCGGCTAGGGATGGCGTGCCGGCCATGAGTGCTACACCGCCTGTGGAGTGGGGCCAGCGAGTGGAGCGCCTCTTCGAAGCCGACGCCGACTTCTGGAATGACGTCTACGGCGGGGCCGACGTCTTCAGCGCGGTCATCCAGCGCCGTCATGCCACGGCCGCGGGCTGGGTCGACCAGCTCTCCCTGGCTCCGACGGTGCCCGTACTGGAGATCGGGTGTGGCGCCGGCGCCCTGGCGGTGGAGCTGGCGCAGCGACCCATGACCGTCTGTGCGGTCGACTCGGTGCATGCTATGGTGGCCCTGACCCGGCGGCGGGCGGCGGCGGCGGGCGTCCAGCAGCACCTGCAAGTCGACCTGGGTGACACCCACGCGCTCGAATTCGCAGACTCGACGTTCGGGCTGGTCATTGCCCTGGGCGTGCTTCCCTGGCTGCACTCGCCCGCCAGGGCGGTATATGAGATGGCGCGGGTGCTGAAGCCCGGCGGATGGCTGATCGTGAGCGCCGACAACCGCGATTGCCTGGTCGACCGACTGGACCCCGTGCGCAACCCGCTGCTCGCGCCGATCAAGCGCGCCGTGAAGCGGGCGCTGAAGAGGCCCGACCCGCCCGCGGCCTGGGTGCCTCGTGGCGACCGTCGACGAGATACCGACCAGATGCTCGCCGGCGCCGGATTCCGAAAGATCCGCGGCCTGACCTGCGGGTTCGGTCCGCTGACGCTCTTCCACCGGCGCGTGGTGCCCCACCGGCTGGGGGCCGCGCTGGAGCGGGGCTGCCAGAGGCTGGCCGAACGGGGCGTGCCCTGGATCCGGTCGGCGGGATGGCACTACATGGTGCTGGCGCGAAAGGAGCACGCGTAGGATGGCCGACCAGGTCATGATTCACCCGACCGCGGAGGTTTCCCCGCAGGCCACGGTGGGGGACGGCACGCGGGTCTGGAACGAGGCGCAGATCAGGGCTGGCGCGCGGGTCGGACGGGACTGCATCCTGGCCAAGGGGGTGTATGTCGACGCGGACGTCGTCATCGCCGACCGGGTCAAACTGGAAAACCGGGTCTCCGTTTTTCGGGGCGCCCACCTGGAGTCCGGGGTGTTTGTGGGGCCGCATTCCTGCCTGCTGAATGACAAGCGCCCGCGAGCCACCACTCCGGCAGGCGAACTCAAACGAGAGGACGATTGGACGGTCAGCGGCGTGACCGTGGCCGAGGGCGCGTCGATTGGGGGCGGCTGCACGGTCCTGCCCGGCGTCTCCATCGGGCGCTTTGCCATGGTGGGCGCCGGCGCGGTGGTGACTAAAGACGTCCCGGACCACGGCCTCGTCATCGGAAACCCCGCCCGGCTGGTCGGCTATGTCTGCGAGTGCGGCGGACGCTTGCTCCCGGACGGCAGCTGCCCGGCCTGCGGACGGCGGCATTCGCTGGGCGGCCAGCCAGGCCCGATTCGGGCTACGTCCGCGACACCGGTTTCACGTAGCTCTCGATGAAGGTCTGACCCCAGCCATTCCATCCCCCCGTAGCGGGATCGGTCATGGTATTGGTATCGCTCCAGGCGTCGACGAACGCGATGCAGCCGGCGCCGCCTCGATAGCGCACCCAGTCGGTGACATACGCCAAGAATCCCTGGCTCCAGGTCAGCGGGCTGACCGGCGGGTTCTGGGTGCCGACCTCATCCACGATCACCGGCACGGATCGCGCCAGGTCGCCCCAGAGGTGGTCGGCCTCGGCGCGCTGGGAGGCATCCCAGGTGGTCGCGCCCGCCCCGTACCGGTGGGCGCCGTAGATCAGGTTGGCGTCACCGAGTGGGAACGCCGGGATCTGGGAGCAATCCCATGACCAGCCGATGCAGTTGACCACGATGGGCCCCGTGTACCCGGCGCCGCGCAGGGTCCGGACGTA
>VBID01000164.1 GCA_005880615.1 Chloroflexota bacterium
TCCGGTTGCGGCAAGAGCGTGACGGCGCTGTCCATCATGCGGCTGGTCGACGCCCCGGGCCGCGTGGAGGAGGGGAGTCGAATCCTCTTCGAGGGCAAAGACCTGGCGGCAGCCAGCGAGGATGAGCTGCAGGAGATCCGCGGCAACCAGATCGCCATGATCTTCCAGGAGCCGATGACGTCGCTCAATCCCGTGTACACGGTCGGTCAGCAGATTGCCGAGGCGGTGGAGCTCCACCGCGGCGTCCGCGGCCGGTCGGCCCTGGAGCAGGCCGTGCAGTTGCTGCAGCTGGTGGGCATTCCCACACCCGAGCGGCGGGTGAACGATTACCCCCACCAGATGTCGGGCGGGATGCGGCAGCGCGTGATGATCGCCATGGCGCTGGCCTGCGATCCGCACCTACTGATCGCCGACGAGCCGACCACCGCCCTCGATGTGACGATCCAGGCCCAGATCCTGGAGCTGATGCGTGACTTGCAGCGGCGGACCAACGCCGCCATCCTCCTGATCACGCACGACCTCGGCGTCGTGGCGGACATGGCTGACGACGTGGCGGTCATGTACGCCGGCCGGATCGTCGAGCAGGGACCGGCGCGGGAGATCTTCGCCAGCCCGCAGCACCCGTACACCGAGGCCCTCCTGCACTCCTTGCCCACCCTGGGCCTGACCCAGGCGGAGCCGCTCAAAGTGATTCGGGGCCAGGTGCCCAGCCCGACGCATTGGCCGAGCGGCTGCCGCTTCGCGCCCCGCTGCGACTACGTCTTCGACAAATGCGTGGAATACCCGCCCCTGTACGAGGCCGGCGGGCAGGTGGCGGCCTGCTGGCTGTGTGCGGACGGGCGACGGGCCAGCGGTGAGCGCCACGCGGTCCGATGACGGCCACGCCCCTCCTGCACGTCCACGGCCTCAAGACCTATTTCCCAGTGCGGCGCGGCATCCTGCAGCGGACGGTCGGCCAGGTGCAGGCGGTCGACGGGGTGGACCTGGAGATCGCGCGCGGCGAAACCCTGGGTCTGGTGGGCGAGTCGGGCTGTGGCAAGTCGACGCTGGGGCGGACCGTGGTTGGCCTGATCAAACCGACTGCCGGCCAGATCTGGTTCGACGGCCGGGAGCTGACCGGCGCCAACGGCGGCCGGCCGAAGGCGGTCCGCCGGGACATGCAGATCATCTTCCAGGATCCGTTCGCGTCCCTCGACCCCCGGATGCGGGTGGGGGAGATCGTGGGCGAAGGCCTGGCCATCCACGGCGGCGGCACGAGCGGGGCGCGGGCCGGCCGGGTGGGTGAGGTGCTGGCCCGGGTGGGGCTCTCGCCGGAGGCCGCCTCCCGCTTTCCGCATCAGTTCTCCGGCGGGCAGCGGCAGCGGATCGGCATTGCTCGCGCGCTCGTCCTCAACCCCAAGTTCCTGGTGGCCGATGAGCCGGTGTCGGCGCTGGACGTCTCCATCCAGTCTCAAGTCCTCAACCTCCTGGTCGAACTGAAGCGAGAGTTCGGCCTGACCTACCTGTTCGTGGCCCACAACCTGGCGGTGGTCGGCTACATCAGCGACCGGATCGCGGTCATGTACCTGGGAAAGATCGTGGAGCTGGCGCCCGCCCGCCAGCTGTTCGCCCAGCCACAGCATCCCTACACCATGGCCCTGCTCTCCTCGATCCCGCCGCCGGTGCCCGACAAGGCCCGCACCCGGGTCGTGCTCGCCGGCGAGGTGCCCAGCCCGATTAACCCGCCGTCCGGTTGCCGCTTTCGGACCCGGTGCCCCCTCGCCCAGCCCATCTGCGCCGCCGTCGAGCCGCCGCTGGTTTCCAAGCGCGATGGGCATCTGGCGGCGTGCCACTTTGCCGGCACGCCGATTCCTGGCATCTGACCCCCGCCCCAATGGGAGGGGAGATTGTGCCTATGTCCGCAAGCGAGGGTCGAGGGCGTCGCGCAGGGCGTCGCCCAGCCAGTTGAACCCGAAGACCGCCAGGCTGATGGCCAGGCCAGGGCCCACCGCCAGCCAGGGGTCATTCTCCAGGAAGTGGGCGCCGGTGTTCATCATGAAGCCCCAATCGGGGATGGGCGGCTGCGCGCCCAGGCCCAGGAACGAGAGGGTCGCCTCGGAGAGCATGGCCATGGCCGCCGACAGCGAAATCTGCACGATCAGCGGGTTGAGCAGGTTGGGCACCATGTGGCGGACGATCAGTCGTGCCGGCGACGCGCCCAGCGCCCGAGCGGCGGCGACGAAGTCGAGCTCCCTCAACTGCAGCATCTGCCCTCGAGTGAGTCGGGCATAGACGGGCAGCTGGGTGATCCCGATGGCGATCATGGCGTTGCGCAAGCCTGGTCCCAGCACCGCCACGATGGCGATGGCCAGCACCAGCGCCGGAAAGGCCAGCAGGGCGTCGACGACGCGCATCAGCAGCAGGTCGGTCAGGCCGCCCCGATAGCCGGCCAGCAGGCCGATGCTGCCCCCGCCGACCAGCCCCACGGCCACCGCCACGAAGGCGATGGGCAGCGACACCCGGCTCCCCCAGACCACTCGGGCGAACAGGTCGCGCCCCAGCTCGTCGGTGCCCAGGGGGTGGCCGGCGCCCGGGCCGAGGAGGGCGTGCCCGGGATCCGTGGCGATGGGATCGTGCAGGGCGATCCAGGGTGCGAGCAGCGCGATCAGGGCCAGCCCCAGCAGCAGGGTGGCGGCCACCGCCACCCGCGGATAGGTGCGCAGCAGCCGGCGGACGGAGACGGGCGGGGCGGCGGCCGTCTCAATCAGGTCGGGTTCCAGGACGCTGGCGCCGCCCACGGCGCTCACCCGTAGCTGATCCGCGGGTTGAGCCAGGCGTAAGCCAGGTCGACCGCCAGGTTGGCCAGCATGTAGGAAAACGCCACGGTGAGCACGATGCCCTGCACGATCGGATAGTCGCGGCCGAAGATGCTGTCGATCGCCAGCTTGCCGATGCCGGGCCAGGAGAACAGGGTCTCCGTCACCAGGGCGCCCTCCAGGATGGCTCCCACCTGGATCCCGACTACCGTCACCACCGGGATGAGGGCGTTCTTCAGCGCGTGGCGCATGATGACCCGGCCCCAACCGGCGCCCTTGGCCCGGGCCGTCCGGATGTAGTCCTGGCGGAGCACCTCCAGCATGGAGGACCGGGTGAAGCGCATGTTGACCGCGGTGGTGACGGTGCCCAGGGTGATGGCGGGCAGGACCAGCCGGTGCAGGTTGTCGAGCAGCGACTCGGTGGGCGACGTATAGCCGCCGGGCGGGAAAAGCCGGAGCTGCACCGACATGACGAGGATGAGGAGGATGCCGATGAAGAAGTTGGGGACGGACACGCCCAGCACGGTGAAACCGGTGGCGGCCACGTCCACGGCCGAGCCCCGCCGCAGCGCCGCCAGCGTCCCCAAGGGGATGGCGACCACCACCGACCAGAGGAGGGCCGCCAGGCCGAGCTCGAGCGTGTTCGGCAGCCGCTCGCCGATGGCCTCCACCACCGGCTGATTGGTGCGCACCGAGCGGCCCAGGTCCCCCCGGACCGCGCGGCCGATCCAGTGCAGGTACTGTTCCGGGAGCGGCTGGTCCAGCCCCAGCTCATGGCGGAGGGCGGCCACCGCCTCCGGCGAGTGCTCTTCGCCCAACATGATCTGGGCAGGGTCGCCCGGAGTCAGGTGAATGAGGGAGAAGACCGCCAGGCTGACCAGGAAGGCGACCGGCACCATCAACGCCAGCCGCCTGACCAGGTACTGGACCACCGCGGGCTAGCCTGTCCTCTCGGTCACTAGCTGAGGCACGTTTGGGTCAGGTGGAACGAGACCCCCCACCCTGACCCTCCCCCACAAGGGGGGAGGGAGAACGAGAGTGTCCGGCCATGCTAGCCCTTCCAGACCTCCCGGAACCGGTCGATGCTGTCGGCGATCAGGGTGAAGTTGTGCACCTTGCTGGAGGTGATCTCCTGGCTGGGGTTGTGGTCGATGAAGACGTAGGCCACGTCCTCCACCAGCGTCCGCTGCGCCTGGTCGTACAGGTCCTTGCGCTTTGCCTGGTCGCTTTCGGCGCGCGCCCGTTCCAGCAGCGCGTCGACCTGCGGGTTGGAATACTGTCCGTCGTTGAAGCCGCCCCCGGTATGGAACCAGCCGTACATGTTGCCGTCCGGATCAATGCGCCCGCTCCAGCCGACCAGGGCGGCATCAAAGGTATGCGCCTCGGCTTCATTGAGGATCTGCCCGAACTCCTCGGTCTGGATGTTCACGGTGATCCCGGCTTTGCTCAGCTGGTCCTTGATGAGGGTGGCCTCCTGGATGCTGTCTGCCGTGTTGGGGGTCTTCAGGCCGAAGGAGAAGCCGGTGGCCATCGCCTTCGCCTTGTCGAGGTCCGCCGCGTCGTAGATCTTCTCGCTGGGATCGACCGCCCAGCTGGCGGGGGGAATGGGGCCATGGCTGATGATGTTCACGCCGAAGCTCACGTTCTGGATGATCTGGGCCCGGTCCAGGGCCAGCGCCACCGCCTTCCGCTTGGCCGGGTCGGCAAAGATGCCCTTGTGGCTGTTCACCTCGAAGCCCTCAAAGCCGAGCCCGGGGGTGGCCTGGTAGACCAGGCTGGAATCCTTCTGGACGCTGGCGATGTCCTTGCTGGCGATGGAGTTGGTGGCCGCCACGTCGATGTCGCCGGTGCGCAGGGCGGCCAACACCGAGTTGGGGTCGGTGATCGGCCGGTAGATGACCCCGTCCAGGTAGGGGAGGCCGGCCTTCCAATAGGTCGGGTTCTTCTTCAGGGTCAGGTGGTCGTCCCGCTTCCATTCCACGAACATGAAGGGCCCCGTCCCGGCGCCCAGCGGGTTGCGGCCGAAGTCGGCGCCGCCTTTCGAGATCGCGTCCGGTGACAGCATCATGCCCGCCCGGTCGACCAGCTGGGCAAGCAAGGCGGCGTCGGGGCGCTTGAGGTGGAACACGACGGTGGCCGGGTCCTTGACCTCCACCGATTGGACGCTGGCCAGTTCGCTCTTGCGCGGCGAGCTGGCCGCCGTCAGGATCCGGTCGATGTTGAACTTGACCACGTCGGCGGCGAAGGCGGTCCCATCATGGAACTTGACCCCCTGGCGAAGGGTAAAGGTCAGCGTGGTCGGGTCCGTGTACGTCCAGGCGGTCGCCAGCCCGGGCTTGATGGTGAGCGTCTGGTCGATGGAGACCAGGGACTCGTACATGTTGTAGAAAACCTGGCGTTCCACCCGCTGGGACGACTTCAAGGGGTCCAGCGTCCGCAGTTCCGATTCGATGGCGATCTTGAGGGTGCCGCCGGCCTTGGGGGCCGCCGCACTGGGGCCGGTTCCGCTGCCACTGGCGCACGCCGACAAGAGGATGCCTCCCAGGATGCCGACCACCAGGCGTTTCATGCGTTTTCCTCCCCTGCGAAATGCTCAGGTCGCTTCCAGGAGCCAGTTCACTACACGGTTACAGCCGCCGTCAAGCAGCGGGCCCAGACGGCCTGTTCCGGCGACGACCAGCGTGGAGGGAGCTAGGCGGCGGCCTGGCTCGGAAACTCCCGGGGCGCCGCGGCCGCCGGTGAGGCCACCAGCCGCCAGGCTGCCAGCAGGAAGGCGAACTCGGTGACCACCAGCACCGGCCCCAGCAGGACGCCCCGGCCGTCGAAGCCCCAGTAGGAGATGGCCAGCAGGAGCAGGTAGCCGGCCAGGAGGATCCGGCGCTGCCCCTGGTCGAGGGATCCATGCAGCGCAATCCCGCCCGCCAGCAAGAGCGTGGCCAGGTCCTGATCGTGCAGATAGGGCGTGACCAGCAGGGAGCCGACCAGCCCCACCGCCATCGGCAGGGCGATTCCCGATGCTCGCTGGTGATAGGCCACCGCCAGCGTCAGCACCACGATCAGGCATCGCACGACGAAGGGTCCAACACCATGACCGAGGAGTCCCTGGATGGTGAACTGAGCCGGCACCAGGACCTCGGGTCCGGCGGCCGCCGCTGCAACGATCCGAAGGGCCCAGGCGTGCATGCCATCGAGGCCGGTGGTGGCCACCGCGATGGCCGCGATCCCGGCCGACCCAGCCGCCCAGCTGAGGACGGTGCGCCAGTACCCGATGACCAGCAGGGCGAACGGAACGAGAATGGCGACCTGGGGTTTGAACACCAGCGCGGTGAGCAGGAGGCCGGCGACGACCTCCCGTCGTTGTCTCAGAAACCACCAGGCCGCCGCGACGGCAACCAGCTCGACGATCAACACGTCACCCAGCACCACCGCGAAGAGCACCGGGAAGAGCGCCAGCGTGGCGCACACGGCGGTCCAGCGCGCCAGTCGGGAGCGTCCCGGGGCGACCAGGTGGCAACCCAAGAACAGCAGGCCGACCAGCAGCGCCGTCCAGCATGCCAGCGCCACCGGCAGCGGGAGCAGGGCGAACGGCGCTGCCAGCCACGCCACCGGCGGCGCCAGGAGAGTCGGGAACCAGGGCATCGCGTCGGGACCGCCGAGCGCCAGCCATTCCTGTCGCTGGGCCCCCAGGTCGTAGAGCCGGCTCCATCCCAGGTGCAGGCCCACGCGCGCCATCAGGTAGAAACATGAGCTGAAGTCGGAGAATCCAGGATGATGCAGGATGAAGTTTCCCCAGGTCGCCGCGGTGGCCCGTAGCTGGTTCAGCGCCAGGGCGGCAGCGACGACGAGGATCAGGACCTGCGCCGTCGGACGCGCCGGAGAGCGCATAGGCTAATAACCCGGCGAGTGGGCGAACTTTGCGATCAGCCCGTGGGGGCCTTCACGGTCTCCCGCAGCCAGCGGACCAGCTGTGCCACCATTTCGTACCGTCCGAAGGAGGGCATCAGGTACACGCCCTGGACCAGGTCCCGAGTTTCCTCCAGCAGCTCGCGCGACTGGGCCAGGCCTTCCTGGATGCCACTCTCGCCGGCCTTCCGCATCCGGTCCCGGAGCGCCTGGGGGACCACGATGCCGGGCACCTCGTTGTGCATGAACTCGGCATGGCGCGAGCTCTGCAGGGGCAGGACGCCGAGCAGGAAGGGGATGGGGAGCGGGCCGGTGCGCTGGAAGAACCGCTCCAGCGTCTTGCGGTCGTAGAGCGGCTGCGACATGGCGACGTGGGCCCCCGCCTCGATCTTCTGCCGGAACCGGTCCAGCTCGGTCTCCAGGTCTTCGGCCGACGGGTTGACAGCGCAGGCGATGGTGAAGGCCGCCGGCTTGCCGATGGAGGTGCCCAGCCAGTCGTAGCCCTCGTTGAGGCGGCTCAGGATCTTGATCAGCCCGATCGAGTCGACGTCCCACACCCCCGTCGCCGAGGGGTAGTCACCGATCCGGGGCGGGTCACCGGTGAGGGCGATGACGTTGCGCACTCCCATGGCATGGGCCCCGATCAGCTCCGCCTGCAGCGCCATCAGGTTCTTGTCCCGGCTGGTGAAATGGATGATGGGGTCCATGCCCACCTGCTGCCGGATCATCAGCGCCAGCGCCAGGGCGCTCATGCGCACCCGCGCCATCGGGCTGTCGCCGATGTTGACCGCGTCGGCGCCGGCGTCTTTGACCAGCTCCGCCCCAGCGATGCACTTGGCCGGGTTGAGGCCGCGGGGCGGGTCGATCTCGACGCTGATCACAAAGCGCCGCTCCTGCAGCCGCTGGCCAAACGGTGTCGGTGGCAGTTCTTCAGTGGGGGCCAGGTCCAGCGGGATGGCCGGCTCGGGGCGCACCGGGCGCGCCAGCTGGGCCATGGTCTTGGGGCTGAGCGCGGCCCGCATGGCGGCAATGTGGGCCGGGGTGGTGCCGCAGCAGCCGCCGATGTACGCCACCCCCAGGGCGGCGGCGCGGGCGGCGTAGTCGGCGAAATAGTCGGGACTGGCGAAGTAGAAGAAGCGGCCCTCCACCCGGGCCGGCAGGCCGGCATTCGGTTGCCCCGAGAGCGGCAGCCGGGTCAGCGGCCGCATCGTTTCCAGCACCTGCAGGGCTACCTGGGGTCCCACCCCGCAGTTCACCCCGATGACATCTACCCCGGCCGCTTCCAGCGCGGTCACCACCTGGGACGGCTCCTCACCGCTCAACGTGAGGCCGTCCTCGGCGAAGGTCATCTGGGCCACCAGCGGCAGGTCGCAGGCGGCCCGGGCGGCCTGCACGGCGGCCAGCAGCTCGGGCAGGTTGGTGAACGTCTCCAGCACCAGCAGGTCGGCGCCGCCCTCCAGCAAACCTTCGATCTGCTCGCGGAAGGTGGCCTGGGCCTCGGCCAGGGTGATGCGGCCCACCGGCTGCAGGGTCTGGCCGATCGGTCCCACCGATCCCGCCAGGAACACCGGCTCGCCGCTGACCTCGCGCGCCTCGCGGGCGAGCTTGACCGCGCGCAGGTTGATGTCGCGCACCTTCGCCTCCAGGCCGTGGCGAGCCAGCTTGATCCGGTTGGCGCCGAAGGTGTTGGTCTCGATCAGCTCGGCGCCGGCCCGAATGTACTCGCGATGGATCTCTTCCACGATGCGCGGCTCGGTCAGGTTCAGCTCATCAAAGCAGCGCTCGAACGGGATGCCGTGCAGGTGCAGCTGCGTGCCCATGGCCCCGTCGCCCAGCAGTGGGCCGCGAGCCAGGCGGCTGAGGAACGGATTGATGCGCGGGCCCTCCATTGCCCGCCCATCCTACAGAAAGATTTCCCGGCCGCGGCCCGTTACTCGTTCGTCACGATGGGCTGGTGGTCAGGCCGGCGGGTCACGATCACCGGCGGCCGAGGGTTCCTTGGCCGTCGGCTGGTGGAACTGCTGCAGCCGCTAAAGCCGGCCGAGATCTTCACCTTCCGAAGCCAGCAATTCGACCTCACGCGCCAGGCCGACGTGGCCCGGATGTATGCGGAGCAGCGGCCGGACGTGGTGATCCACCTGGCCGCCCGGGTGGGTGGCATCGGCGCCAACCGGGACAACCCGGGTCGTTTCTTCTACGAGAACGCCATCATGGGGATCGAGCTGATGGAGCAAGCCCGCCGGCAGGGGGTGGCCAAGTACGTGCAGGTGGGCACCGTCTGCGCGTATCCCAAGTTCACCCCGGTTCCCTTCTCCGAGGCGAACCTGTGGGACGGCTACCCGGAAGAGACCAACGCCCCGTACGGGCTGGCCAAGAAGATGCTGCTGGTGCAGGCCCAGGCCTACCGGGCGCAGTACGGGCTGCACGCCATCTACCTGCTGCCCGCCAACATGTACGGGCCGGGCGACAACTTCGACCTGCAGACCTCGCACGTGATCCCGGCGCTGATCCGCAAGTGCGTCGAAGCCAGCGAGCGGCAGGACGCGGCGCTGCCGGTCTGGGGCACCGGCCGGCCGACGCGCGAATTCCTCTACGTGGACGATGCCGCGCGGGCCATTCTGCTGG
>VBID01000165.1 GCA_005880615.1 Chloroflexota bacterium
GCCGACGTGGTGGTGACCGACATCCTGATCGAGAGCGATCCGGGCCTGCAGCAGGCCGCCGAAGCCTCCGGCAGCGTCCTGGCGCAGGTGATGACGTCGCAGAATGCCGTCTACTCGGAGCGGACCTCCAATGAGATCCGTGCCCTGGGACGGCGGTCGATGGCGCTGAAGATGGACGTCACCAAGCGCGAGCAGGTCAAGGCGGTGGTCGACCAGGTGATCAAAGACTTCGGCAGCCTGGACATCCTGGTCAACAATGCCGGCACGCTGGACCACGTCGCCACGCTCGAGAACCAGCAGGATGCCTTGTGGGACCGAGACCTGAAGGTCAACCTGACCGGCGCCTACAACTGCTCCAAAGCGGTGTGGCCGCACATGCGCCAGCGCCAGTGGGGGAGGATCATCATGATGGCCTCGATTGCCGGCACCATGGGCGGCTTCGGCCAGGCCAGCTATTCCACCACCAAGGCCGGCCTCATCGGGTTGGCGAAGACCCTGGCCCTGGAAGGAGCACGATACGGGATCACGGCCAACGCCATCGTGCCCGGCATCGTCGAGACTGAAGCCTTTAAGTTGAGTCGGCCCGACTGGATCGAGCGGTGGATCAAACGGACCGCGATGCGCCGGCCGGGCGAACCCGCGGACATTGCCGCCGCCATCACCTTCCTGTGCTCACCCGAAGCGGGGTACATCACCGGCGTGGCCCTGCCGGTGATGGGCGGCCTGGACCTGTTCACAGCCTGATGGCGCTGCTGGACGTCACCACGGCCGACCTGGTCACGACGATCGCCATGAACCGGCCGCCGGTCAATGCCCTGGTCCCCGAGTTGCAGGAGGAGCTGGTCGACCTCCTCACCCGCTTGAAGGATGACGATGCGACCCGCGTGGTGGTCCTGACCAGCGCCATCCCCGGGTACTTCATGGCCGGCGCGGACATCAAGATGATGGCGGGCGACGACGGGGTGAATCGGGAGGATCCTTCCTCCCTGGAGCGGATCGCCCAGCTGTCTCGCCGCAGCCAGGCCGCCTTCGGGGAGCTGGAGCGCTTCGCCAAGCCGGTGATCGCCGCCATCAACGGCCATGCCCTGGGGGGCGGCTGCGAGCTGGCGCTGGCCTGCGACTTCCGGCTGATGGTCGACGACGGCCGCAGCAGCATCGGGCTGACCGAGGTCACCCTGGGGCTGATCCCGGGCGGCGGCGGCACCCAGCGCCTGCCGCGCCTGGTGGGCCTGGCGCGGGCGACCGAGCTCCTCTATGAGGGGACCCGGCTCAAGGCGCCCCAGGCGGCTGCCATCGGCCTGGTCCATGCCGCGCTACCCCGGGACGGGTTTGCGGAGGCGGTCAGAGAGCGAGCCAGCCGGCTGGCGAAGCGGGCGCCGGTGGCGCTGCGCCTGATCAAGGAAGCCCTGATCACCGGGATCTACCGGCCGGACAAGGGCTACGAGGTCGAGGCAGAGAACTTCGGCCGGGTGGCGGTCACCGAAGACGCCATGGCCGGCATCATGGCGTTTTTCGCCAAGCAAGAGCCCGAATTCACAGGCCGCTAGCCTCGGCCTTCGTATTCAATTTTGAGCTCACCCGTACGTAGCTGGGCTCCCGTGCGTTTTCACCAAGGGGAAATACCTTTTCACGGGGAGGCGTATAGCGAATGTATAGAGTGACGAAGCCGATCGTACTGGGAGTAGCCGCCCTGTTCGGGGTGGGCCTGATCTCGGCAGCCGCGGCGGACACGCACGGCGACGCGGTCAGGAAAGCGGTCATGGCGGCCAAGTCGCTGGCCGGCGAGGCCCGCGGCGACGCGGTCAGCCTGGTGGCCAGCGCCAATGGCGAGGCCCGGTCGGATGCGGCCAAGGCCGATGCCATCGCCGACAAGGCGGCACGGACCGCCGAGAAGGCGGCCGACAAGACGGCCCGGATGGCGGACAAGGCTGCCGATAAGGCGGCCAAGACCACCGGGGACGCCCACGGCGACGCCGTCAGTGTGGTCGCCCGGAGCGACGCCACCGCTGCCCATACGACTGGAGCCAAGAAAGTCAACCACGGTGGCGCGGTCAGCGCGGTAGCTCGCAAGCAATAGGCATCGCAGCCAAAGAAGAACGGCGGCTTCCCCAGCCGCCGTTCTCGTTTTTCCAAAGCCCCGCTTTGAACTGCCCCTGGTTTGACGAGGCTCTGAGCTGTACGGTCAGTCGGCTCACTCCCAAGGCTTAAACGAACGCGCGCGGCCCCTCGCTTCGTAGGTTAACCCGTATCGGGGTGAGCTAGGCGCACAGCCACGTTGGGCACGAATGCCTGTCCCCACTCAGCCAGGCGAGCGACGTCGTCGCGTGTCAGACTCTGATCGATCGTCTGCCACAGATCGCGGCTGGCCGCTCGGGTGATGATGCGCCGCAGAAACGGAGCGGCGTCGAAGCCGACGTTCGGCGGATCTGGTGGGTAGAAGGCGCCGGGAGCACAGAGGCGGCGGTCCCAATCGGACGAGGGACCGGCAGCCGCAGCCGCTTCCAATCGCTCGGACGCCGGGTCCGTGCGCAGCAGATAACCTTCGAAGGCCTTGCGAAAGGCGTCCAGCTTTGCCCGCGGGACCGGAGGTGGTGCCACCTTCGCGTGGTCATCGAAGTCCTGGAGTAGGACGATCCAGCTAACGTTCAATCTGATGGAGGGCTGTGCCGCCTCCCGGGCAAGCTGGCGCAGCGTCTCCACCGAAGGCGCGCCGAATTCCCGATCGACACCTGCGAGCGCTTCCATCAACAACACCTGGTTAGCCGTCTCGCGTCCTGACTTGCGTAGCGTGTTCGGTTTCTCCCAGCCCGTCATGTAATCACGGGCGATCGACCGGAGGACCTCGGGACGGTCCACCCCGAGCCCAATGTCCGGCAGGAAGGGCCCGCTGAGATCCAGGCTGAGGATGGCGAACAGGACACCCCAGTCCCAGGCCTGCAGCTCGGTTTCACTCATCCTTGATGACGATAGCAAGTGGGATCTGACGCCGACGCCGTCAGTGTGGTCGCGCGAAACGATGTGGCCACCGCCCGCCGACACGACCGGCGCCAACAAAGTGAACTACGGCGGCGCAGTCAGCGCGGCTGCCCACGCGGGCAAATAACGATCGACGCATAACAAGCATCCGTAACAATCGAGCGATAAAAGAAGGGCGGCCACCCCAGCCGCCGTTCTTCTTTTTCACAGACACGCTCCACGTCACTGCACTCCTGCATCAAGCCGGGATGTTTAATGTCCCGTGGGGAATCTTTTCTCGGGGAGGCGATCGTAATGCGAGTGACAAAGTCGATCGTGCTCGGCATTGCGGCGACATTCATTCTGGCGACCGGCATCATTACGGCGGCTGCGGCCAATGGCACTCAGGGCGCCCACGGCGCTGCGGTAAGCGCAGTCGCCAAGGGCCACGGCGCGACGGTGAGTGCGCTGGCCAAGACCCACGCCGGCGGCGCGGCGATCAGTGCGCTCGCCAAGACTCATGGCGCGGCGGTTCGTGCAGTCGCCCGCAAGCCGTAGGCGAGAGCTAGCACTGTAGCGAAGAAGGAACGGCGGCCACCCCAGCCGCCGTTCTTGGTTTGCAGAATCGATCTTCAGGCGAGTGGCTGGTAGCGGCCCACGCGGCGCCTGATTTCGTCGAGGACCTGTTGCACCCGCGCGCTGTCCGATCCACTGGCGCGGATGATGAGCCGGCCCAGTTCGGTCTGCGGGTACGATCCCAGCGATACGTCGGGATACTCGCTCTCGAGCGCCAGCATGGCCTCGGCGAACGCACTTTCGGGGGCCAGGTGGTAGTGCAGCTCGCCGACCGCCGGCGCGCTGCCGTCGCGCAAGTAGCCGGGCTCGATCCAGTCGCGGAACAGTGACCGCAGCTCTGGCGGCACGCCCGGCATGGCGAAGAGGAAGCGGTCCGAAACCAGGGGGAACGCGATCCCGGGCGCCATCCCGGGACCGTTGCGCAGGATCACGCTCCCCTCCGGGACCATCGCCATTTTGCGGTTGCCGGCATTGAGCTCGGCAGTGCCACGAAGCTTTGCGATCCCTCGACTGAACATGAGGTTCTGCATCGCGGCACCGGTCGCCTGGTCGTAGACGAGCGGGCGGTCGAGTGCTCGGGCCAGCGCCTGGAAGGTTCGGTCGTCCGGCGTGGGTCCCAGCCCGCCGCAGACAAAGATCCGGACCAGCTCGGGCCTGGCCATGTGGTCCTGAACGGCGGCCACAATGTCCGCCTCCACGTCCCCCACCACCTCGATGCGCTTGACCGGGTAGCCCAGGCTGAACAGCCGACCCGCGAGCCAGTTGGAGTTGGTGTCGACGGTGAAGCCGCGGAGCAGCTCGTCACCCACGGCCACGATGCTGGAGGACGGCATGGATGAATGGTGCCACGGCGCTGGCCGTAACATATGCTGGCCACATGCCCAGGTCCGCGTACGAGCGCAGCAAGTCGGTGGAGACGATTGCCTGGCAGGAGCATCCCCTGGCCCGCAGCCTGGCCCTGCGGCTGCTCCAGGAATCGTCCGGCGAATCGCGGCAGGCGATCGGACAGGCCCTGCTGGATGTGCTCGACGACGCAGCCGGACTGCCGCCCTGCAAGCTCACCGTCGCCGACCGCCCGCAGCGGCACCGGAAGCGGGAGGGCCGGCTGGAAATGAAGACCTACGGATACTACCGATGCGACTGGGACGCCGGTGAGGCCCGTCGTGGCTCGATCCGCATTTACAACCTGACGGCCATCCGGCAGCAGATCCTGAGTCCCAAGGTCTTCTTGGAGACCCTGCTCCACGAGTGGGTCCACCACTACGACTTTGCCGGGTTGCGGCTAGACCGCTCCCCGCACACGTCAGGATTCTTCGCCCGGATTCGGGCCGTGGCCGAAACCCTGGGGGTCGGCTTCGTGGCCCCGCCCAAACGCGAGGCATCGATTGGCCCGCTGCGCGCGGTCGACGATGTCGTTCCGCCTGGACCCAGTCGCCTCCGCCCCGGGGGCACCGACCCGCCCACCTGGATCCGGGATCAGATCGCGGCGTTGTTCGGAAGAAAAGAGCCGTGATCGGTTCGCTGACCGTGTCGACGGTGCTCGCCATCGTGACGGTAGCCGCCCTGCTCGCCCTGGGCTATGGCGGGCTGCTGACCCGGTGGGTTCTGGCGCAGCCGGCGGGGAGCGAACGGATGGCGCGGATCGCGGCGGCCATCCAGGAGGGTGCGGCCGCCTACCTGAACCGGCAGTACCGGACGCTGGCCATCATTGGCGTCCTCCTGGCGCTGGTCATCACCGTCACCATCAACTGGCAGACCGGTTTGCTCTACGTGGTGGGCGCGGTCTGCTCAGCGCTGGCCGGCTATGTGGGCATGAACGTCTCGGTCCGCGCCAACGTGCGCACCGCCCAGGCGGCGAGCAAGGGCCTGGATACGGCTCTGCGCCTCGCGTTCCGCGGAGGTGCCGTCACCGGCCTCTTCGTGGTGGGCCTCGGCCTGCTGGGCGTGACCGTGTCCTACTGGGTGTTCCACAAGCCGCAGGCGCTGATCGGCCTGGGCTTCGGCGCCAGCCTGATCAGCGTGTTCGCCCGCCTCGGTGGCGGGATCTTCACCAAGGCCGCGGACGTGGGGGCGGACCTGGTTGGCAAGCTGGAGGCCGGCATTCCAGAAGACGACCCCCGCAACCCGGCCGTCATTGCCGACAACGTGGGGGACAACGTCGGCGACTGCGCCGGCATGGCGGCCGACCTGTTCGAGACCTACGCCGTCACCGCGATCGCGGCCATGCTGCTGGGCAGCCTCCTGTATCCGGGACATGTCACCTTCGTGGTCTACCCGCTGGTGCTGGGCGCGATCTCGATCGTGGCCTCGGTCATCGGCACGTTCTTCGTTCGGCTCGGGAACGGGAAGTGGATCATGGGCGCGCTGTACAAGGGCCTTGGGGTGAGCGCCGTCCTGGCCCTGGCAGGCTTCCTGACGGTCACACGCCTGATCGGCCTGAACATCACCCTGTTCTGGGCCGGCGTGGTGGGAGTCCTGGTCACGCTGGCCATCGTGGCGATCACCGAATTCTTCACGAGCGAGCGGTTTCCACCGGTCCGCTTGATCGCCCAAGCCTCGACGACGGGCCACGCCACGAACATCATCGCGGGCCAGGCCATCGGCATGCTCAGTACCGCGCTGCCGGTGGTGGTCATCGGGGCAGGCATCCTGGCTGCCTACTTCCTCAACCAGAACCTGGGCGGCGCCGCGGATTCGGGCCTGTACGGGATCGCCATCGCCGCCATGGCCATGCTCTCCATGACCGGGATCATCGTGGCCATCGATGCCTACGGGCCGATTACGGACAACGCCGGGGGCATTGCCGAGATGGCCGACCTGCCCGCCAGCGTTCGGGCGGTGACCGATCCGCTGGACGCGGTCGGGAACACCACCAAGGCCGTGACCAAGGGGTACGCGATCGGATCGGCCGGCCTGGCCGCGCTGGTGCTCTTTGCCTCCTACACCACGGAGGTCAGGAACGCGGTCCCGGGATACGGGCCCCCGCTGAGCTTTGACCTCACCAATCCGCTGGTGATCGTCGGCCTTTTCCTGGGAGGGGTCCTGCCGTTCCTGTTCGGCTCATTGAGCTTGCTGGCCGTCGGTCGGGCGGCCGGCCAGGTGGTGATCGAGGTGCGCCGCCAGTTCCGGGAGATCAAGGGCCTGATGGAGGGGACGGCGGTGCCGGAGTACGGGCGGGCGGTGGACCTGGTGACCCGGGCGGCCCAGCGCGAGATGATCATCCCCGGGGTGATCCCGGTACTGGCGCCCGTGGTGGTCGGGTTGATCCTCGGGCCGGTTGCCCTCGGCGGCTTGCTGATCGGGAGCATCGTGACGGGTCTGTTCCTGGCCATCATGATGACGTCTGGCGGCGGAGCCTGGGACAACGCCAAGAAGTACATCGAGGAGGGTCACTACGGCGGCAAGGGCACCGACGCCCATGCGGCGGCCGTCACGGGGGACACGGTGGGTGACCCCAACAAGGACACGGCCGGTCCCGCCATCAACCCGATGATCAAGGTGGTCAACATCATCGCCATCCTGATCGCGCCCCTGGTCGCGACCCACGCCCTGATTCGATAGGGAATTGCCCACATATATCCTTCGCTGATTGCTCTACCTCTTTGATATCGATGGGACGCTGCGGCAGGCGCTGCTGTTTCCGGGGATCGGCTCACTGGCGCCGTGGGACCAGCGAGTGCTGCCCGGCCGCGCGGACCGTCTGCAGGCGCTGAAGGCCGACGGGCACCGGATCGGCGCGGCCACCAACCAGGGGGCGGTCGCCTTCGGCCTGGTGTCGGAATCCCGAATGCAGCGGGGCCTGGACGAGCTGAACCGCCGCCTCGACGGGACCCTGGAGTGGATCGGGGTGTGCCCGCACCATCCCCGGGCCCTGCTGCCCCGCTACCGCCGCGACTGCGATTGCCGCAAGCCGCGGCCTGGCCTGCTCCTCCAGGCGCTCGCCTACTTTGGCGCTCCGGCCGCTGAGGCCGTCTTCATCGGGGATCGGCGGACGGATCAGCAGGCGGCCCAGGCGGCTGGATTTCAATTCGTGTTTGCCGACCGGTTCTTCGCCGCATGATCGGGACTATTCTGGGGACATGGACGAGTACACCATCGAGATGAATGACCTCCGGCGTCAGATCGCCAAGCTCAAGTTCGAGCGGGCCGACCTGGTGCTGATCGAAGAGCTGGAGGCGCAGCTGCGCATCCTGCGTGCCATCTATGACGCCACCGTCCGGCTCCACGAAGAAAAGACCGCTCTCCTGGCGCGACGATTACGCGAGCGGGGCCTGGGCGACTGGACGTTCGACAACGTGTACAGCTACGTGTACGAGGAGGCGGTCAACCTCGATCCCGCAGGTCACGACCTGGCCTTCCAGATCCAGGCCCAGGACTACCGAGCCCACCTGGAGGCACCGGTACAGGCCGAGGCCTCCAAATAAAAGAAGGAGCCCCGCGGGGCTCCTTCTGAACTAGCTGGCGTTACGGACGGCCCTTACCGGAGTGCGCCCAGGCGGGCGGCGTGCCCGTGTCGGTGCCGCTGTCGGTCGTCGCGCTGTCGGTCGAGGCATCCGTGGTCTTCGTGCAAAGCGCCGTGATGTTCGACATCACCTTGCCGTGGTAGTTCTTCTTCACGGTCGTCGGCGCTGTTGAGCCACTGAGCACGAAGCCCTTGTGGCTCGCGTACCACGACACGCACTCGCCGAAGCTCGTCCACGTCGCGTTCGGCTTGTCGGTCGTCCCGGGCAGCGCCCAGAGGGTCTGACCGTTGGTGGGCGTAACGCCCTGGACCTTGGTCAGCGAACCCGTCAGGGTGAGGCTGCCATTGTTGGCCGCGTACGCGCCAACCGCGCCCAGCGCCACGGCGCCGGCTGCGATCAACCCCGCGACCTTGATTTTCGTCAGTCGAAACATGAGTTTTCGAACCTCCTAAGAAATGAGATCTGCTCTGGAATACGGTTGGCGCCGGCGCCATGGTACGGCCCGAGCGACTCTGTGACCCCGGAAGCCGCCAGCCGTCACGCCTCGATGACGGAGCCATGACGGGACGGTGACCAGCCCGAATCCAGCGGGCTGCCGCTATGCTGGCCGACGAGATGGCGCGGGCGCGAATCGATCGAGTGCCGCCGAGCGCGGAATTGCCGCGGGCGTGGCGCCGGGAGCTGCTGCTGGTACTGGTGTTGGTCGGCGGACTCACCAGCCTGGGGGTGGAGTTTGCCGCGGCCCGGCTGCTGGCCCCCTTCTTCGGCCAGTCCCTCTTCATCTGGGGCACGTTGATCGGACTGATCCTCATCTATCTCACGGTTGGCTACTACGTGGGCGGCCGTGTCGCCGATCGCTGGCCAGACCCTCGCCTGCTCTACCGGATCACGACGGTGGCCGCCCTCGCGCTGGGCCTGATCCCGCTGGTCGCGCGGCCGATCCTCACCTTCTCCCAGCAGGGGTTCGCCCAGCTGTCGCTGGGGATCGTGGTCGGCTCGCTGCTATCCGTGATCGTCCTCTTCGCGGTTCCCGTCACCCTGCTCGGGATCGTCTCCCCCTTTGCCATCCGGCTTCGCATCCATGACGTCGAGACCGCCGGCAATGCGGCCGGCGCCGTGTATGCGCTGTCGACCCTGGGCAGCATCCTGGGGACGTTCATCCCGGTGTTCTGGCTGATCCCGAGCTTCGGCACTCGGC
>VBID01000223.1 GCA_005880615.1 Chloroflexota bacterium
TCAACCTGCCGAGGAAGGACGGGCGCGAGCTGCTGGCTGAGCTCAAGAACGACCCAGAGCTCCGGAGCATCCCGGTGATCGTCTTGTCCTCCTCCCAGGCGGAGCGCGACCGGGAGACGGCCTACGATCTGCAGGCGAGCTGTTACATCACGAAGCCTCTGCAGTGGAGCGAGTTTCTGGAGACGATCCGGGCCATTGGGGACTTCTGGCTGACCCAGGTCACGCTTCCCTGCGGCCGGGGCCGGAGGGCTCGTGAGCCGCGCGTCGATGGGCCGCCCCTGACTCCCGTCTCCCGGAGAGCGCCTCCAGCCGGGAATGGTGAGTCTCAGGGTCCTAAGGTTCTTCTTGTGGAAGACAACCCGGGCGACGCGCGGCTGGTGCGGGAGATGCTCGCCGAGACGCACCGGAGCGGCGCGATGCTCGAAAACGTGGGCAGGCTCAGCGAAGGGCTGCGGCGACTCGGCGAGGAGAGTTTCGACGCAGTGTTGCTCGACCTCGGCCTGCCGGATAGCCAGGGTCTGGAGGCGCTTGGCAAGCTGCAGGCGCAGGCGACCGGCGTTCCGCTCGTGGTCATGACGGGCATGGAGGACGAGGAGGTCGCGGCCCGGGCGCTTCGCGAGGGAGCCCAGGATTATCTCGTCAAGGGGAAGTTCGACGGCGACGTGCTGGTCCGCGCGCTAGGGCACGCCATCGAGCGGACGCGCTCGGGGAAGATGGTGCGCTACCTAGCCCATCACGATGGCCTGACCGACCTGCCCAACCGGCTCCTCTTCCATGATCGGTTGGAGCAGGCCGTGGAACAGGCGCGGCGCAACCGGCAGACGCTGGCGGTGCTCTTCGTCGATCTCGACCACTTCAAGAGAATCAACGACACGCTGGGCCATGCCGTCGGAGACGAGCTGTTAGTGCACGTGGCGGCGCGCCTCCGCGCGTGCGTGCGTGCCACCGACACGGTCGCCCGGGTCGGCGGAGACGAGTTCACCATTCTGCTTCCAGAGATCGCGCGCGTCGAGGACGTGACGACCGTGGCGGACAAGATTATGCATACGTTTGCCTCGTCCGTCGTTCTCGAAGGGCATGAGGTGTCCATCTCTCTCAGTATCGGCGCCAGCCTCTACCCGCACGACGGGGAGTCGGCCGAGACTCTGCTCAAGAACGCCGACGCGGCCATGTACCGCGCCAAGGAGCAAGGGCGGGCCAACTGCCAGTTCTACTCTTTTGCCGCGAGCGCGCAGGTCTCGGAGAGGCTCGCACTGATCCAGGGCCTGCACCAGGCGATCGAGCGGGACGAATTAGTCCTGCACTACCAGCCGACCATCGACGCGGTGAGCGGCAAGGTGACGGCGCTGGAGGCGCTCCTCCGCTGGCAGCGGCCGGAGGTCGGACTCCTTTACCCGAAGGACTTCCTTCCCCTGGCGGAGGAGACCGGCATGATCCACCAGATCGGGGAGTGGGTGCTGCGCAACGCCTGCACGCAGGCACGAGACTGGCAGCGCCTCGGACTTGCACCTCTACGGGTCTCGGTCAATCTGTCGTGCCGCCAGCTCCACCAGGGCAGGACTCTTGTCGAGACGTTCCGACGGGTGCTGTCGGAAACCACGCTCGATCCACTGCGCCTGGAGGTGGAAGTGACGGAGGAGGCGATCACCAAGGACGAGGCGGCGGCGATCCGGACCCTCATGGATCTCCACGGCATGGGGATCCGGGTCGCGATCGATGACTTCGGCACCGGGTTCGCCTCGCTCAAACGTCTGACGTCGTTCTCGTTCGGCAGTGTCAAGATCGACCGATCCTTCATCCGCGACGTTGCCATCGACCCGGACGACGCCGCGATCGTAGCGGCCATCATCGCCATGGGACACAACCTCCGGATGACGGTGACGGCCGAGGGGGTCGAGAGCCCCGAGCAGGCCTCGTTCCTCCTCCGCCATCAGATCGACCAGATGCAGGGTCCCTATTTCAGCGAGCCGCTGCGGGGCGATGCCTGCGCGGACCTGATCCGGGCCGACCCCTTCGGACACGGCCACCGGGCCGCCACCGAGAGCGGCGACGACGCCGTGGGGTCTCACGCCAGCGATGGCGCCGCGGACCCGGCGGTCACTTGAGAGCCTCCCTGTCCCTGCTGCAAACTCCATCCGGTTTTTGCAACCTCTGATTTACCTCACCTTCCAGGGCCATTCATGTGGCGCTGGACCGATTTCCGAACTAGAATAGGCATAGAAACGGCTACTCCTCGAGCAAGACCGGCCATCTTTCTCACTCAAGTACCGGAAACACCGAGAAGCCTAAGGGAGTACCAACCAAGATGATGCCCTGGAAGCAAGCGGTTGCCAAGTATCAGGAGCCGATGCTGCGAAAGAGCATCTGGCAGGTCATCAATACGGTCGTCCCGTACCTGTCTCTCTCTGGTCTGATGATTTGGACGCTGCACATCTCCTATTGGCTCACGCTCACGCTCGCGGTCGCCGTCGCCGGTTTCTTGACTCGGATCTTCATCATTTTCCACGATTGGGATGGGCGCGGCACCGGAGACATATGGACGCTCACGGTACAGGAATACGTCGAGGCGCCCTGGTGGAAGCGTATTGGTTACCGGGTCTTCCGCAATCCGTTCGTGCTGTTCATCATTGCGCCGCTATATCTTTTCCTGATTCATCAAAGATTCCCCTCGCGCGGGGTCGGCAAGCGGGAGCGCCTGGGCGTGCACTGGACGAATGGAGCAATCCTGGGAATCGTCGTCCTGATGAGTCTGACGGTCGGGATCAAAGCCTACCTGCTGGTTCAGCTCCCGGTGATGGCGATCACCGGCACGGTGGGCCTCTGGCTGTTCTACGTGCAGCATCAGTTCGAAGGAGTGTACTGGCAGAGGCGCAAGGATTGGGGGTTCGCGGAAGCGGCCCTCGATGGAAGCTCCTTTTACAAGCTGCCCAGGATCCTGCAGTGGTTCTCAGGCAACATCGGGTTCCATCACGTTCACCATCTGAGCCCGCGTATTCCGAATTACAACCTGGAGAGCTGCCACCGGGCCGATCCGCTGTTTCAGCGCGTGAAGCCGATCACGCTGTTCTCCAGCCTGCGATCATTCACCTACCGTCTCTGGGACGAACAGCGTGGCAGGCTGATAGGCTACCGCCGCCTGCGCGAGCTTCGCCGACAACAGGTCGGTCCCTTCCAATCGTAGTTCTCTCGACTCCTCTCCGAAGTGATGGCAGGTGAGTTCCGACCGGGAGCAAGAGGGCTCTCCGCGGCAGCGGCAGGTGGCGCCCCGGCAACAGCGGCCAGCACTTGTCTGCGGTTATCCTGAAAATTCCGTCCGCACTTTCCTCGCCTGGCTTTAGGGTCCGTCCCGGGATAGTCCCTGCCTCACCTCAGGCCGTTGAAACTCGATGTCCAGGGAGGCGCCACTCCGGTCTGACCCGAATGCACGATGCACCTCCGCCGACCGCACAGTCACTCCGCTTCGAGGCGCACGGAATTTTCAGGAGGGACAGCCGACCGAATTCACCCACGGCGTTAAGAATCCCCACGGATCGGGCAGTCTATCCAA
>VBID01000224.1 GCA_005880615.1 Chloroflexota bacterium
CCAGGTGGTGTCACCGGTGCGAGTGGCACTGGACGTGAGAGCGGGAGACACCACGGTCCGCGGCCTGGTGATAAACACCTTCGGGCAGGGCGGCATTCGGCTGATCGAAAACGGCGGCAACATCATTCAGGGCAACTTCCTTGGGACGGATCCCAACGGCACGACGGCATTGGGCGACGCAAGCGTGCGAGTCTTCGCCTCCTCCGGCAACCTGATCGGCGGGGTCACGCCCGAGGCGCGAAACGTCATCGCGGGAATCATCGAGATCAGTGGGGGGTCCGGGCCAGCCGATAGCACTGGCTGGAAGTAGCGTTTCGGTACGCGGATCCTTCGGTAACACGATCGGGGGCACTACCCCGGGAGCGCGCAACATCATCTCTGGAAGTGTCTCGCTGGGTGGCCACCCCGTTCCTGGGCAAATCGCGAACAATGTCCTCCAGGGCAATTACATCGGAACGGACGTTACGGGAGAAGTGGCCCTTGGCGGAGGCGGCGTTCAGCTGAGCGGCATCGGCAATATCGTCGGCGGCACAGTTCCTGGAGCGGGCAACCTCATCTCCGGCAACAGCGGCGTCGGGCTTCTCATCTCATTCGATGGCTCGAGCCCGCTCGGAGGCGGCCGGCATGTGGTTCAGGGAAATCGTATCGGCACGGATAAGGATGGCACATCGCCCGTGGCCAATCGCGGTGACGGCATAAGCATCTTCAACTCAGGCACTACGATCGGGGGCCTGGAGCCCGGAGCCGGCAATCTCATTTCTGGAAACGGCGGAAACGGCATTCTCCTCACCCGAGGAGGTCCTTCTTCTAGCCCAGCCGTCACCGGCAACCTGATCCAGGGCAACTTCATCGGAACGCAGGCGAACGGTGTTGGCCCGTTGGGCAATCTCGGCGACGGGATCAACGTAGCGGACACCGGTGGCATCGGCGCGGTCAACAACAGCATCGGTGGGCTGGCAAGCGGGGCGGGCAACGTCATCGCCTATAACGGCGGAAATGGTCTCAACGTGTTGGGCGGGACGCGAATCGCCATCCTGTCGAACTCGATCTTTTCCAACGCCAAGCTCGGCATCGATCTCAACGGCGACGGACCCACGCCCAACGATACGGGCGACGGCGACGGGGGCAACAACAATCTGCAGAATTTCCCGGTGTTGACGTCGATCAGCAATACGGGTGGCAACGTGACCACCCAGGGGACGCTCAACAGCAGACCCAATAGCACCTACCGGCTGGAGTTCTTGACCCACATCATCACAGCCACGGCCACCGACGCGCAGGGAAACACGTCCGAGTTTTCGGGCCGCCAGCCGAACGCAAGCCCCGGCGAAACCGCCAACCTGTCGGTCGCTATCAGCGACGCCCCCGACCCGGCGCTGGCGGGAGAGCTTCTAACCTACGACATTACGGTTGCTAACACCGGCCCGGACGACGCCACCAACGTGACCGTACTGGATACATGGCCGGCGGGTGCGACGTTCGCTTCGGCCACGCTCAGCCAGGGGGTTTACGGTTTGGTGGGCACCGCGGTCGTCGGTAGCCTGGGCACGATAACCCGCGGCTCGACGGCGACGGTTCACATTACGGTCGTGCCGACGACAACGGGAGTCATCACCAATTCTGTTAGGGTGGCGAGCGATCAGTTCGACCCCGACACGACAAACAACACCGTGAGCGCAAGCACCACAATTATTCCTGGAGCCGATCTATCTGTCACCAAGTCCGCGGGCGCCGTTGGACGGATCGGCGTGGGCAGTGAGATACCATTTACCCTCACGGTAAGCAATCACGGCCCGTCTCCGGCGTCGGCTGTGCGCCTGACCGATACCCTGCCTGCCTCAATGACTTTCGATCACTTTTTTGGCGGAATCACCGGCACATACTCGGCCGGTGTCGTCACTTGGGATTTTGGCAGCCTGGCCTCCGGAGCCAGTAGGACGGTGCTCTTCAGTGCGATCATCAATGAAGTAGGGATCAGCACTGACATCGCTCAGGTTGCGAGCACCACTGGCGATCCCAACCCGGCCAACAACATAGCGACTCTCGACGTCAGAGCTCTCCCGACCGCTGACCTTGCGCTGACGAAGACCGCCGCTCCATCGCCGGCCCACGTGGGCGAGAGGTTGACGTACACACTCACCGTGAGCAACAGCGGGCCGTCGGATGCCGAAGGCGTCGTACTCACAGACACCCTGCCGGAGACTGTTACCTTCGACTCCGCATCCTCCAGTCAAGGAAGCTTTGTCCTCGCAGCCGGCATGGTTACCTTCGACCTTGGCGTTTTGTCCAGTGGTTCCGCGGTTTCGGTTGAGATCGTCGTGAAACCAACGGTTGCGGGAACGTTCCTCTTCAACTCGGCGGTAGTGTCGGCGAGCAGGACCCTTGATGTGAACCCGGGCGACAATGAAACGGCATTGGAAACCATCGTGTCTGCTCCGTATCCCGCGGCGCTCTACGGCGCCGCGCAGCGATTTGGCGGAGCGAGTATCCTCTACGCAATCGATCCCGCCACAGGCGCCGCAGCACCAGTCGGCCCAATCGGCTTTGACCGGATTAGCGGCATGGACTTCGAGCCGAGGACCGGTATTTTGTACGCCACGGGTAACCGTCCCGGAACCAACACTCATGTTCTGATCACCATCGATCCGTCCACCGGCGTCGGAACCGAGGTCGGACCAACGGACATCAACTCGATCAACTTCAACAACACAGCGACAGACATCTCATTTAGGAGCTCCGATGGCGCGTTGTTCGCCTATTTGAGGAGAAACAGCGACTTGGCGATCATCAATCTGGCCACTGGACGAGCTACGTTCATTGGCAGCACGTTTGCGGCGGGCAGCGCTGGGAACGGCCTTGCGTTTTCACCCGGCGACACGCTGTATCATGCCGATGAAATCGAGCTCGACACACTGGACCCTGAAACCGGACTGGCCACACTCTTGGTCCCCCTGAGCTTCTCCGCGCCGGCGGATACCTTCCCCCGCATCAACGCGATGGACTTCGATCCGACGACAAGTGTCTTGTTTGGCTCGCTCAGCGATGGATTTGGCGGCGACGAGAATTACCTCGCCACGGTGGACATTGTATCGGGCGTGGTTTCGATCATCGGCTCGACGGCCGCGGGGTTGGACGCGATCGCCTTCTTCCCAACGCCGACGTCTTCGAATCAGCCACCCGCGCTTGCCCGCATCGGCGACCTGACATCAGACGAGGGCGTGCTGTTCTCACAAACCGGGAGCTTCGTTGATCCGGACGGCGGTGACTCGTGGGCAGCCACCGTGGACTACGGTGACGGCTCTGGGCTTCAGGCGCTGGCGCTCAGTGGCACCGCGTTTCAGTTGAGCCACGTCTTCGCCGATGACGGCGTGTACCCCGTGATGGTCAAGGTGATCGACAGCCAGGGCGGCGTCGGGACGGACACGGGTCATGTGACGGTGCGGAATGTGGCGCCCGTGCTGGCGAATCTCTCGGCCACCACCATCGATGAAAACGGGGTGACGGCGCTGACGGGCAAGATCATCGACCCCGGGACGCTGGATACCTTCACGTTAGAAGTGAACT
>VBID01000109.1 GCA_005880615.1 Chloroflexota bacterium
GAGATCGTCGACCTGGCCAAATCGTGCCGAGAACTCGCGGATGCGGTGGGTGGCAAGCTCATGCCGCTCTATCGCGCCACCAACGAGCGCGGCGCCCTGGCGGCCGGCGTCGCGGGTTGGGACTCGCTCGACGGAGTCGAAGCTCTGCTGAGCTGGGGGCCTCCCCCAACGGCGGGCATCCCGAAGGGCGTGAAGTTCATGGCCGCGTGGGACCACCTGATGCGGCCTGGGAACGAGAAAGCCACGGTCATGCTCCCGGCGACCACGTTCGCCCAGCGACAGGGCAGCTACACCAACCTCGAGGGAACGGTGCAGTTCCTGCGGCCGCCGATTGCGGTCGACCCGCCGCTCAAGGAGTCGTGGGAGGTGCTCACCGAGGTGGGCGCGACTCTTGGGATGGACCTCGACTATGCCGGCATCTTCGCCATCCAGCGCGAAGCAGCGGCCGCAATTCCCGCCTTGGCCGCGCTTGCGCAGCCGCCGTCGACTGAGCCGGCGCCGGAGCCCGTCCTCATCGGACCCGCGCACCCGTGAGCGGCATCTACAACGACCCGATCGGCCACTGGGTCGTGGTCGTGCTCGCGATCGCGCTGCTGCTTTTCGTCGTGCTCACCGCCACCGCCTACACGGTCTGGTTCGAGCGCGTGGCCCTCGGCCACATCCAGCGCCGGCCCGGCCCCAACCGAGTGGGTCCGTACGGGCTGCTGCAGCTCGCGGCGGACGGGATCAAGCTCGCGTTCAAGGAGAGCTTCGTCCCGGCCAAGACGGAGAAGTTGCTCTACGTCGTCGCTCCCACGATCGCCGTAGCGGCCGCATTTCTGTCCTGGGCCGTAATCCCGATCGGGCTTTGGTACAACGTCCAGTACTGGATCGCCGACATCAATATCGGGATCCTCCTCATATTCGGGCTCAGCTCGCTGAACGTCTACGCCATCTTCCTGGGCGGGTATGCGTCCGAAAACAAGTTCTCGCTGCTCGGCGGCCTGCGGTCGGCGGCTCAGCTCATCAGCTACGAGCTGGCGCTCGGCCTGGCGCTCGTGCCGACGTTCATGATCGTCGGCTCATTGCGACTTAGAGACATCGTCGAATACACCGTCACGTGGGGCCCATACCACGGGCCGATCCCGCTCATCCTGCTCACGCCGATCGGCTTCGTCGTCTACATCATCGCCGCGGTCGCAGAGACGAACCGCGCCCCATTTGACCTTCCCGAGGCCGAGCAGGAGCTCATCGGCGGCTTCCTCACCGAGTACTCGGGCCTCAAGTTCGTCATGTACTACCTGGCCGAGTACGTGAACATGATCACCGTCGCTGCGCTGGCGGCCCTGCTGTTCTTCGGCGGCTGGTACCTCTGGTTCGTGCCGCCGATACTCGCCTTCCTGCTCAAGGTCGTGCTCTTCCTGTTCCTATACATTTGGCTCCGCGGCACGTTCCCCAGGCTTCGCTACGACATGCTCATGCGGCTGGGATGGAAGGTGCTGCTGCCGCTGGCGATCGTCAACGTGGTCGTCACCGGGGTGATCCTGGTGGCGACGCAGGGGTAGCTGATGTCAGACGAGGACCGGGAAGTGGACGGCAAGCCCGACCAGCCGACGCCGCTGCGCGGGCCGGACGAAGGCGTCCCTCCACACCCCGAGGGCAAGCGGCCGAGCGTGGCCGCCGACATCACGGCCCTCGCGACCGGGTTGAAGACGACGCTCGGCGAGTTCTTCTCGCCGGCGGTCACGCTCGAATATCCCGAAGACAAGAGCCCTAGATCAGAGCGCTACCGCGGCCGCCACTACCTGCGCCGCTATGAGAACGGCCTCGAGCGGTGCATCGGCTGCGAGCTCTGCGCGGCGGCCTGCCCGGTCGGGTGCATCCTAGTCATCGCCGCCGAGAACACGGACGAGAACCGCGTCTCGCCCGGCGAGCGCTACGCGAAAACGTACGAGATCAACATGCTGCGGTGCATCTTCTGCGGCTACTGCGAGGATGCGTGCCCGGTGCAGGCGATCGTGTTGGGTCCCGAGTACGAGCTGTCAGACACGAGTCGCGAAAAGTTCATCTATACCAAGGAGAAGCTGCTGGAGCCGCTCCCGCCTGATGTCCAGGCGCGGCTTGACTCTAAGGGACCCAAGTAGCGTTGGCTATCGCAGTCTTCTTCGTCGCCGCCGCCCTGGCCGTGGCGGGAGGCATCGGCGTTGTCACGTTCCGCCAGCCGATCCGCTCCGTACTGAGCCTCGTGGTGGTGATGCTCGCGTTGTCTGTGGAGTTTCTCCTCCTCAGCGCGCAGTTCATTTTCGTGGCCCAGCTGATCGTTTACGCGGGCGCGGTCATGGTCCTGTTCCTGTTCGTGATCGCGCTCCTTGGCCCGGCCAGGGAGACCGGTCGTGGTCGTTTGCGATTCCAGGCCGCACTGTCGGGCCTGTTCGTGCTCGCCCTGCTCGGGCTCCTGTGGTCGATGCTGCAGGGCATCCAGTACCGGCAGCCCGACCAGGGGACCGACCTGAGCACCTTCGGCACCGTGCAGTCGATCGGGATCGGATTGTTCACCAAGTTCCTTTATCCGTTCGAGCTGACGTCGCTGCTTCTGCTCGTGGCCGCGATCGGCGCCATCTATTTGAGCCGCAAAGAAGGCGACGATCGATGAGCGGATTCAATGCAGGCGGCTCGCAGCTGGACACGTCCTGGTTCCTCTTGTTGGCGGCGGTACTTTTCATCCTCGGGACCGTCGGCGTGCTCGTGCGCCGGAATCCTCTGATCATCCTCATCTGCATCGAGCTGATGCTCAACGCCGCCAATCTGACGCTGGTCGCTTTCTCGCGCCAGCTTCAGAACCTGGACGGCCAGCTGTTCGCGCTCATGTCGATGACCGTGGCGGCGGCTGAGGCGGTGGTCGGGCTGGCGATTCTCGTCGACATCTTCCGCCACCGCGACGCCGAGGACATCGACGACCTCAGCGAGCTCAAAGGTTGAGCACGAGCCAGCTCGCGCTGCTGATCCTCATCTTCCCGGCTGCCGGCGCACTGCTGCTTGCCGGTCGCGGCTGGCGGCTGCCCAGGATCGTGACCAAGCTGGTCGGCCCGGGCGTGGTGTGGGCGTCCTTCGTGGTCACGCTCACGCTCTTCTTCAACAACGCCTCCGGCGATTTCACGTACTGGACCTGGATCCAGAGCGGCTCTTTCAACGTGCCGTTCAACATCCTGATCGACAACCTCTCGATCTTCATGTGCCTCGTCATCACCGGAGTGGGCGGGCTCATCGTCACCTACGCGGTCGGCTACATGGACAAGGAGGACGGGCCGAGCTACGCGCGCTTCTTCACCTACATGGACGTTTTCGTGTTCTCGATGCTGCTGCTCGTCCTGGCCGGGAACTTCGTCTTCCTGATCGTCGGCTGGGCCCTGGTCGGCTTGAGCTCGTACTTCCTGATCGGCTTCTGGTACCACCGCCGGTCCGCGGTGCTCGCCGCCCGCAAGGCGTTCGTGATGAACGTGATCGGCGACGTGGGCATGATCCTCGGCACTTTCGTCGTCTTCGTGAGCTACCACGCGACCACTTATCGAGCCGTGTTCAAAGCGCTCCCAGCCAACGACACCTCGAGTCTCGAACTTGCAGCCTTTCTACTTCTCGTCGGGGCCATCGCCAAGTCCGCGCAGATCCCGCTGCACACCTGGCTGCCGGACGCCATGGAAGGCCCCACGCCGGTCAGCGCCCTCATCCATGCCGCGACCATGGTCACGGCCGGCGTCTACCTGGTCGGCCGGATGCATCCGATTTACGACATCGCGGTCTACGCGCACGGCGCGGTGGCGATCGTCGGCGCGGTCACGGCGCTGTTCGCGGCCACCATCGCCATCGTCCAGACCGACATCAAGCGCGTCCTCGCCTACTCGACGATGAGCCAGATCGGGTACATGTTCCTGGCCGTCGGCATCGGCGCGTACAGCGCAGGCTTCTTCCACCTGCTTTCGCACGCGTTCTTCAAAGCCCTGCTCTTCATGGCCGCCGGCAACGTCATCCACGCCATGAACGACGAGCAGGACATGCGCAAGTACGGTGGGCTGCTCAAACAGCTGCCGCGCACGTCGTGGTCGTTCCTCATCGGCTCGCTGTCGCTCGTGGGCGTGATCCCGTTCGTCGGCTTCTTCTCCAAGGAGCAGATCCTCGGCGCGGCCTTCTCGAAGCCGGACGCTTCGCTCGCATTGGCGGTTTGGGCGTTCGGTTTCATCACCGCGCTCGTGACCGGCTTCTACACCGGGCGGATGTGGTGGATGTCGTTCGCGGGCAAACCCTCGCCCGAGCGCCCGGTCGAGCACCCGCACGAGGCGCCGTCCGTGATGCTCGTCCCGGTCTTCATACTCGCCGCGCTCGCCACCATCGGCGGCTTCATCCAGACCAGGGCGCTCGGCTTCGGGCCGCACATGGTTGACGACTTCCTGAAGTCGGCGGTCGGAGCGCAGTCATGGGAGGGCGGCGCGTCCGAGGTGATCGCATCCCTGGTGACGATGGCCCTGGCGGCGGTCCTGTTCCTCGCCGCCTACCGCATCTACATCCAGCACGCGTGGAAGCCGTGGAGCGCCGTGGTTCCTTGGGCGCAGCGGCTGCTCGAGCGCAAGTACTACTTCGACGAGCTGTACGACGCGATCATCGTGCGTCCCATGGACGGTCTGGCGCGCGGCGGCCTGCGCTACGTCGAGGATCCGATCATCGGGGGCATCGTCACCGGCACGGGCGACCTGGCCGAGGCCGAGTCGCACAACCTCAGCCTCACCGAGACCGGCTACTTCCGCAATTACGTGCTCGTGTTCGTTGCCGGCGCCGTCGTCGTCGCGATCCTGATCCTGGCGAGGGCGGGCTCATGACGCTCACATCCATCTGGCTCCTGCCGTTGATCGGGGCCGTCCTCATCGCGTTCATGCCGCCTCGCTTCGCGAAATGGATGGGGGTGCTGGTGGCCCTGGTCAGCCTTGGGATCGCGGCCGGGGTCGCCCTCGCGTTCGCGCCGGGTTTTCACGGCTACCAGTTCACCGAGCAGGTGCCGTGGATCCCGCAGCTGCACGTCTTCTATCACCTCGGCGTGGACGGAATCAGCATCTGGCTGGTGCTCCTCAACGCCCTGCTGACGGTGATTGCCGTGCTGGCGACGCCGGTGACGATGAAGAACGTCAACCGCTTCATCGGGCTCCTCCTCGCCATGTCTGCCGGCATGGCGGGCGTGTTCCTTGCCGTCGACCTCGTCCTCTTCTATGTGTTCTGGGAGGCGATGCTCATCCCCGCCTACTTCCTGCTCTGGCTGTTCGGCGAGGGCGAGAGGCCGGCGCGCGCCGCGATCAAGTTCGTCCTCTACACGCTGGCGGGCTCGCTTCTGATGCTGGTCGGCGTTATCGGCGAGTACGTGTTCACGGGCCAGCAGACGTTCGACCTGGCCAAGCTGGCGACCATCCCGGTCTCCTCGGCATCGATCCAGTTCGGCCTGTTCTTCGTGTTCGCGATCGCGTTCGCGATCAAGGTCCCCCTGTTCCCGTTCCATGCCTGGCTGCCGGATGCGTACATGGCCGCGCCGACGCCGATGCTGGTCATCTTCGCGGGCGTGATGGGCAAGACGGGTGCCTACGGAATGCTGCGGATCCTCGTGCCGCTGTTCCCGAACCCAGTCCTTTGGTGGGATTGGCGGTGGGTCATCCCGGCCCTCGCAGTGGCGGCGATCATCTGGGGCGCGTTGATGGCGATCGCACAGCGCGACATGAAGCTGCTGGTCGCCTACTCGAGCGTCAGCCACATGGGCTTCATCGTCCTGGGCATCTTTGCCTACAACGTCCAGGGCCAGCAGGGCGCAATCCTCCAGATGGTCAACCACGGGATCATCATCCCGGCGCTCTTCCTATTCGTCGCCTGGATCGCCGACCGCACGGGCACGCGCGACCGCTCCGCGCTGGCCGGACTCGCTCCGCGCATGCCGGTGCTGGCGGGGGTATTCACCATCGTGGTCCTGGCCGCGCTCGGGCTACCGGGCCTGAACAGCTTCGTCGGCGAGTTCATGACTTTGCTCGGCGCCTGGGAGAGAGCCCCGGTACTCGCGGTGATCGGCGCGGTCGGGTTGGTGCTCGCGCCGGTCTACATGCTCCGCATGTTCCAGGGCGCGATGCACGGCGAACCGGCCGGACCGAGACCTTCAGGGGACATCTATGCCGGCCAGCTCGCTCTGGTTTCCCCGCTGATCATCCTGATGTTCGCGATCGGCCTTTACCCGTACGTACTGACTCAGCTGATGACCTCGGTGGCGCAGGTGGGCCTGTACCGATGATGCTCGCGGCCACGATCCCGACCTACACCTGGTCGCAGGCGCTTGCCGACCTGGGCCAGATCTCGCCGATCGCGACGCTCACGGGCTTCATGCTCTTCGCGATCGTCACCGACCTGGTAATCCCGATCAAGCGCAGGAGCGGGGTCGTGGCCATGGTCGCGGTCGTCGGGCTTTCCTATTCGCTCGGCACGGCCGTGTATCGCTGGCTCTACGCGCAGGGCGGCCCCGCGTACAGCGGGATGGCGACCGGAGACAGCTTCGCGCTGTTCTTCGACATCCTCTTCGCGGGGCTCGGGATCCTGACCGTCGCCATCTCGCATTCGTACCTGCAGAAGCGCGGAATGCGCGAGGGCGAGTTCCACATCCTGATGCTCGCCGCGGTCATCGGCATGATGGTGCTGGCGTCGGCGACGTCGCTGGTGACCGTCTTCCTGGGCCTCGAGCTGCTGTCGATCGCCCTTTACGTCGCCAGCGGATTTGCCCGTGACGACAGCCGATCGCAAGAGGCGGCCGCGAAATACCTGCTGGTCGGCGGCTTCGCCAGCGCGTTCGTGCTGTACGGGATGGCGCTGATCTACGGCGCCTCCGGCACCACGCTGCTCCCCGACATCGCCAAGCAGGTCTCAACACTGTCCCCCACCAACCCGCTGCTCATCCTCGGCGTCGTGCTGATGGGCGTTGGGTTCGCGTTCAAGGTTTCGGCTGCTCCGTTCCACATGTGGACGCCGGACGTGTACCAGGGAGCTCCGATTCCCGTGACCGCGTTCATGTCAGTGGGGACGAAGGCGGCCGCGTTCGCGATGATCGTGCGCGTCTTCGCCGGCGGCCTCCCCCACCTCGCGCCCGAGTGGCAGGCGCTGCTCGCGTTCGTCGCGGCGACGAGCATGATCGTGGGCAACCTCACAGCCATCACCCAGTCGAGCCTGAAGCGCCTGCTCGCGTATTCGGGTATCGCGCAGGCCGGCTACGTGCTGATCGGCGTCATCGCGGGAGGCAAGGCGGGCCTCGCGGCCGTCCTCTACTACCTCTTCGTGTACATGTTCATGAACTTCGGCGCGTTCGCCGTGGTCACACTGCTGGCGGGCCCGGATGGTGACCGCGACCGCATCTCCGACCTCAGCGGGCTGTACAAGCGCAACTGGCCGATGGCGGTGCTCATGACCGTCTTCATGCTGTCGCTGGCGGGTTTCCCGCCTACGGTCGGGTTCTTCGGCAAACTGTTCCTCTTCACGGCCGGTGTTAGCGCCGGGTACACGTGGCTGGTTGTGGTGGCGGTGCTCATGAGCGTGGTGTCGGTCTACTACTACGTGCGCGTCCTCATCCCGGTGTGGTCCACGACCACGCGCGCGGAGCCGCTGCGGGCATCGATCAGCAGCACCTCCGCGATCGCCTTGAGCGGCGTACTGTCGGTGGTGTTGGGCCTTTACCCGACATCGCTCCTGATCGCGGCCCAGCTGGGCGCCGGCCCCCTGAGCCCCTAGAACTGATTCCGCGCGTTTCGATCCAAACGCGCGTTAAAGCCGCTCCCATTCCGCGCGTATTGCTCAAAACGTGCGATACCCGAGCTCCGAGATGACAGGTTCAGATCCGCCGCTTCGAAACGTCTCCGACACCGCGCTCCTGGTTGCCGTCCATCGAGCGAGGGAGAGCGAGCGCGGTGACGCGTTGTTCCACGATCCCTACGCGCGAGCGCTTGCCGGGGAGCGGGGAGAACGGATCGCGCGCGAGTTGGCCAGTGGTGTTTCGGGGTGGCCGGTGGTCGCACGAACGCTGTTCTTCGACGAGGTGATCGCGCGGATGGCTCGTTCTGGGAGGATCGGCTGCGTCCTGAACCTGGCCGCCGGGCTGGATGCGAGACCTTACCGCCTCGACCTCCCGGGCGACCTTCTTTGGGTGGAAGCGGACTTACCTGACATGCTGGAGTACAAGGTCGAGCGACTGGCCAATGAGACCCCGCACTGCCTGCTCGAACGGGTGGCCGGCGACCTCAACGATCCGTTAGCACGCGGGCGTGCGGCTGACGCCACTGCCCAACGATCGACGCTTGTCGTGACCGAAGGACTCCTCGTCTATCTTGCCGAAGAGGACGTTGTCGGGCTCGTGCGTGACCTGGCTGCGAGAGCGAACTTCGACCACTGGCTCCTCGATATATCGAGCCCGCAAGCGATAAGTTGGGGGAAGCGAGGAAAGCTGGGGCGGCAGCTCAAGAGCGCGAATGCAAGTCA
>VBID01000146.1 GCA_005880615.1 Chloroflexota bacterium
CTGGAGCCTGGGATGAGCCTGCTACACGATCCGGATCGAGGTCGGGCCCCGAACAGCCGGCAGAGTGCCGTCGCCGCCAGTCAGGGCGGCGGTGGAGTTGCCGTTCTCGAGGCTGCTATCGCCACCGGGGAGCGAGCAGCTCTCCAGGAGGAGGAAATCGTTCGGATCGATGAGCTGGGCGTCCAGGACGTCTACGACATCCAGACCGAGTCAGGGAACTACCTGTCGAGCAACATCGTGGTCCACAACTGCTTCATCAACAAGGTCGAGGACACCATGGGGTCGATCCTCACCCTGGCCAAGACGGAGGGGATGCTCTTCAAGTACGGGTCGGGCACCGGGACCAACCTCTCACCGATTCGCTCCTCCAGAGAACTGCTGGCCGGTGGCGGCACCGCCTCGGGGCCCGTCTCCTTCATGAAGGGTTACGACGCGTTCGCGGGCGTGATCAAGTCCGGGGGCAAGACCCGCCGGGCGGCCAAGATGGTCATCCTGAACGCCGACCACCCGGACGTCGTCGAGTTCATCAACTGCAAGGTGGAGGAGGAGCGGAAGGCCTGGACCCTGATCGAGGCGGGTTACGACCCCTCGTTCAACGGGCCCGCCTATAGCTCCATCTTCTTCCAGAACTCGAACAACAGTGTGCGGGTCACCGATGACTTCATGCACGCCGTGGAACAGGACCTGGACTGGCACACCAAGGCCGTGACCAACGGCCGGATCATGGACACCTACAAGGCCCGCGACCTGATGCGGATGATGGCCGACGCCGCCTGGGCCTGCGGCGATCCGGGCCTGCAGTACGACACCACGGTCAACCACTGGCACACCAGCGCCAACACCGACCGGATCAATGCCTCGAACCCGTGCAGCGAGTACATGTTCCTGGACAACACCAGCTGCAACCTGGCCTCCATCAACCTGATGACCTTCCTGGACGACCGGGGCGAGTTCGACGTGGAAGGGTACCGGGAAGCCATTCGAATCCTGATCACCGCCCAGGAGATCATCGTCGACAACGCCAGCTATCCCACCGAGGCCATCACCCAGAACAGCCGCGACTTCCGGCCGCTGGGGCTGGGCTACGCCAACCTGGGGGCGCTGCTGATGGCGTCCGGCCTTCCCTACGACAGCGACGCCGGCCGCGACGTGGCAGCCGCGCTCACGGCGGTGCTGACCGGCGAGGCCTACGCTCAGTCGGCCCGGATCGCCGCCCGCAAGGGACCGTTTGCCGGCTACGCCGTGAACCGCGAGCCGATGTTGCGGGTGATGGACCAGCACCGGGACGCGATCGGGCACATCAACCCGGCGCACGTGCCGCTCCAGGTGCTGGCCGCGGCCCGGGAGTCGTGGGACACCGCCTGCGAGCTGGGCGCCGCCCACGGCTACCGGAACGCCCAGGCCACCGTGATCGCGCCCACCGGCACGATCGGGTTCATGATGGACTGCGACACCACCGGCATCGAGCCGGACATCGCCCTGGTCAAATACAAGAAGCTGGTCGGCGGCGGCATGCTGAAGATCGTCAACCAGACGGTGCCGATCGCGCTGCGCCGCCTCGGCTACAGCGAGCCCCAGGTGTCGGAAATCCTGCAGTACATCGACGAGCAGGACACCATCGAGGGGGCTCCCCACCTGCGCCCCGACGACCTGCCCGTCTTCGACTGCGCCTTCAAGCCGGCCAAGGGCTCGCGCAGCATCCACTACATGGGGCATGTCAAGATGATGGCCTCCGCCCAGCCCTTTATCAGCGGCGCCATCTCCAAGACCGTCAATATGCCGGAGCAGGCCACCCCGGACGACATCATGGAGGTCTACATGGAGGGGTGGCGGATGGGGCTCAAGGCCATCGCCATCTACCGCGACAACTCCAAGCGGTCCCAGCCGCTGAACACGGCGCTGGACTCCAAGAAAGAGAAGGCGGCCGCCGTCGTGCCGGCCTCGGTCGAGACGCCCCGGGCCGTCCGGCGCAAGCTGCCGGATGAGCGCCGCTCGATCACCCACAAGTTCGATATCCAGGGCCACGAGGGCTACATCACGGTGGGAACCTACCCCGACGGGCGGCCGGGCGAGATCTTCCTGGTCATGTCCAAGGAAGGCAGCACCATCTCCGGCCTGATGGACGCCTTCGCCACCTCCATCTCGCTGGCGCTGCAGTACGGGGTGCCGCTCGAGGTGCTGGTCAAGAAGTTCGCCCACACCCGCTTCGAGCCCTCGGGCTTCACCAAGAACCCCGAGATCCCGATCGCGAAATCGATCACCGACTACATCTTCCGCTGGCTGGCGTCCAAGTTCCTGAACAAGGACCAGCAGGATGAAGTGGGCCTCGTCCGCCGGGACACCGCGCCGCTCGAACTGCTGGAAACGCCGGCGCTGAGTACGCCGAGCACGGCGAGCGGTCCGTCGACCATCGAGAGCGGCCAACCGAGGATCGCGTTCCAGGGTCAAGAGGATGCGCCGGCCTGCTCGGACTGCGGGTCGATCATGGTTCGCAACGGGACCTGCTACAAGTGCTTGAACTGCGGGTCAACCAGCGGCTGCTCGTAGGAGCGGACTACCAAGAAGGGGCTCTCAGGGCCCCTTCTTGCTTGTTTGACGAGGCTCGGTGCCCGTGCGGAAGCGTCGCGCGCTGAGACGGACACAAGTATCGGTGTCGCGGATGCGGTCTCTACCTCGAGACCTGCTGCGATGGCGGTCGCTGCGCTTGAAATATCGGTCCGCACGACGCTGATCGCGCGGGTGACGACCCGCATGGGCTCATCAGCAGGCACAAACGCATGCAGCGTGCGCAAAATCGTGCTATGGTCTGAAGTTAATGAAGGTTCGGCCTCGCGCTGATGACCGCGATGATCAGCGCGACGAGCACCAGGATCGCGATGGCGATCAGTCGGCGCAGCGGACGGTCACGGATCGAGTCAACGCTGGCCGTGATCGCGGGTCGCGGCATCGTGAAGGTCTCGACGAAGCTCTTCGCGTCTTCCATGGCGAGGATCACGGGTCCCGCAGCCGTATCCAGGCGCGCGACATCCATCAGAACTGGTTCGCCGCGTCGCTCCGCGATGCTGAGCCTGCCGAAGAAGCTGGGCCCGGTGCGACGACGGCTGGGATCGAAGGTCAGCCGCTTCTCCACACGCGCCGTCAGTTGATCGCGCGCCAGCGTGACCGCCTGGCCGGCATGCGTGATCGTGACAGTGCCGGCGTCGGAGTCCACCTCGACTGGACTGCTCGCCGGAAAGGGCAGGGCATCGCCCAGGTAGCGGGCCTGCATGTAAGTAAGGATAGGCTGCCCTATCGCCGGCTCAGGGCACCCCACCGGCAGGTCTTGTGGTCCCGGTGGACGCCAGGCCCAAGATTTAGTAGAATGGCTCCAATTTTGAGTCTTCAGCGGCTGCGCCCCGGGGGGCGCGCCGGCATTGCGGAGGGTACTTCCGGCATTCGACCCGGATGCCCCTCCCCATCCCGCAGCTTCCGGTACCCGGCCGCGCCGGCGCCCGCGCGTCCACAGTTCACGTGGCGCTCACGCGCGATCGGCGGCGGCGCACCGCATTCTGCGGCCGACCGGGAGAATTCCCGAACAAGGAGGTGAGTGCGGTGCCCGCAAAGAAGAAAGCTGGTGGCAAGAAGAAGGCTGCAAAGAAGTCTTCGAAGAAGAGGTAAGAGTTTCTCTTACTCGATTGCCAACAAGCAGCCGGCGCCTCGGGCGCCGGCTGTGTCATTGTTTGGCCGTGGACCTCGATCGGGCCCGCGCCTTCCTGGCCGGCAACCACCGGGGCATCCTGGCCACCATCAAGCGGGACGGCCGGCCGCAGCTCTCCAACATCCTCTACTTCCTGGATGACGACGGCCGGATCAAGATCTCGGTCACCCAGACCCGGGCCAAGACCCACAACCTTCGCCGCGACCCGCGGGCCACGCTTCACGTGCAGGGCGCGAGCCCCTGGCAGTACGTCGTGACCGAGGGGACGGCTGAGTTCATCGAGGGGCCGGGCGTCCTCGAGGCGCTTCGCCGCTATTACCGACGCGTGTCGGGTGAGCATCCCGATTGGGCTGACTACGACCGGGCCATGGTCGCGGACCAGCGCCTGCTGCTGTCGATCTCGGTCGACTACGCCTACGGCCAGCTTCCGTGAGCGTCCATCGACGCAACCGTAGGTAGCTCTCCCCCTCTCGAAATACCCCCACCCTACCCTCCCCGCAAGGGGGAGGGAGATTAACTTTCGCTTCCCGCTAGGGGAAGGGAGTTCCTGCCTAGCGGACGGCCAGGCAGGTCACCGTCTTGAAGACGCCGTCGACCTTCTGGATCTTGTCGACAATGATGGTCCCGATCCCGGCGACGTCGGGGGCCTCTACCTGGGCGATCACGTCGTATTCGCCGGTGATGGCGTCCGCATGCTGGATGCCGGTGACGCCCTGCAAGGACCTGGCCACGTCGATCGCCTTCCCGGCGGATGCGTTGATCAGCACGTATGCGCGCACCTTGACCTCCTCACTGTTCCCGGTTACGGGCCCCCCGGCCCGGTCATTCCAGCATACGGCTTCCCCTTTCATTGGCAAGGGGGAATTGGCGGGATCGCTGCGTAAGATAGGCACATGCCCTCGATGACGGCGGTGGTGAAGGCCACCGCCGCGCCGGGCGCCGAACTCGCCCAGGTGAAAGTCCCCGAGCCGGCGGGCACGGACGTGCTGGTCGAGGTGCTGGCGACCTCCATCTGCGGCACCGACGTACACATCTACGACTGGAACCACTGGGCCGCCGGCCGGATCCATCCGCCGCGCGTCTTTGGGCATGAGATGGCCGGCCGGGTGGTGGCGGTGGCAGGTCCCGTGGACCGGGTCAAGGTCGGCGACTACATCGCGGCCGAGACCCACGTGGTCGACCACACCTGCCGGCAGTGCCTGCGCGGCCAGTTCCACCTGTGCGAGAACCTGCGCATCCTGGGGGTGGATCGGGACGGGTCCTTTGCCCGCTACGTCCTGCTGCCGGCCGACAACTGCTGGCACAACGCGCAGGGGCTGACGCCGGAGGTGGCGGCCCTGCAGGAGCCCTTCGGCAATGCCGTGCATGCCGCCACCGCCGGGCCGCTGGCCGGCAACACGGTGGCCGTCTTCGGGTGTGGGCCCATCGGCCTGTGCGCCATCGGGATCGCGCGCGCGGAAGGCGCAGCCGCCGTGTTTGCCGTGGAACCGAATCCCTACCGCCAGGACCTGGCCCGCCGCATGGGCGCCCACCGGGTCATCACGCCGTCCGGCTCCACCGTATCCGAGCTGAAGCGGGCCAACGGCGGGCTGGGCGTGGACGTGGTGCTCGAGATGTCGGGAAACCCGCTGGCGATCCAGCAGGGCCTCGAGGTCCTGCATGCCGGCGGGTGGATCAGCCTCCTCGGGCTGGGCGATGCCCGCGCCACCCTCGACCTGAACGAGCTGGTGGTGCTGAAGGGGCTCACCATCTACGGGATCACAGGTCGCAAGATCTGGGATACGTGGGAGAAGACATCCCGCTATTTGAGCCAGGGACTGGTCGACGTCAGTCCCCTGATCACGCACCGATTTCCGCTTACCGGGTTTGACGAGGCGATGAGCATCATGAAGAGCCGTCGATCCGGCAAGGTTGTCTTGATGCCCAACGGAAGCTAGGTCCTAGGAGGGCTCCCATGATCACCGAAAAGACGCAGTTCCTGGCCGACGAGCTGGCGGACCTTCGAGCCAAGGGCCTCTTCCGGCCCCTGCGAGTGCTGGACAGTGCCCAGGGCCCCGAGGCGGTGGTGGATGGCAAGCGCGTCATCAACCTCTCGTCGAACAACTACCTGGGCCTCAACACCCATCCGCGCCTCAAGGAGGCCACCATCAAGGCCACCGAGCAGTGGGGAGCCGGCTCCGGGGCGGTGCGCACCATCGCCGGTACCATGGAGCTGCACGAGGAGCTGGAGCGGCGGCTGGCGGAGTTCAAGCACACGGAGGCCTCCCTGGTCTTCCAGTCGGGCTTCACCGCCAACGTGGGCCTGCTCCAGGTGCTGGTGGGTGAGGGCGACGTGATCATCTCGGACGAGCTCAACCATGCCAGCATCATCGACGGCATCCGGCTGTCCCGAGCGGAGCGCTCGATCTTCAAGCACCGCGACGTGGATGACCTGGAGCGCCACCTGGCCAAGCACGCCGACAAGCGGGTGAGGCTGGTCGTCACCGACGGCGTCTTCAGCATGGACGGCGATATCGCTCCTCTGGCCCAGATCGTGGAACGGGCCGAGGCCCACCGGGCCCTGGTGATGGTGGACGACGCCCACGCCAGTGGCGTGCTGGGCACCAACGGCCGGGGGAGCGTCAACCACTTCAAGCTGGATGGCCGGGTGGACCTCCAGATGGGCACCCTCTCCAAGGCGATCGGGGTGCTGGGCGGATACGTGGCCTCCGCCCAGGTGGTGCGCGACTTCCTGATCCACCGGGCCCGGCCGTTCCTGTTCAGCACCTCCCATCCGCCGGGGGTGGCCGCTGCCTGCATCGCCGCCATCGACGTCCTGCTTCACGAGCCGGAACGGATCGAGCGGTTGTGGGCCAACACCCGGCGATTCAAGGCCGGGCTGGCCCGGATCGGGTTCGACACCGGCGCCAGCGAAACCCCTATCACGCCGGTGATCGTGGGCAAGGGGTCGGACGCCATGGCGCTCTCGGACTGGCTGTTCGGCCGGGGGATCTTTGCCCAGGGGATCGGCTACCCGACCGTGCCCGAGGGCCGGGCGCGGGTCCGGACCATCGTCACCAGCGCCCATACCGAGGCCCAGCTGGATACGGCGCTGGAGGCTTTTGCGGAAGCGGGGAAGCAGCTGCACATTTTGCCAAGGGAGTAACGTTCCTGGGTCAGTTGGACTATATGGAGTGGCCAGCTTTCCGGTGACTGAACGGTCGGCGGCGGAGCTGCAGGACGAAGCCAGGCTGATCGAAGCCGCCAAACGCGATCGGCAAGCGTTCGCGGCGCTCTACGACCGCTATTTCGATCAGATCTACTCGTACTGCTACTACCACACCGGCAACCGGCAGGCGGCGGAAGACCTGGCCAGCGAGACCTTTCAGCGGGCCCTGGAAGGGCTCGCCGGCTTCGAATGGCGGGGAGTCCCGTACTCAGCATGGTTGTACAAAGTGGCGGCGAACTTGATGGCGAAGCAGCGGCGGCGGCCTGCCTTCATCGAATTGCCGGAGCCACTGGCGGCCCCGGTGGAGCAGAACCCGGAGCGGGTTTGGCTGAAGCGAGAACAGGGCGATGAGCTGCACGCGGCGGTCCGCCGGTTGCCACTGGACCAGCGAGAAGCGGTGCTGCTCAAGTTCGAGGGCCGCCTCAAGAACAAGGAGATCGGCATGATCATGGGGCGCAGCGAGGGAGCGGTAAAACTCCTGCTCTTCCGAGCCGTGCACAAACTCCGCCGTCTGCTCAGCCCGCCGGGGAGGGAGCGATGACCACCCGTCCGGACGGGGTGGACGCGCTGGCCCAGGCCATTGACCGCCTGCTCTTCCCGGACCTCCGGCGGACCAGCGCGCCCACGCTGGCGTCGCCGGCCGAGGCGGAACTGATCTCTTACCTGAATGACAGCTTTCCCCGAGTGGCGCTGCCCCCCGCCCGCCGGGAACGGGTCCAGCGCCAGCTGATTCGCGCCCTGCGCATCCCTTCCGGGGCCACCCCGCGCAGCTGGGAGCGGCTGGAGTGGGCGATGAACCGCCGCCTCCCGCTGGATTCGCCCTGGACGCCGGTGGTGGGGGGTGCGGCCCTGGTGGTGTTAGGCGTCCTGGGGGTTGCCTACTGGCGCCAACGGTCGGCGCTGAAAGGGGTGGCGGCGGCCGCCTTGCGATAACACCCCCTCCCTGACCCCGGGGGAGGGGAATCGGAAGACTGGGGAGAATCCTTTCGCTGGGGCGGTGAAACCCAGGAGCCCGGGGCTCGTTACTCTGGGTGGACACATGGCCGTGTGGTTTCGGCGCGCTCCCCAGTGGGTGGTGCTGCCCCTGCTGCTCATCCTGGCCGGGTTGCTTCCGCCGGGCCCGCCGTCACGCGCGGCGGCATCCGCGCCGGCGGTGGTATTGGGCGATGAGGACGCCCAGAACGTTTTCATCGATAGCGGTCGTGACAACCAGGCAGCGGTTCCCCCGGCCCCATCGACCACCGGCGAGCTGATACGGCCCAGCCCGACGCCGTCCGTCTTGACGTGGCGGGCCGGATGGACGTTTGTCCCCATCCTCCTCTACCACTACATCCGTTACCCGATCCCGGGTGATCGGCAGGGGTTTGGCCTGTCGGTGACCCCGCCGATGTTCCATCAGCAGATGCAGTACCTGGCCGCCAACGGGTACCATGTCTTGTCGCTGCACGATGCCGTGCAGGCGGTGCTCGGCATAGAGCGGCTGCCCTCACGCCCCGTGGTGCTGACGTTCGATGACGGCTACGAAGACTTCTTCAAGGCGGCCGTCCCCGAACTGCGTCAGTGGGGCTTCACGGCCACCAGCTTCGTGATCACCGGCCGGGTGGGCTGGACCAGCTACATGACCTGGTCCGAGATCCAGGCCGCGGACGCGATGGGCTTCACCATCGGGGCGCACACAGTGCACCACGCCATGCTGGCGTCGCTGGCACCGGCGCAGGCGCGCTGGGAGATGCAGCAAAGCCGTGACACGCTGGCCGCGGTGCTCGGGCACCCGATCCTCGACTTCGCCTACCCGTACGGGAGCTTCAACAGCTACGACATGGCGGTGGCGAAAGACCTGGGTTTTGAGTGCGCGGTCGCCACCTTCGGCAGCCCCTGGCACTGGCGGGACGAGCTCTTCTACATGAACCGGCTGCGGATTGGCGGCGGCTTTGCCATGTACGACTTCGCCCACTGGCTGGGCGGGCCACCCTACCGGCCGGGCGTCACCGCCACCCTGCCCACCCCATCGCCTGCCCCCACCCCGGTCGGACTCAGTCCCGGCGCTACCCCAACGGCGAGCCCATGAGCGACGAGAGCGAGCTGTCACCCAAGGAGCAGGCCCGGCTCCGAGCTCGGGAGCGGAAGAACCGGCCGCCTAAGATGGTGGTGGATAACGCCGGCGTGAAACGCATTCAGCTCGCTCTGAAGACCCGCAAGCAGCCCAGGCCCAAGCCGCCGGGCTCCTGATCCCATGCGCCCGCTCCGCGACCTCGGGATCCTGTGTCTGTGCCTGCTCCTCTACGGGTGCACGGAGACCGGCCGGCCCACCACCTCAGCGCCCCCCGTCAGCTTCGCGACCGATGACGGGCTGACCCTGCGCGGCCATCTGTTCGGCACGGGCGACTCCTGGGTCATCCTGAGCCACATGTTTCCGGATGACCAGACCGCCTGGTTCCCGTTCGCCGGGGAGCTGGCCGGGCGCGGCTACCACGTGCTCACCTTTGACTTTCGCGGTTATGGCGAGTCGGACGGCCAGAAGCAGATCGACCTGATCGGCCACGACCTGGCCGCCGCCGTGGGGTACGTTCGACTCCAGCATCCCCGGCGGCTGACCCTGATGGGGGCCAGCATGGGCGGCACCGCGTCGGTGATCACCGCCAGCCAGGGACGGGTCGATGGGGTGATCACGCTGTCGGCGCCGGTCATCTTCCGGGGCCTGGACGCCACCGGGATTGCCCTCCAGATGCCGGCCCTCTTCATCTCCTCGCAACTGGACGACGATAACCAGGTGAGTGCGCAGGCCCTGTACGACAGCGCCGGCCCGGATCGCGCGCTCGACATCGTTCCCGGGCCGGCTCACGGTATCGGCCTGCTCACCAGCGCCCAGGCCCCCCAGGTCCGGGATGATATCTTCAAGTTCTTGGACCGCTACGCGCCGCTCCGCTAGGCTGGTGTGAATGAGTAGCATCCGCAAAGCCGTCTTTCCTGCCGCCGGCCTGGGCACCCGGTTCCTGCCGGCCACCAAGGCGCAACCCAAGGAAATGCTGCCGGTGGTGGACAAGCCCATCATCCAGTACGGGGTGGAGGAGGCCGTCGCCTCAGGCATCGATCAGATCATCGTGGTCACCGGCCGCGACAAGCGGGCCATCGTCGACCACTTCGACATCTCGTTCGAGCTGGAGCACTACCTCAAGGATCGCGGCAAGACCCGCGAGCTGCAGCTGGTGCGCAAGATCTCCGACATGGTGGACATCACCTACATCCACCAGAAGGAGCCGCTGGGCCTCGGGCACGCCGTGCTGATGGCCAAGGACCTGGTGGGCAACGAGCCCTTCGCGGTCTTCCTGGCCGACGACATCATCCGCTCGCGGGTTCCCTGCATGCGCCAGATGATGGAGGTGTTCCAGCAGCGGCAAGCCCCGGTGCTGGCGCTCTACCGGGTGGGCAAAGACCAGGTCAGCCGGTACGGGATCGTCAAAGTCAAGAGCACGGACGGCCGCGTGCACGAGGTCGAGGACATGGTGGAGAAGCCGTCGGCCGCGGAGGCGCCCTCAGACCTCGCCATCCTGGGCCGGTACATCCTGACCCCGAACATCTTCGGGCTGCTGGAGAACACGCGGGAAGGTGTGGGCGGGGAGATCCAGCTCACGGACGGGCTGCGGGCGCTGGCCCAGCAGGGCCCCATCGTTGGGCTCGAATTCGAGGGCACCTACTTCGACGTGGGGACGCCGGCCGGACTGCTCAAGACCTCGATCGCCTTCGCCCTGGAGCGTCCGGGGCTGCGGGAAGAGCTGAGCGGGTACCTGGCCAGCCTGGACGGCCGATCCGAAGGGAAACCGGGCCCTAGTCAATAGGTCGGATCGGCCGTGAAACACGGGGCTATAATGATGGTTCGAGCTTGGATGCCCATTACCTATCGGCACGGGTCCAGAGATGGCAGTTTCAGGAAGACGCAGATCCGACGAGGACCGAGTCGTCCGCTACCTCAATACGGAGGGCGACTTCGAGGTCGAGGTTTCGCACACCCTCAACAAGTGGTGCGTGACCGTCTTTCAGCTGCCTAGCCGCGCGGTGGTGGCCCAGGATTTCTTTCCGGAGCGGTGGAAGGCGCTCGCCCGCGCCCAGGACTTCGTCCGTATCCTGAACAGCCGAAATAAGCCGATCCCCGAAACGGACGAAGACCTCTGACCCGATTGACCTCGTGGGCCTTCTGGCGCCGGGAGTGGGGGGCGCTCGCCTTTGTGGTGGCCGTGGCCCTGGGCATCATCATTGTGCCGGCCGCGCTGCTGCTCACCCACCAGTCCACCAGCACGGCGGGTGACACCTCGGTGCTGGTGCAGAGCACTCCCTGCGCACCTCTCGCCACTCCGACGGTCTCGCCAACGGCGAGTCCGTTGTTGAGTCCGTCAGTCAGTCCGTCGGCGAGCCCGTCGCCCAGCCCAACCCCGAGCCCGACGCCAGCGGCGACATCTAGCCTGACACCCAGTGCGACGCCCTCGGCCAGCGGCTCGCCATCGCCCAGCCCGAGCTCAACCCCGTGCCCGAGCGCAAGTCCCACGGTGGCGGCCACCGTCATCACAGCACCCAGTCCCAGCAAGTCGCCCTAACAAACAGCGCCGTTAACGGCTGCACCCTCCCCTACCCCTCCCTAAGCCCGGATCCACCGAAACGAACTTGCATCTTGGGCGCGGATGCGAGCGATCCGTGCGTTGGCTCCTGCGCGCGCTCAGTTACGCACCAACGGGTGCGCGCCTTCGCGTGCTCGTCGCCGCCTTCGGCTCATCTCGCCCCGCATCCCAATCTGCTTCGTCCGCTCGGTGGATCCGGGCTGAAGGGAGGGGACGACAGCCGCTTTCCCTCCCCCTCAGGGCGAGGGTCAGGGAGGGGGTGTTCTGTGACGGTTAGTCCTGCTTGAGGTCGAAGAGCAGGATCGAGCCGTTGTCGCCCACGATCTGCGGTCGCCGCAGCTCGAGCTCCGCCATCACGTGGGCGTTGCGCAGCACGGTCAACTCGATGGTGTCGCTGAGGGCCAGCCGGCCGATCCGCACGCAGTCTTTCAGGAACGGGAAGATCAGCGGCCGGACCAGGTTGGCCAGGTAGGCGGCTTCAGATTCAAACTCGGCCTCGGAGTTGAGACTCTCGTCCCGGAAGGCCAGGATAAAGACCTCGTCGCTGAGCTCGACCAGGTCCGTCCAGGTGTAGGCCTCATCGGTCGCTTCCGGCAGGAGGTGGCGTTTTTCTCGGAACAGCTGGAGCCGGCCATGCAAGCGGCGCATGGGGCCGCGGGGGCCCTCGATGATAAACGGCACGTCCCTCAGGGGAGCGGGCACCGACTGGGCCGGATAGCGCGCCGAGAACCCGACATCCGGCGTGCCCAGAAACGGTGCCGGCACTTTGATGACGAGCTCTTGCAGCACGCTTCTAGATCACTCTTTTTGACAAGCCTGATAGGCTGGCTATCACGTTCAACGGAATCAGCCCGCGACCCTTGCTGTTCGTCGACGGCAGTGGGCCAGTAGTTCATCCACCGATCGAGTATTTAACACGTTCGCGACCCCAGCGCCCGCCCGGCGCGCGATTGCCACGCCGTACCGGGCATAGCCGAACTCGGCCGGATAGTGGGCATCGTTGTTCACCGCCAGCAACACGCCGGCGGCCAGGGCCCGGCGCGCCCAGGTGTCGTTGAGGTCCAGGCGCATGGGGCTGCTGTTGATCTCCAGGGCCGTGCCGCTGCCAGCCGCCTCGGCGATCACGGCCTCCAGGTCCACCGCGGTGCCCTCCCGCCGGTCGAGACGCCGGCAGGTCGGATGGCCGAGCACGTCCACATGCGGAGAGCGGAGAGCCCGGACCACCCGCTCCGTCATCGCTTCACTGGACTGATCGAACGCCGTGTGGACGCTGGCCACCACCAGGTCAAGGGACTCCAGCACGTCGTCCGGCAGATCCAGTCGGCCGTCCGCCAGGATGTCGACCTCAGCGCCGGCCAGGATGCGGAAATCGACCAGCTCGCGATTGACGCGGGCGATCTCGGCGCCCCGCTGACGAAATCGCTCCGGGGTCAGCCCACCGGCCACCAGCAGGGATTGGGTGTGATCGGTGAGGGCCATGTAACGGTAGCCGTGCTGCTGGGCGGCCAGCGCCATGGTCTTGATGTCCGTGCGCCCATCGCTCCAATCGCTATGGGTGTGCAGGTCGCCCCGCAGGTCGGACTGCTGGACGAGCGCGGGCAGCGTGCCGGCGGCGGCCGCCTCGATCTCGCCTCGGCCCTCCCGGATCTCGGGCGGGATCCAGGTGCAGCCCACCGCCGCGTAGACCTCCTCTTCGGTCTCCCCGGCGATCCGGCTACCATCCTCTCGGTAGACCCCGTACTCGTTGATCTTCAGCCGACCCATCCGCTCGGCCCGGCCGCGCAGCTGGACGTTGTGCGCCTGCGACCCGGTGAAGTACTGCCAGGCGGCGCCGAAGCTCTCCGGAACGACGGCCCTCAGGTCCACCTGAAAACCGGACCGGACGCGGATGGTGGACCGGGTGCCACCCGATGCCAGGACCTCGGCCACCTGCGGCAGATGCACCAGCTCGGCCGCGATCCGCTCCGGCTGGCGAGCGGCGACCAGCAGGTCGAGGTCGCCTACCGTCTCCTGGGCGCGGCGGACGCTGCCGGCCACCTCCGCCCGCAGCACGCCCGGCAGTGCCCTCAGCGACACCAGCAGGGTGTCGGCCAGCAGCAGTGCCTCCGGAAAGTACGTCTTGCTCTCCGTGCGCTTGAGCACGGCGAGGCCCTTGAGGATGTTCTCCTCGGTTTTGGCTTTGATGCCGGGCAGGGTCTGCAGGCGGTGATCACGGGCCGCGGCTTCCAGCGCGTCCAGGGTCAGGATGCCCAGCCCATCGTAAATTTCCTTGGCGGTGCGCGGTCCGAGGCCGGGAACGCGGGTGAGATCGAGCAGCGCGGGCGGGACCTGGGCCTCCAGATCGGTCAGAAACTCGAGCTGCCCCGTGGTCACGAACTCGGCGATCTTCTTCTCGATGGCCGGGCCGATGCCGGGGACGTCTTTGAGGGTGCCCGCCTGCAGCAGGGTGGCGACCTCCGTCGTCAGATTGTCGATCTGCCGCACCGCTTCGCGATAGGCGCGCAGCTTGAAGAAGTTCTCGCCCCGGATCTCGAGCAGGTCGGCCACCCGATTGAGCATGGCGGCCACCTCGGCGTTCGTCACGGCCATGGGGTCTTAAAGTATCAGGGCGATGTTGCTGGATGGTGTGCGGGTCCTGGATCTCACGCAGTTCTTGCCGGGCGGCTATTGCACGCGGGTGCTGGCCGACCTGGGCGCCACGGTGACCAAGGTTGAGGTCTCGACGCGTGGGGACCCAATCCGCAGCCTGCCCAACGGTGAGGCATATTTCGAGGCGCTCCACCACGGCAAGCCGGTGGTGCAGCTTGCCTTGAAGACCGAGGCGGGCCGAGCCCGCCTGCTGGAGCTAGCGGAGACCGCTGACGTGCTGCTGGAAGGGTTCCGCCCTGGCGTTATGGATCGCCGGCAGGTGGGGTGGGACCAGCTCCGGGCCGTGAACCCGCGCCTCATCTACTGCTCCATCACCGGCTACGGCTCCAGCGGGTCGCTCCGCGACCGGGCCGGCCACGACCTCAACTACCTGGCGCGCAGCGGTGCCCTGTCGGTGATGCCGCGAGCGAACGGCGTGCCCATGATTCCAGGCGTGCAGACCGCCGACCTGGCCGGAGGGATGATGGCCGCCATCGCCGTGCTGGGGGCGCTGGTCGAGCGACAGCAGAGCGGCCGGGGGCGGCGGCTGGACGTCTCCATGACGGATGTGGCCAAGAGCTGGCTGGTCCTGCAGCGAGGGGCATTCGACGCCGGCGTTCCCATGCTCAACCTGGTGGGAGGGCTCCCCTGCTACCACGTCTATCGCGCTGCCGACGGCTTGCTCACCGTGGGAGCGCTGGAACCGAACTTCTGGCGCACCTTCTGCGAGGCGATTGGCCGCGAGGATCTCGTCCCCCGGCAGGCTGACCCCGGCGCGATTCCCGAAGTGGCGGGCGTCCTGGCAGCCAAGACGCAAGCCGAGTGGATGGCCATTTTCGGCGACCGCGACGTATGTGTGGAGCCCGTCCTGGATCTCGGCGAAGCCGCATCGCCGGCTACGCCTATCACGGTGGACGACTAAAGAGGAACGACGGCGCGCGCGGCAGTGCGCCGTTCAGCGGCGACGAATCCCTAGGTTGGCGTCTGCGCCGTTGTCCGAGTGTCGAGAAACCGTCGCCACGCAGAGTCTACGCCTGCTCCGATCCCAGGCAGTAACGGGGATCAGCGAAATGCCGCCCGGAGGATGGCGGCGGCGAGCTTCGCCGTGGGGACCGCGAAGGGTCGGAATTTCTCGGAAGGCGGATCCACCCTGAAGTTTGTTTGGAATCGGAGCCGTGTCCCATCCTGGATGGAGCTGGTGATCGCGGGGATCACAGATGACGGGACAAGAAAGGACGTCTCGTGCAACTGACCATCGCGATGCGCCGGAAGAATGACGACGAACAGCCGATCATCCTCGAAGAACGTGTCCTTCGAGACATTCAGCTGGACTCCCAAATCGGCGTTGATGGTTGCCGTCTTTACCTGGAGGCCGGCGACGCCGTAGCTCCCGAGATCGTGCAAGAGCAGATCGACGGCATCGACATCGATCCGCTCCCGGGCCACGACCAGGCGGTTCTTGCCCTCGAGCTCAAGTTGCGCCGAGACCCAGAGTTCGCCATAGCCGCCGAACGCTGAACTGGCTGCGGGCGCGACGGCCAGGGGGAAGGTGGGCAGCGGTTTCCAGCCCGGGATCCGGTCCAACCACGCCGTTCGTAAGTCGTCGATATCGAAGTAGAAGCGGTTCCACTGGCTGCGGCCCCCCTCCAACGGTGACTGGAACACGTACTGATCGATCGAGCCGTCTGCCGTGGTCACCCGGGGGCAATGTTCGATGAAGTACGGAGTAGGAATGACCCACAGCTTCCGATGGGTGCGCAGGTGCGGCCCTGGCAGGTAGGCAAAGATGACGTGGCCCTTCGGATCATCCCGAATCGAGTGCGCCCGCGGGTAGGCGATGTACCGGCCATCGTGGCTGAGCGTCCGCCGGGCTTTGAGCTGATACGGCGCGACCGAGAGCGTGCGGAGCCGCCGGGCGTACCCATCGAAGCCCTGGTCGACGAGCGGCATGGCCACCGACACTGCTCCCTGCGAGGCGACGACGATGGCAATGCACAGCTCGTCTTCCGCGATCGCGCCCACCTGCACGGCCAGCAATCCGGAGGCGCGATGGGTGATGCGAGCTAAGCGCATGCCTGGCGGGTCGTACTGCTCGAGGAACTCCAAAGGCTAGGCCTCGGGGGCTTCTCGAAACTGCCGGTAGACGTCAGCCACCTGTTCGCGGGTGGCCTCGACGGTCAGCGTGTTGTTCACGACGAAGTCGGCGCGCTTGCGCTTGTCATCCAGCGAGAGCTGGGCCGCGATCCGGCGTCGGGCCTCGGCCTCGCCGAGGCCATCGCGCTCAACCAGGCGCTGGACCTGGGTCGCCCGATCGACCCAGACCACCACCACCGCCTCGACAACGGAGGTCCGGCGATTCTCGTAGAGCAGCGGGATGTCCAGCACCAGGACACCGTCCTTCGACTCGCGAGCCGTGATTTCCTCCGCCATTCGCGCCTGGATGCGTGGGTGGGTGATAGCGTTCAGCCAGGTCCGGGCGGTTGGGTCGCTGAAGATCAAGTCGCCGAGCCGAGGCCGGTCGAGAGTTCCGTCGCTGCGCAGAAACTCGCGCCCGAACGTGTCGACGATCTCTTTGAGGGCCGGCTGGCCGGGCATCACGACCTCGCGCGCCAGCTGATCGGCGTCCACCACCTCGGCGCCCAGGTCGGCGAACATCCGGGAGACGGTGGACTTTCCCGACCCCAGGCCACCGGTTAAGCCGAGGACTTTCATCAGCCCGAATCTACCGCAACGAGCTCGCATCTTGGGCGCGGATGCGGCCGATCCGGGCGTCGGCTCCTGCGCGCGCTCGCTTACAGATCGACAGATATGCTCGCTCGCGTGCTCGTCGCCTCCTTCGGCTCGTCTCGCCCCGCATCCCAATCTGCCTCGCCCGTTCGGTAGATCCGGGCTGGCCTCAGGGTACGATTGCTGGCGATGACCCTGCTCAAGCAGGCCGCCGTGCTGGTCGTGCTGGCGGCTGCGGTCACCTACTTTGCGATCCGGGCGCGGCGGCTCTACCGGCTGCTCCGCCTGGGCCCCAACGAGAACCGGTTCGACCACATCCCGCTGCGGCTGCTGGGGGTGGCCAAGTACGTCGGGCTGCACAGCCGGATGTTCCGCAACCTGTACTCGGGCATCCTGCATTTCTTCATCTTCTACGGATTCGTCGTCCTACTGACCGCCATCATCGAGGCGTTCGGGGAGGGCCTGTACCCGGGCTTCAGCCTGGCGTGGATCGGCGGCGACACCTGGCTCGCCTTCCTGCAGGACCTGTTTGGCTTCCTGGTCCTCGTCGGCGTCGCCATGGCGGCCATCAACCGGGTGGTGATCCGGCCCCGGCAGTTCCACGAGAGCAACGAGCTGGACGCCGCCGTCATCCTGGCCCTGATCGCCACCATCATGATCGGGATGTTGGGCCAGACGGCGGCCCGCGTCGCCCAGGGCGGTGACCCGTCGGCGGCCTGGCGCCCGATCTCGTCGGCCCTCGCCCGCGGGTTCGAGCGCATCGGCTGGCAGGGCTCGGCGGCGATCGTCCCCCACGAGATTTTCTACTGGCTCCACATCCTGGCGGTGCTGGCGTTCCTGGTCTACATCCCGAGTTCCAAGCATCTGCACATCATCGTGGCCATTCCCAACATCTTTTTCCGCAAGCTGGGCCCCAAGCCAGCCGCCGCGCTGGATCCCATCGACCTCGAGCATGCCGATCACTTCGGGACCAGCGTGGTTACCCAGTGGTCCTGGAAACACCTGCTCGACCTCTACTCCTGTACCGAGTGCGGCCGTTGCCAGGAGCAGTGCCCCGCCTACCTGACGGGCAAGCCATTGAACCCAAAGATGATCATCGTCGACGCCCGGGAGAACCTCTTCCGGACGGCCCGAGACCCCCTCCCCGACCCTCCCCGCAATGGGGAGGGAGATATGCGACGAGACCCCCTCCCCAACCCTGCCCACGCGGGAAATCCCGCGACCCTGACAACAGTGGCTCCCCGCAAGGGGGAGGGAGATCCGAAAGAGCTTCCCGCCAAGGGGGAGGGAGTTTCCGAGAAATTGATTGGTGGGGCGATCAAGGAGGACGAGATCTGGGCCTGCGTCTCCTGTGGTGCCTGCCAGCAGGCCTGCCCGGTGCTCATAGAGCACGTCCCCAAGATCATCGACATGCGCCGCAGCCTGGTCCTCGAGGAGAGCCGCTTCCCCAAAGAGGCCCAGAATGCGCTGCGCGCCATCGAGAGCCAGGGCAATCCCTACGGCCTTCCCCGGGCGCAGCGCGCCGCGTGGGCGCAGGGGCTGGGGGTCAAGACCATCGCCGAGAAGCCGGACGCCGAGTATCTCTACTTCGTTGGCTGCGCCGCCTCCTACGACGAGGCGAACCGGGCGGTGGCTCAGGCCTTCGTGGGACTGCTGCAGACGGCGGGCGTGGACTTCGCCATCCTGGGAGCGGCGGAGACCTGTAACGGGGACCCGGCCCGCCGGATCGGCAACGAGTACCTGTATCAGCAGCAGGCCCAGCAGAACGTCGAGCAGCTCAATGCCGGGCGGGTGCGCAAGGTGATCGCCAGCTGCCCCCACTGTTTCAACACCATCAAGAACGAGTATCCGCAGTTCGGTGGGACCTACGAGGTCATCCACCACACGCAGCTACTGGCCCAGCTGATCAGGGAGGGGAAGCTCAAGCCCCAAAAACCCCTGGACGGAAAGTTCACCTATCACGACTCGTGCTTCTTGGGCCGCTGGAACGACATCTACGATCCGCCGCGCGAGATTGCGGAAGCGATCCCGGGGGTGGAGCTGGTAGAGATCGAGCGCCACCACAAGCGAGGGTTTTGCTGCGGCGCAGGCGGCGGCCGGATGTGGATGGAGGAGACGGTCGGCAAGCGGATCAACCACGAGCGGGTGGACCAGACCCTGCGCACCGGGTCGCCGCGGGTGGCCACCGCCTGTCCGTTCTGCTTGACCATGTTTCGGGACGGCATCGGCGCCAAGGGCCGGGAGGCCGAGCTTCAGGTCAGAGACCTGGCCCAGTACCTGGCCGACAGCGTTGACGGGGCGGTGCAGGGCTAGGTCGACTCACTGGCTCAGCTTGTCGGAGCGCCGTTTCCAGAATGCCAGCCGCCGTTGCAAGCGGCTCTGCTGCGCCTCCAGTAGGACCAGGTCGGTGTCCACCGCCTCCCGGTGCGCGGCCTCCTCGGTGACCTCGGGGAGCTTGGCATGGGCAGCCAGGAGCACCCGCTGCTTGAAGTTGAGGAGCTGGGCGTAAATGCGGACCCACCGCCGGGCTTCGGCCGGTTTGGTGGTCGCCAGGTTCTCGTGGGGCAATACGCGATCCGGGTCGGCGGCTGCCTCCGCCGCGTCTGCCACGTCTGGATTTATACCCATGTTGATACCATCCGTATCATATTTCGCTGGCGTTTGACAAGCCCTTGGAGGCCAGCCCTTGCGTCGTCGCACCGGACTGAATAACGTGAGTTCACGGTGAGCCCCGAAGAGGAGGACGCGGTTCGGCATGCCGGCGATCCCGATCGCCTGCTGCCCAACGAGAACCCGCAGTCGGACCTGGCCGAGGACGCGCGCCACTGGCGCATCGTCTACCGCGAGCTCCTGACCTTCAAGCAAGGCCTCCTCGACGTCGCCGACCGGGGCCTGGCCGAGATCGCGCAGGAGCATAACGTGACCGATACCACCACCCTGGCCTTGCTTCGCGCGCAGAATGACCGGCTGCGTCGCCGGCTGGAGTTCTGGGAAAGCCGCCACCAAGCGCTCAATGTCAAGCCTGGCTAGATAATCCGGCGCGGAAATCGCGGCGGGCCGCTCCCTACAATGAGCAGAACCGTGCTCAGACGGATCGATCACGTCGGCATTGCCGTGCATGACCTGGATCAGGCGATCGACCTCTACGAGCGGCGTCTTGGCCTGAAGGCGATGAGTCGCGAACGGCTGGAGGCGGAGGGTGTGGAGGTCGCCATGATCCCCATCGGTGACAGCCGGATCGAGTTGCTGACTCCCTTGGGGGCCGACTCCAACCTGCGAAAGTTCCTCGCCGATCGGGGAGAGGCGGTGCACCACGTCGCCTACGCCACCGATGACGTGGCCGCCGGCCTGCGACGGGCCGGAGAGGCGGGAGCGCAACTGATCGACCAGGCGGCCCGCCCCGGCGCGCACGGCACGCGGGTCGGGTTCATCCATCCCAAGAGTGCGTGCGGAGTGCTGACCGAGCTCGTGGAGGCGGATGGCCACCCGGGCCGTTAAGCCGCAGCCGTCCATTCCGGCGCCTCAAACGGATAGCGGCCTGCCGCTGAAGCCCATCTACACACCCGCCGATGCCGGGCCGGCCCCGGCGCCGCCCGGGCAGTATCCCTTCACCCGCGGGATCTATCCCGCGATGTATCGCGAGCGCCTGTGGACCATCCGGCAGTACGCCGGCTTCGGGAGCGCGGCCGAGACCAACGCCCGCTTCCGGTACCTGCTGGGGCAGGGACAAACGGGCCTTTCCATCGCCTTCGATCTGCCCACCCAGATCGGCCACGATGCCGACGCGCCCCTGGCCCGCGGCGAGGTGGGGAAGGTGGGCGTCAGCATCTCGTCGCTGCGCGACATGGAAATCCTGCTGGAGGGGATCCCGCTGGACCGGGTCAGCACCTCGATGACCATCAATGCCCCGGCCGCCGTCCTGCTGCTCCTCTATGAGCTGGTGGCCGAGAAGCAGGGCGTGGCGGGGTCGCAGCTCAACGGGACGGTGCAGAACGACATCCTCAAGGAGTACGCGGCCCGGGCCACGTACATCTTCCCGCCCCGGCCCTCGATGCGGTTGACCACCGACCTGTTTGCCTACTGCCGCGAGCGGCTGCCCAACTGGAACACGATCTCCATCTCCGGCTACCACCTCCGCGAAGCCGGGGCCACGGCGGTGCAGGAGCTGGGCTTTACCATGGCGCATGCCATCGCCTACGTAGAGGCGGCCCAGGCCGCCGGCCTGCAGGTCGACGACTTCGCGCCCCGACTCTCCTTCTTCTTCGCCGTATTCAGTGACTTCTTCGAAGAGGTGGCCAAGTTCAGGGCGGCCCGCGCCATCTGGGCGTCGCTGATGCGTGATCGGTTCGGGGCGCGCAACCCGCGGTCCCAGATGCTTCGCTTCCACACCCAGACCGGCGGCAGCACCCTGACGGCGCAGCAACCCCACAACAACGTCGTCCGGGTGGCCCTGCAGGCGCTTAGTGCGGTGCTGGGTGGAACCCAGAGCCTGCACGCCTGCTCGTACGACGAAGCCCTGGGGCTGCCCTCGGAGGAAGCCGCCACCCTGTCGGTGCGGACCCAGCAGATCATCGCCCACGAGACCAACGTGCCGGGCGTCACCGACCCGCTGGGCGGCAGCTACCTGGTGGAAGCCCTGACCCGGGAGCTGGAGCAGCAGGCGCGGGCTCTGATCGCGGAGGTCGACCGGCGCGGCGGCGCGGTGGGCGCCATCGAAAGCGGATTCACCCAGCTGGCGATCCAGGACAGCGCCTACAAGCAGCAGCAGGAGGTGGAGGCCGGCACCCGGGTGGTGGTGGGCGTCAATCGCTTCCAGGGCGGCGAGGCGCCGGTGCCGGTGGTCCGCATCAGTCCCAAGCACGAGCGCGACCAGGTGGAGGCCTTACGCCGGTTGCGCGCCGAGCGCGACGCGGCGCGGGTGCGTACCAGGTTGCAGGCCGTGCGGGAGGCGGCGCAGGGAACCCAGAATCTGCTGCCACCCATGCGAGAAGCGCTGCGCGCCTATGCCACGGTGGGCGAGGTGTGCGGCGTGTTGCGCGAGGCCTTCGGCGAGTACCGGCCGGAGGCGCACTAGCATGGCCACCGGCGCGCCGAAAGAAGACGCCAAAGTGTCCCGTCCTCAACGGGAAGGGGGAGGGGAGACAGCCCCGCCCTCTGCCGACAAGCGGATCAACGTGCTCCGCAAGCGGAAGTACGACGCCCACTACCGGGGTGGCGACGCCGACGAGAAGCAGCGTGCCAAGGGCAAGCTCTCCGCCCGCGAGCGGGTCGAGCGCTTGCTCGACCCGGGCAGCTTCGTCGAGCTGGATGCTTTCGCCGTCCATCGCACGGAGGCCTTCGGCATGGGCGAGCGCAAGATCCCCGGAGACGGCGTGGTCACCGGCTACGGCGCGGTGGACGGCCGGGAGGTGTTCGTTTTCTCTCACGACGCCAGCGTCTTCGGGGGCTCGTTGGGCGAGGTCTTCGCCGAAAAGGTCTGCAAGGTGATGGACCTGGCCGTCCGAGCGGGCCGGCCCTGCATCGGGCTCAACGATTCGGGTGGGGCGCGCATCCAGGAGGGCGTAGTCAGCCTGGCTGGCTACGCTGACATCTTCTACCGCAATGTCCGCTCGTCGGGGGTGGTGCCCCAGCTCTCGGTGATCGTGGGCCCCTGCACCGGCGGCGCGGTGTACTCGCCGGCCATGACGGACTTCATCTGGATGGTGGAGGGCGTCTCCTACATGTTCATCACGGGGCCCGAGGTGGTCCGCGTCACCACCGGCGAGAAGGTCACCTTCGAGGAGTTGGGCGGCGCCGAGGTGCACAACCTAAAGAGCGGGGTGGCCCACTTCCTGGCTGACAGTGAGCAGGAGGCGCTGGACGGCGTGCGCCGGCTGCTCTCTTATCTTCCGGCCAACAATCGCGAGCAGCCGCCGGCGGTGACCCCCACCGACGATCCGGACCGCCACGACGCCGCGCTGCAGTCGCTGGTGCCCGAGAACCCGCAGCAGCCGTACGACATGAAGGCCGCCATCACCGGGGTGCTCGACCTGGGGTCATTCCTGGAGGTCCAGGAGCTTTGGGCGCAGAACGTCGTGGTCGGCTTCGGCCGGCTGGATGGCCAGGTGGTGGGCGTGGTCGGGAATCAGCCGCGCATCCTGGCCGGGGCGCTGGATATCAACGCCTCCGTCAAGGGCGCCCGCTTCGTGCGGTTCTGCGACGCCTTCAACATCCCGTTGCTCACCTTCGTTGACGTTCCCGGCTTCCTGCCCGGCACGGCGCAGGAATACAACGGCATCATCAGGCACGGGGCCAAGCTCCTCTACGCGTTTGCCGAGGCCACCGTGCCCAAGCTCACGGTGATCACCCGCAAGGCCTATGGGGGCGCCTACGACGTGATGTCCTCCAAGCACATCGGGGCCGACTTCAACGTCGCCTGGCCCACGGCTGAAATCGCCGTGATGGGACCGCAGGCGGCGGTCAACGTCATCTTCAAGCGGGAGATCGCCGCCGCCAAGGACCCGGAGACGAGGACCCGTGAGCTGGTGCAGGACTACGTGGAGCGCTTCGCCAATCCCTACATTGCCGCCGAGCGGGGCTTCCTGGACGACGTGATCGAGCCGCAGGAGACGCGCCGGTTCCTGATCCAGGCGCTGCGGCTGCTGAAAGACAAGCGTCGCGACCGCCCGGACCGCCACCACGGCAACATCCCCCTGTGAAATTTCTCGAGTATCAGGTCAAGGAACGTTTCAAAACGGCCGGCATCCCGGTGCCCGAGGGTCGGCTGGCCCGGACGCCGGATGAGGCCACCCGGGCCGCGGGAGCGTTGGGTCCCATCGCCATCAAGGCGCAGGTCCCCGTGGGCGGTCGTGGGAAGGCGGGCGGGATCAAGCTAGCGCGCACCCCGGCCGAGGCCAGGGTGATGGCCCAGGACGTGCTGGGCATGACGATCAAGGGCTATGAGGTGCAGGAGGTCTGGTGCGAGACCCTGGTCGAGATCGCCCGCGAACTCTACCTCGGCCTCACTCTGGACCGCGACCAGCGCCTCCTGGTGCTCATCCTCAGCGCCCAGGGGGGAATGGAAATCGAGGACGTCGCCGCCCAGCATCCGGAGGCAATCGCCCGCCTGCATCCCGATCCGTGGCGGGGGCCGCAGCCGTATGAGATCCGCGAACTCATCTTCGGCGCCGGACTGGGCCCCCTGCAGGCGGCGCTGGTGCCGTTGGTCATGAAGCTCTACAGCCTGGCCCGGACGCTAGACGGTATCACGGTGGAGATCAACCCGTTGGCGGTGACGCAGGATGGCGGCCTGGTCGCGGCCGACGGCAAGCTGGAGGTCGACGACAACGCCATCTTCCGGCACAAAGACCTGGTGGGCGCGGAGGAAGCTGGCGAAGATCCGCTGGAGGCCGAGGCGAAGCGCCGCCATCTCACCTACGTGCGGCTAGATGGAACCATTGGCGTGATCGGCAACGGGGCCGGGCTGGTGATGAACACCCTCGACCTGGTGCAGCAGCAGGGCGGACGAGCTGCCAACTTCCTCGACATCGGGGGCGGCGCCAAGGCCGACGTGGTGCACAACGCGCTGGAGCTGCTGGCCATGGATCCCCGGGTCAGGGGCATCCTGATCAACATCTTCGGGGGCATCACCAGGGGCGACGAGGTGGCCAAGGGGATCATCGAGGCCCGCCGGGATCTGGGCCTGAAACTTCCTCTGGTGGTGCGCATGACCGGCACCCGAGAAGCCGAAGGCCGCAAATTGCTGGAGGCGGCGGGCGTCGCGCCCGAAGTCACCGCTACGGCGGCCGCCCGCAAGATCGTCGAGCTGGCCAGCCGCGGGTGAGCATCCTCCTTTCGCGGCAAAGCCGGGTGCTGGTGCAGGGGCTGACTGGCCGGGAAGGCACCTTCCACACCGAGGCCATGCGCGCCTTTGGGACCACGGTCGTAGGAGGCGTAAGCCCGGGGAAGGGAGGGACGACGCACCTCGAGCTGCCGGTGTTCGACACCGTGGCCGCTGCTGTCCAGGCCACCGGCGCCGACGTCACCGGCATCTTCGTCCCGGCGCCCTTCGCGGCCGACGCCATCATGGAGGCGGCCGCCGCCAGCATCCCGCTGATCGTCTGCATCACCGAAGGCATCCCCCTCCACGACATGGTCCGCGCCCGCGCGTTCGTCGCGCAGCAGGGTTCGCGGTTGATCGGGCCCAACTGCCCGGGCCTGGTGACCGCCGGCGAGGCGAAGGTCGGGATCATCCCCAACCACATCAACCGCCCCGGACCGGTGGGCATCGTCTCCCGGAGTGGGACGCTGACCTACGAGGTCATCCAGGGGCTGAGCCAGGCCGGTGTGGGGCAAAGCACGTCGGTCGGGATTGGGGGCGACCCGATCCTGGGCCTGTCCTTCAAAGAGGTGCTCACCCTGTTCCGCGATGACCCGGCCACCAAGGCCGTGGTCCTGATCGGGGAGATAGGCGGCTCCGACGAGGAGGTGGCGGCCGACGAGGTGATCGCCAGGGACTTCGGCAAGCCGGTCATCGGGTTCATCAGCGGCCGCACCGCTCCCCCGGGCAAGCGGATGGGGCACGCGGGCGCCATCATTTCCGGAAATCGGGGGACCGCTCAGTCGAAGGTGGAGGCGCTGACCCGCGCCGGGGCGAAAGTCTGCGACACGATCGAAGACGTGGTCGCCGCGGCGCAAGCGACGATTACCTAGGCCTCGCGCCTTTTAGCCACCAATCGAGCGTTTCGCGCTCAGGACGAAATATGTCGCGCTGGTGCGGAGATCGCCCTCTCCCGTGCCAAACAGTCTTTCCAGGCGCAGCCCCGCTGTTTTCAGCCAGGGCTCGACGTCTTCCGGCCAGATCAGTGGGGCGTCGCGCGCCTCCTGGGTACGGACGCTGCCGTCGGGTAGCCGGTAGTCGACCTCCATATCAACCCGCGTCGGGGTCATGGAGCGAACCCGGACCCCCGGATGGCTGACGGCCTTCAGCCAGTGCGGATTCATCAGCTCGAAGGCGAGGCGGCCGCCGGGAGCGACATGCAGGGCCGCCCGTTGTAGACGCGGCGTGGTGCTGAGGATGTCCGATGGCACCATGACCAGGTCGAAGCGGCGATCCAGGTCGAGGTCCTCGATGCGCGCCTGGGTCAGTTCGACCGTGGGCAATCGCCCGGCCAGCCGGCGCAGCATGCCCGGATGCGCGTCTACGCCCACCAACTGGACGCCCGCCTTCGCCAGCGGAACCGCAATTCGGCCGGTACCGATGCCCAGGTAGAGGACCGGCGGCTTCGCCTGACGGGCCCAGCCAAGCCACGGTTCGGGATCGGTGACGTCCAGCAGCTGCGCGTAGAGCTCCGCGAAGCCTTCGTCGGGGTTGTCGGGGTCGTCGCGGACGAAGGATGGGTCGCTCATCGCGCTTTTCGAGACCCCCCACCCCGACCCTCCCCCGCAAGGGGGGAGGGAGATGGGAGGATGAGATGCCCACCGTGACCCTCCGCAAGGGGGGAGGGAGATGGGAGGATGAGATGCCCACCGTGACCCTCCGCAAGGGGGGAGGGAGATCGGAGGATGAGATGCCCACCGTGACCCTCCGCAAGGGGGGAGGGAGATGGGAGGATGAGATGCCCA
>VBID01000229.1 GCA_005880615.1 Chloroflexota bacterium
GGCTGGGCCTCTTCGACATCTTCAGCTCCTGGCTGTTTATCGCCGTGGCCACGCTCATGTACGTGTCCATCGGAGCCGGGCTTTACCTCCGGATCCCAGCCGCCTGGCGCCGGACGCAGCAGCCGGAGCTGCGTACCCGCGCGCTCTGGGCGGAGTGGGCGAGCATTGTCTTCCACGCTGCTTTCTTCCTATTGCTCATCGGGGTGGTCTACGGCAAGGCGGCGGGCTTCGTAGGCAACGCCGCCATCGTGGAGGGCGACAGCTTCGTGGAGGCGCGCGCCAACTACGACAACCTCGATGAGGGCCTGATCGCCAAGCACTCCCCGGGCTTGGAGGTCAGGGTGGACAGCTTCCGGGCGGCATACTGGCCCACCGGGGCGCCGCGCGCCTTCGTCACCCGGGTGCGCGTCTATGACCAGGGGCGGCTGGTCTCGACCCAGGACGTGCGGGTTAACCACTATGTCGCCTACGGGGGCGTCAAGCTGTACCAGACCGGCTACGGCTGGGCGCCGACCGTCCGGATCGAGTCGCCCGACGGCCGGGTGCTCACCGACGCCCCGACCATCTTTCTGGGCGATGTGCCGTTCGCGCGGGGTGTGATCAAAGCCCCCTCCGCCGGCGCCCCCGGGCAACAGCTGGGCGCCACCGCCTGGTTCATCCCCGACGCCCAGGTCAGCGGCGACGCCATCCGTCCCGGAACCGCCGAGCTCAAGAACCCGTTATTGCTGCTCCGCCTGTACCGCGGGGATCTGCACCTGGACCGGCCCCAGAATGTCTACTCCCTGGACACCACGGGTATGGACCTCCGCTGGCGGGGCGCGCTCCGGGTGGGGGAGACCGCCGTCACCCCGGACGGCTACCGGGTGACCTTCTCCGGAGTGCGCCAGTATTCGGACCTGCTGATCAAGAAGGACCCGGGGGTCCCTATCGTGTTCGCCGCCTTCGCCCTCGGGCTGGCGGCCCTGCTGTGCAGCCTCTACCTGCCGCTCCTGGGCCGAGAAGACCGCCTGCCCCCGCTGCCCGAACTCAACAGCTAACCCGAGACTCTTCCTCCCTCCCCCGTGCGGGGAGGGGTAGGGGTGGGGGTATTCCGAGAGCTTCGAGCCCGAGCCACGGGAGCGAACGCCTGACAGGCATCGCGCCCTGCACCTGACTGTTGGCCGTGATCACGCCTCGTGGGGAGTCTTCTCAAACCTCCCAAGGAAGAACACTAACCCCCGGCCAAACCCAACAGCTAACGTTACGGCCCTCGTTAGAAAAGAGGGCAACGTGGGAACGCCAAATAGGTCGATCGACCGGTCTCGGCGGCCCGACGCTGCCCTAGCCTGAACGACATGGTGCGGTGCCGTCGTATTGCCCGTTCCCGGCGGGGGCAGGCAATGGTCGAATCAGCCCTCCTGTTCCCGGTCCTGATGCTGCTCGTTCTGGGCAGTGCCGATCTGGGCCGCGTCTTCTTCTACTCGATTGGCATCACCAACGCGGCGCGCGAGGGCGCCCGGCACGGGACGGCGTACGACCCGACCAACCTGGGCAATCCCAACGCCTTCGCCAGCAACGGCCCGATCATGGCGGCGCTGCAGGCCGAGGTGCCGTCCGGCGTCACGGTGACACAGCCTTATCCGGCGCCAAACCCGTCGACCTGTCCCTCCCAGCCGTACCCCGACTACACCTATCCGACCCAGCCGAATACGGCCGCCGTCTACATCTGCTTCAACGAGACCTACTCGCTCATCAGCGCGAGCCCCGGCCAAACGATCCGAGTCGTGATCCTCTTCAACTTCGCACCGGTCACCCCCATGGTGTCGAGCGTCGCGGGTTCGTCCATTCACATGGAGGCCACCACCGTGATGATGGTCCAGGGCCCATCATGAGTGGACGCCGCTGGCGGCGCGGCCAATCGCTGATCGAGACCGCGCTGATCGCGCCCATCCTGATCATGGTCCTGCTCACCGTGGTCGACTTCGGCCGAGCGGCTTACGACTACTCGTCGCTTTCCGCGGCCGCGCGGGAGGGCGCCCGGGTCGCCATCCGGACTGGCTCCACCCGGCCGGCCAACGCGGATGTGGTTTCGGCCGTGCAGCAGAATGCCATCGGGCTGTCGGTCAGCGCGGGCCCGTGCCTCAACGGCTATACCAGCGGGGTGCTGACGGCGCCCAGCGCGCCCAACACCGGCTACGTCTACATCGTTCCGGGCACCACCGGCCAGACCGTGAACGCGCCGGGCGGCCAGGCTCCGGCGGCCGCGGCCGGGGGCTGCGTCGCGGTGACGCCGGCCGACGCGGCCATCTATCCGCTGACCGTGACGATCGTCTATACGTTCCAGCCGCTGACGCCGCTGGCCCAGCAGTTTTTGGGTAGCAGCCTCGTCATGACTGTCACCAGCACCATGAACACCGAGTACTGATGCATTGGACTTTGCGGCGGCAACGGGGACAGGCCCTGATCCTGGTCGCGATCGCCGTCCTGGTGCTCACTGCCATCCTGGCGCTGGCCCTCGACGGCGGCCGCATCTACCTCGATCGCCGCCAGCTGCAGGATGCCGCCGACGCCGGCGCGCTGGCCGCCGCCGAGCAGCTTCAGGTCCTGCCCTACCCGAGCTATGCGGGGGCCCACGCCCAGGCGCTCCAGTTCGTCGTCAAGAACCTGCCCGGCACCAGCACCTCGGGCCTGACGGCGCCGACCACCGCAAGCTGGGGGCCGCTGAACATCGGCGCCGGTTACACCGTGACCATGAACGCCACGTCCATCACGTATCAGGTCACGCTCCAGCACTCCATCTCGACGATGATCGCGCCGGTCCACGGGTTCGCGCCCACCATGCAGCTCCAGGTGCAGGCGACGGCCGAGAATGGCACCCTGCCGTTCGCCCTGGTGCTGCTGCAGCGCTCGTACAGCCCGAACTACAACAACCTGGTGATGAACGGGTCGCCGGTCACCTTGGTCCTCAACGGTGGCGGTGGGGTGGCCGACCGCGGTGGCGTGTACTCCAACGCCAGCGCCAACATCGGCCAGGGAACCGTTCAGTTCGGCAGCGGGAGCTGTCCACCCGACCCGCCGGGCACCGGCAACAACGGCGAGATCTGGACGGTGACCCCCACCTCGCTGCCGGTCGCCCAGGTGATCTGTCCTCAGAGCCAGGGGCAGGCCCGCAGCACGACCCAGGTCCTCACCGATCCCGGATATCCGGAGCCGTCCGCGCCGACCTTCAACGCCTCCAACGGCGCCACCGTACTGAACGGGCCGCCAAACTATCTCTGTCCCGGGCACTACGGCAACAAGATTCAGATCCAGGGCGGGGGCACCGGGATCCTCCTCCCGGGAGTTTTCCACGTGGACGCTGGCGGGGTGGGCGTGTCCGGGACGCTCCGGACGTTGACTGCCAACGACTATCCGCCGATCGCGGCCAGCCCACCTAGTGCCGCCCAGACCAACGGTTGCACACCGCCGGCCACGCTCCCATCCGATACCGGCGTGATCATCGAAATCACGCCAGCGAACATCTCCGGCCAGACCACCTGCAGCCAGCACCAATTCAGTGTGGCGGCCAGCGCCACCGTCAGCCTCCAGCCGTCGCCGAAGTACTACAACATCAGCCTCTATATCGAGGCCATGCCGGGCTGGCAGACGACCTGCACGGCGGCCCCCACCGGGACCAACGTGGTTGCCATCCTGGGCAACTCCGACTACAGCATCTACGGCTCCATCTACGGTCCGGCCGACAACATGCAGATCGCGGGCGGGGGCAGCGGCTGGGGAGTGGGGCAGATCGTGGCCTGGACGATC
>VBID01000230.1 GCA_005880615.1 Chloroflexota bacterium
GGTGTCGTCCTTTGGTGCTGGTTGAGTCTCAGCGAGGTTCTTCAGCCTTCTGTTCGCGCTCTTCGAGGGCGACCGTGGGGCCGCCGGCGCAAGGTGAGGTTCGGTGGGCTCGGGGCGCAATCTCGGACTCGGCTATCGACTTCAGCCAAGACGGCCCGCGCGCTCACCGTGCCCGTGACTAGGAACCGGCTGAGAGCTTTCGTGTGATCTTTGAGTCCCTCCCGTGCTGGCTAGGCGGCAGCCGGGTCGCTATGAGCCGGCGGTCGAACGCGCGTCGGCTGATACTCGGTGCCATCGCGCAGGAGTGCGTAGAGGATGCCTGCCAACCGGCGCGCCAGGGCGACGGCGGCGATGCTGCGGCCGCGTCGGGCCGCGATCCGATCCGCCCAGTGCCGGAGCGCCGCGGTCTCTGGCTTCTTGTACCGCAGGATCGACCAGGCCGCCTCGACCAGGAGCCAGCGCACCCGGGAGTTGCCGGCCTTGGTAATACGCCCGCGATGCTGGCGCTCGCCGGAACTCATCTCGCGTGGCACGAGCCCCAGATAAGCCTCCACTTGATGCGCCCCCGCGAACCGTTCCACCTGGTCGATGGTGGCGACGAAGCTGGCGGCCGTCACCGGCCCGACTCCAGGCACGCTGCACAGTCTGCGGACGCGGGGGTCGGCGTCGACCAGGTGCTCGAGCTGCACGTCGGCGGTGCGGATCTGCTGGTTGAGGTGGTCGAGCATCAGGAGCAGCGGGGCGGTCACCTCGCTGAGGGGCGGGGACAGGGAAAGCTCCTGGACGCGGCTCAGGAAGGTTTGGGATCCTCCAGTGCGCAGGTGCCGCCCCTCCTGACGCACGTGGGCCTCAATCAGGGCCATGTACTGACAACGCGTCCGCACCAAGGTCTCGCGCACCGCGACCTGAGCGCGGACGTGCCGCTGGGGCTCGGAGGTGCGGTGCGCCGGCCGATAGGCACCCAGACGGCAGGCCTCAGCCAGGGTCCGGGCGTCACGACGGTCGGTCTTGATCTTGCGGCGCCTCTCGGCATACATGGGCGCGTAGTTGGGGTCGGCCACGATCACCTCGTGGCCGAGTTGTTCCAGGCACGCTGCGGCCCATGCGCTCTCCGTCGAGGCCTCGATCAGGATGCGCGCCCTCGACCTGATCCCGAGCACCGCAGCGAAGCGCTCGCGGCTGGTGAGGACCCGACGTTCAACGAGTTCGCCGCCTTCAGTCAGGATGCAGATCTGGCTACTCCTCTTGTGGAGATCTATGCCAATATGATCCACGGCTGGCCCTCCTCGTATGCGCCTGTAGAGCGCGTTCACACGACATGTGGGGCAAGTGTAGCCACCACGTTCCTGGGGTGGCCAGCCACTTCATCTCATCTCGGACCGCGCCCAGAAGCGCGCTCTTCAGCGCTCGGGCGCGGGAGAGACGAGCGGCGCCGCGCCCGTCAGCGGGTGGTGCGGATCCGGGGTGCTACGACCGCGTGACCCGCGAGGCAGACTCGCCGACCCCAGAAGCTGGGGAGCCTGCAGAGGTGGCTCGGCTTGACAGTCGGGGAGGCGGTCCCTAGAATGAACCCTCACGACATAAGGCGGTGTAGCTCAGATGGTTAGAGCACGCGGCTCATATCCGCGGAGTCCGGGGTTCGAATCCCTGCACCGCTACCACGTCCGCGCGTAGAGGCGCCCGACGGGCTCCGCGAGCCCCCATGGTCGAACGTCAATTCCAGAGGACGATCGCCCGCTACGACATGTTCCCGGGCGGCGGTTCGAGGTGCTGGCGTCACGGACGACCGCGTCTGCCAACCTGAAGGTGGCGATCGTCGCGGTGCTCCTGACGGCCGCGCTCTACGCCGGCACGTTCCCCCTGGCGCTCTACGCATTCCTGCGCGAGCGGCGCTTCGGCTTCGCGACCCAGGGGCTCGGCGCGTGGCTGTCCGATCAGGGGAAGGGCCTCCTGGTCGGGGCGCTGCTGCAGGCGATCCTCGTCACCGTGGTCTACGTCGCGATTCGCAAGCTGCCGCGCCTCTGGTGGCTCGCGGGCGCCGGCATCGGCGTTCTCTTCGTCATCTTCGTCCTGGCCGTCGCCCCCGTCGTCGTCGATCCTCTGTTCAACACCTTCCGACCGCTCCGGGATGCGGACCTGCGGGCCCGGATCCTAAAGATGGCGCGGACGCGGCGGATCCCCGCGGACGAAGTGTACGAGATGGACGCCAGCCGCCAGTCCCGGCACACGAACGCTTACGTCGCCGGCCTCCTGGGGAGCCAGCGGATCGTGCTGTACGACACGCTACTCGAGAGGTTCGCGCCGCGTGAGATCGAATTCGTGATGGCGCACGAGATGGGTCACTACGTGCTCCGGCACATCTGGAGATCGATTGTCTGGGCGACGCTCGCCATCGTTCTCGGAGCCTTCCTGGTCGACCGCCTGGCGCGCGCCGCCGCGGCACGCTTCCCGTCTATCGGCGCCGGGAGCCTGGAATCTCCGGCCTCGCTGCCTCTCCTGGTTCTGATCGCGAGCGTGCTATTCGTCCTGCTTACCCCCCTGGCCAACGCATACAGCCGCCGCCTGGAGCGCGAGGCTGATCGCTTCGGTCTGGAGCTGACCCGGGATCCCCTGGCGGCAGCGTCGTGCTTCGTCAAATTCGCCAGGTACGATCTGGGGATCTTCCGGGTCGATCCCTGGGTCGAGGCGATCCTCTACACGCATCCCAGCCTCGGCGAGCGGATCCAGGCCGCCCGGGAGTATGCGCGCATCCACCCGGAGGCGCCCGGCGCGGGCTAGCCGACGGTGACGGGGGCCTTGGCGAGGAGGTGATCGAGCCAGAGGTTGGAGATCTTCTCCTGCACCGTATTCTGCTCCAGCCGCTGGCGCAGGTGGGACCAGTCGACCTCGTCCAGGAGCTGGTCCTGGTTGAAGCAGGAGAAGACGAAGTATTCCCGGCCGGTTGCGGGATCGCGGTGTTTCTGCAGGCACTGCGCGCAGACTTCCTTCATCATGCATTGCATCGGCGAGTTGATGGAGCCGATGCCGACGTGATCGGGCTTGAGGTAGGGCTTCAGGACATCGTGCCGGGCGCGCGCCACCGCTCCCATCATCCGATCCGACCCGATGGCGATGAGCCGGTCCGCGTCCTGCAGGCGGATGATCGCCGGGCCGAGACCGCCGCGGCCGTAGGCCGCCATCGCCTCCACGATGTTCCCGATGAAGCTTCTGTCCTGGGGACGGCGGGTCGGGATCGGGGCCCCCCGGTCGACGCTCCAGATCACGATGTCCGTGGCCTCTTCAATCTCTTCCCTTTTGAAGAGATCTTCGGCCTTCTTGTAGCCGGCGAAGTAGACCACCCGGCAGCCGCGCTGCTTGGCCTCCCTGGCGATCGAGAAGAGGACCGCGTTGCCGAGGCCGCCGCCTGCCAGGAGGATCGTCGAGCCGGGAGGGATCTCGGTCGGCGCCCCGGTCGGCCCCATGACGATGACCTCCTCGCCTTCCTTGAGCAGGCCGCACAGCCGGGAGGAGACGCCGAGCTCGAGGGCGATGAGGCTCAGAAGCCCCCGCTCGCGATCCACCCAGGCGCCCGTGAGGGCCAGGGGCTCCATCAGGAGCGGAGCTCCGAGCGGCCGGCCGGCCGTGGCCTCGAAGTTCTGGAGACGGAAGAACTGACCCGGCCGGAAGTTGCGCGCCTGTTGCGGCGCGCGCACGATCACCTCGACGATCGTGGGCGTGAGCTTGCGCACCTCGACGACCCGCGCCAGCAG
>VBID01000225.1 GCA_005880615.1 Chloroflexota bacterium
TGGGGCTCGTATTGGCTAGCGTCCTGGTCTACTGCCGGGGCGGGACCCGTCACCGTGACAATCGGGGCGGACGGGTACTATTGGGCGGCGGTCCTCCGGTGGGAGACAAGCACGCAATCGAAGTTCTATGTCTACCGGTCTAACTATCCGTATGGAACCACCTTTTTCCTCACCCTTTCCGACGTCCGCACGCTGGCCCCCTCGGACTCGTACGCAAGGATCCTAGGCTTGCCCAATGGTGCGTTGTTCCTGTTGCTTGCGACGAGGACGGTGACGACGCTCCGCGGGTACGTATATGGCGCCGGCGGCTGGTCGTCCCCGTTCGATTACTCCATCGGCCACGACGCCACCACGACACAGCCCTACTACCTGATGTCGTGTGCTGTTTTGCCCCCGACCGACCGATCCTCGCTTCAGATCCTCGTCGCCTATCGACACTCCTCCGGCGGTCTGTACTTCGCGAGTCTCGACCCCTCCGGACTGTCTTACAGCTATGGTCAGGTCGATTCGCGCGATGCATGGTATCCGGCGACCAGCGTTGATTCCAATGGCGACCCGCATCTCTTCTGGGCATCCGCGGGCCACGTGTACTACTCGCGTTGGTTGCCCGCATCAAAAGTGTTCACAGGCGCGACGGAGCCGTTCGCGTTCACCGGGTATGGCCGGTACGGTTTGACCGCCATTCCGACTTCGGCGGCTCAAGTGGCGCTGATTTGGACCGAATACCCTGGAGCCATTCAAGTGATGTTCGCCGCTCTCGCGACACCAGAGAATCTGGGGAGTCAAACAGGCAATCCTTGGAACCGGCAGGGGCTATCTCCGTACGAGTCGTATTTTCAGCAAATGAGCGAGTACGTCTCTCCCGGAAGCGGCCTTCTGACCGTGAAGCAGACCGATCTCTCCCTGCCGGGGCGGGGCTTGGACTTGGCACTCGCCCGTGTGTATACGACCCCTCGTGCGTTCATGACCGCCGGAGGCTCCCCGGCCCCGTATCTGTACGAGGCTTACCCAGCGGCGAACCTTGGTGCCGGATGGGCGCTAAACTTCCCATGGATCTCGAACCAGTACATCCACCTCTGGGACGGCCAGATGTATGTCTTCAACTGGGCAGGGGATACCGCGATCGAGAACCACGACGGCGAGCACTTCGTTGTAAAGTGGCTCTACAGGTCGAGCTGCGACCCTTCCTGTTACGTCTACGTGCTCTACACGAAGACTGGCATCACGTACGAATTCGACATGTACAACAAGCTTCGGTACATCAAAGACCCCTCCGGAAACAAGATCACGCTCAACTACAATGGGAACACCCTCGCAAACATTACCGACACCATTGCCCGCAAAGTCCAATTCAGCTATACGGGTGGGCTTCTCACTTCTGCGTCCACGGGATTGCAGACCGTGGCGTACGGGTACCAGACCGTGGGCGGACTCAGTGTCCTAGCGTCCGTGACCGATTCCCTAGGCCGCGTGACACGGTTCGACAATGCCGACGCCCGGACGCCTTCGTCGCCTACTACGTAACGAAACAGGAGGCTCTAAATTCCGCGGGCCAGAGCGTCCGGGCGAATCAGCTGAGCTACCAAGTCGTGAACGGCCAGGTAAGCTACGTCAACGCCGTCGACTATGACACCGGCGTGGAGAAGGGGTGTACTGTTGAACTCTTCGACTCCCTTGCCCGGAAGAGCGTGTCCGTCGTGAAGGCAGCGCCGTGTGACCAACCGGGAACGGGCAGCCAGCTCGAGAAAGAGGTCTCCTGGTTTGACCCGAGCGGAGGTGTCAGCCAAGTCGATGTGTACCCGGGAGCCTCGACGTCCCCAGCCTACTCGACTTACACGGCGTACGATGACTGGGGCAACATGATCTACACTCGGGACGCGGTCGGCCACGAACGATTCGCATCCTTCGTGAACACGCGGTATCAGGGCGGTTTCTATTCGCCGGGCCGGCTGACTCGCACGGTGAATGGACTATTGCTCTTCGACGACTTCGAGGGCCGGGATCTTTCGAGCTGGATTTTGGACACAACTGCCGGGACCGTCGGCCTCGACTACTCGACGTTCGCCACCGTCCCGCCAGCGTTGAAAGTGGCTCATACAGGGGCCACTTCCGGGGTCGCGGCGGCGACCCACACGTTCGCCGCCCAGTCCGGATACTTCGTCGTCGAGGCCTACGTTCGGCCTGAGGAAACAAATCGCCAGCACTACGTTCTCCTGAGAACCTCGGCGTCTGCAATCCGGGCGTACGTGAGCTTCCGGGACAATGGCTGGATATCATGGTATTCCGGCACGACTTGGACTGACCTAACTCCGTACCAGGCGAAGCAGTGGTACCGGATCGCGTTCCAGCTATCAGCCTCAGGGTCGGGGTTTTCGATCTGGGTCAATGACCTGGGCTATGCTGGCAACCTTGTGGGAAGCGGGAACATCGACCGAATCAACTTCCAAGCGTCTTGCTCGGGGTGTGGCAGCGCCGCGATGTACGTGGACATGGTCAAAGTGTACCAAACTGACGGCATGACCGTCCAAGGCCTTCAGGCGGGACAGGTCGTGGCCCTCGAAAGCTCATCCGGCGGACTCGTCGACTTAGAACGAGTATCCAGCGGTTCCACGAGCGTAACGGTAGCGTCCTCACCCGGACTCTACCCTTACGCCACTATTCAAATTTACGATACCGAAGGCTTCGTCATCTACACGAGCCCCACCCACGACTTCTGGGGCGGAGACACGTGGGCCTTCACCCAACCGTGGAAGTCGTTCCCGATCCGTACGCGATCTGGATTCCTCCGTTCGACGAGTGTGTACGTGGACGACGCTCTCCCGACAGGAGCGGTTCCCCATAGCGGCGGGGAAATATGGTCTTGGTCATCCTACGACTTGTCCGCTTTCGGCTTTCCCGTCTCGGGCTCCCTCGCCCATGAGTCGACCCTCCTGAGCGGGATCCATCAGCACTTCTTCGATAGCGCGACGAGCCAGTTCTCGCCGAACAGCGGCGACTTCCTCATCCAGTATGTCGACGTGCCCGGCAACGAATATCCTGCGGAGCTGATGCTCCAGTTCCACGACGTCAACGGAGGCGGGTGGGAACATCGCGCATACTGGGGCGCAAATATCATCCCATGGGGCACGGACGGCAGCTCGTCGAGGCTGCACATCGGGGATCTCCCGGCTCCTCCGGGGAGATGGCTCATGTTCATCGTTAGGGCGGACGACGTCGGAACGGCTGGGAGGACGCTCGATGGCCTCGCGTACACACTATACGGCGGCATGGCGTCTTGGGACTACTCCGCCCGGGGCGATTCGGCGACGGGCCAGATCCGAATCGACAATCTCCAGGCCAACTGGAAAGCGGAACTCTACGATTCAAAAGGGGCGTTCGTTGCCTCAGCGACGGTTCCGACGGGTGCCACGAGCGCCATCCTAGATGTTTACGGCGCTGCGACCAAAATCAGCACGTTCCCCTTCGACGGATACTTCCTGATCCGAGATGGCTCGACCTTCCCTCTGTACCGGAGCCCCGTGATGTCTTTCTGGGGAGGCGACGTCTTCGGCTATTCGAGCTCGAACTTCTATCCGAACGGGAACATCGCCCAAACTATCCACGACCGTTTGGCCGGCACACTGGAATTCCAGACGGGGCGCGGCGCCGCTATCCCGATCCCGCATGAGACATACCTCCGGTATCCGGAGGGTAATGTGGCGGCCTTGCCCGATCGGATGAAGGTCCGCGATGGCTCATCCTGGCGCGAGACGGCGCTAGGTTTCGATCAAGACGGCCTCCTGAGCTCAACGACGGATCCCAAGGGGAACGTGGTCTCATACTCTTACTCCGCGACCTACTCGAGGGCTTACGTGACCCAGGTGTCGGACTCCGTT
>VBID01000147.1 GCA_005880615.1 Chloroflexota bacterium
TGGAAGACAATCCGCTTACCGGATGCGGCCCGCAGCCGCATGGTTGTCCCCACGGCAACGGTGGAGCGCAGCACAATGACGTCGGATTCGAGCCAGTCGACGACCTCCTCGACGATCGAGGTGTCGCACGACCCGTCCGCCTGCTGGTTGGTGGGGACGGCCACAAAGGCATAGTCGCAGCGGTTGACGGCTTGCTTGGACCCAAGACCCAGGGGCGCGTCGTAGATCACGGCCTGCGGAAAGAGCTGGTGGAGGTTCTTGCCTGCTGCTCCGTAGCCGACGATAGCGACCGTCTTGTTGAGCATCCCTTAGGCTGATTATCGGGAGCCGGCTTGCCGGAGTCCCATGGGACAAAATGGCATGGCGTGTTGGATCTGTCCTCCATGCTGGGACTCCCCGTAATATTGGGAAGATGGTGTCACTCAGCGTCCTGCTGGTGGACGATAACGCCCTCTTTCGTGATGGGATCGCGGACATCCTGGAAGCCGATGGCCGCTTCCGCGTGGTTGGTCAGGCATCCCGGGGTGACGAGGCAGTGGCCGCCGCCAGCCGGCTCCACCCGGACCTGATCCTGATGGATCTGCGGATGCCGGGCATGAGTGGCGCGGAGGCAATCCGCCGGATTCGGGCCCAGGACCCCGACGTCCCGATCGGCGTGCTGACCGTGTTCGAGACGCAAGAATCGGCGCAACTAGCCCTGGACGCCGGCGCGACCGGCTACCTGGCCAAGGATTCGACTCCGGCGGACCTGTGTGAAGCGGCGGCTGTCATGGCCGATGGCAAGCAGAATTTCAAGCCAGCTCCCGAGCGCACAGCCGGATCCAAGAGTGATGTGCTCGCGCGTCTCACCGCGCGCGAGGTCGAGGTGCTGCGGGCGCTGGCGACGGACGCGAACAACGAGGCCATCGCCCAGCGCCTGGGAATTAGTCCCCGCACGCTGCGCATCCATATCAGCCACACGTATCGCAAGCTGCAGATCCACGACCGGGCCCAGGCGGTCCTGGTCGCCATCCGAACTGGCCTGGTGGAGATCCCTTAGCCCGACTCCCACGAATATCTAACATAGAGCGACCTATGCATCCGGACACGCTGGCTGTCCACGCAGGTGAGCCGCCGCTCGACCGGCAGGACGCGCCGGTGGTGCCGGATATCACCGTCGGCTCGGCCAGCGTCTATCCCGACCTGGCGTCGCTCGAAACGGCCATGGCCGGCCACCGCGGGTACGGACGCTGGGGAACCCAGAACCACCACCAGCTGGAGCAGGCGGTCTCCGCGCTGGAGGGGGTGGGCGTGAGCGGCCGGGTGGAAGCCCTCGCGGTCGCCTCCGGCATGGCTGCCATCGCGACCACCATCCTCACCGAGGCCACGAGTGGTGACCATGTGGTCGCGGCCAATGATTGTTACGGCACCACGGTCACCTTCCTCCGGGACGATGTCGCCCGGTTCGGTCTCACCACCACGCTGGTCGATGTCCAGGACCTGGATCAGGTGCGCGCCGCCATGACGGCCCGCACGCGCCTGATCCTCTGCGAGGTCTGCACCAATCCGCTGATTCGCGTGCCCGATCTGGAATCGCTGGCCGCCGTGGCCCACGAGCGCGGGGCCCTGCTGGTGGTCGACAATACGGTGCCCACCCCGGCCCTGAGCCAGCCCTTTCGCTGGGGAGCCGACGTGGTGATTCACAGCGCCACCAAAAACTTGAGCGGCCATGCCGACGTGGTGGGCGGAGTCCTGCTCGGCCGGCCAGCCTGGCTGGAAGGGGCACGGGCGCTGGCGCGGACCTTCGGCCCCAGCCTGGGACCGTTCGAGGCCTGGCTTACCCTGCGGGGGATCCGAACCCTGGCCGTCCGGATGGAGCGCCACACCCAGAACGCGCTGGCTCTGGCTGGCTTCCTCGAGAGGCAGCCGGCGGTCTCTCACGTCTACTATCCGGAGCTGGCCAGCAGCCCATTCTGCCGGCGGGCGAAGCGCCTCCTCCCGCAGGGTGCGGGCGCCCTGTTCTCCTTCGAGCTGCAGGGCGGGCTGCCGGCGGTCGAGCGCCTGCTGAGCCGGCTGAAATTGATCCGGCTGATGCCCAGCCTCGGCCACGTGGCCACCACGCTCAGCCATCCGGCGTCGACTTCGCATCGGGGCCTGAGCCAGGAGGAGCGCCGTCGGGTCGGGATTGCGGACGGCCTGGTTCGCTGCTCCGTCGGGCTGGAGCGGATCGATGACCTGACCGCCGACCTGGAGCGAGGGCTGGCCGCCTAACCAGGGCGGGGCCGACGGTTGTGCCGACGGCCCCCTTCCGCGTCTAGACGGTCTTGACTACATAAGTGCCGGCAATCTTGTCGTGCCAGCCCTGCTTGTTGGGGTCGAAGGCCACCCAGATCACCCCGATGAAGATCACCAGGAAAGAGATGATCAGCCCGACGTAGCGCAGGAGGCCCTGCACCAGGTCCAGGTTTGACCCATCGGTGCGGACGACCCGCAGGTTCAGGATTTTCATCCCGGGCGTCTGCCCCGGCCAAGGGCCCATGGCCGACCAGAAGTAGACGAAGTAGATGATGCCCAGCACCAGCTGAATGCCACCACGAGCCGACGTGTTCCCGCGAAAGAGGGCCGCCACGACACTGGTGACGATGCCGAGGATGATCGCGTCGATGATGTAGGCCACGACCCGGATCCAGAATCCGGCTTTTGCCCCTGAGACCGCGGGCGTCATTGCGGTTGCCATAAGAACCCCCTGGAAAATGACTGGCCGACGAATTCGGCGGCAGTATAGCGCTTCGCGGGCTGCCAGAGCCAGGTTCGGAATTTCGGCTTGGCGGCCATCGTCAGTAGAATTGGAGGCCATGCCCGATCGAGCCCTCTCCGTCGTGGAGAACGTGCCCGACCAGTCCATCCTGGACCGGATCGGCAACACACCCTTGATCCGGGTCCGCCTGCTAGAGAAGGAGTTTCGGCACATCACCTTCTATGCCAAGGCCGAGTGGTTCAACCCGGGCGGGTCGGTCAAGGACCGGGCGGCCTTGAGGATGATCGAGGAGGCCGAGCGGACCGGTGAGCTGACCGTGGAGAAGATCATCCTGGACTCCACCTCGGGCAATACCGGGATCGCCTATGCGCTGATCGGGGCGGCCAAGGGCTACCGGGTGAAGCTGGTCATGCCGGAGAACGTGAACGAGGAGCGGCGCGAGATCGTCAAAGCCTTTGGCGCCGAGGTCATCTTTACGCCGGCGCTGGAGGGGTCGGACGGCGCCATCCGAGAAGCCCACCGCATCCGGGAGGAAGACCCGGGCGCCTACTTTATGCCCGACCAGTACAACAATCCGTTCAACTGGCGGGCCCATTTCGACACCACCGGCCCCGAGCTTGTGCGGCAGACCCAGGGCGAGCTCACGCATTTCGTGGCGGGCATGGGCACCAGCGGCACCCTGATGGGGGCCGGCCGCTTCCTCAAAAAGCACAACCGCGACATCCGGCTGATCGCCGCCGAGCCCGACGATGCCCTGCATGGCCTGGAGGGCCTCAAGCACATGGGAAGCTCGATCGTGCCCGGCATTTACGACCCCAGCCTGGCCGACGAGAAGATCAGCGTCCCCACCGAGCCGGCCTGGGAGCTGGCCCACGACCTGGCCCGCTCCGAAGGCATCCTGGTGGGCAATTCGTCGGGAGCCGCGCTCTATGCCGCCCGGGAGGTCGCCCGCCGCACCTCGGAGGGCGTTTTCGTCATGGTCTTCCCGGACGGCGGCGACCGCTACCTCAGCTCGGGGCTCTACCGCCGGAAGTAGACACTTGACCCTGCGTGTCCCGGGTCCAGTGATGGACGCTGTCGCCCAGCACCTGGAGGCCGGGTATCCCAACGAAGCCTGCGGCGCCCTGATCGGCCGCGCCGGCGACGGGACCCAGCCCCACCAGGCTCTGGAATTCCGGCCCATGCGGAACGCGGTGACCGATCGCCCCTGGGACCGCTACGTCCTGGACCCCCTGGAGCAGTTGCAGGTGCAGAAGGACGCGGAGGCCCGTGGGCTGGAGATCATCGGGTTCGTCCACAGTCATCCCGACCACCCGCCGCGGCCGTCCCAGTTCGACACCGAGCGTGCCTGGCCCTTTTACAGCTATGTGGTGGCGGCGGTGGCCCAGGGCAAGATGGCGGAGGTGCGGGCCTGGCGGCTGGATGAGGGGACGAAGACGTTTCGCGAAGAGCCGCTCACCATCGACTAAGAACGCGCTAGTCGGGGCCAGCCTCGATCAGCTCGACCAGCATCTGGTCGCGGAGCATCATGAAGCAAATCTGCCGGCCATTGAACGCCACCGCCGGCGTCGGCCGAGCGAGCGGCAGCCCGCCCCGCTCCCGCAGCTGTCGCAGCTCCGCCTGGAAAGGGTCGGCCAGGAACGCCTGATGATAGATGCGGACGCCTCGGGCCAGCCAGTCCTCGAGGACGGTCGACCCGGGGAGCTGCTCCACCACCTCGAGCTGTGGTCCGGGACCGCGGAGGAAAACCCCTCTGATCCCCTGGCCCACGTCGGTGAACGGCTCGCCCGCGGTCGCGTAGCCAAGGCTCGAGAGCGCCTCGACATCCGCGGCCAGGTCAGCCGAGGCGACGCCGAGATGATGAAAGGTCAGCCCGCCCACCGGGGGATCCTCACCGCGACCGACGCCATGCCGGCGGGCAGCCGCCACGTCCACAGCCGCCAGCCCGGGGTGCGGTCCGAAGACAGCTCGGTGCCCAGCCACCAGAAGAGTGACCTTCCGTCCGCCTTCGCCATCGCCTCTTTCCGGGTCCACAGACGATAGAAACCCGGCCGGCCGGAGGCCCGCTCGGCCGAGTGCAGCCGGATGGCTTCCGCCGGGGCGAAGAATCGCGAAGCCAGTCCACGCCAGTCCACATCGGTCCGAAAGCGCTGTACGTCCGCACCCACCTCACCGGTCCGGGTCACCGCATAGAGAACCTGCTCGCCGGAGTGGGACAGGCTGAAATGCAACGGCGTCCGGCCGGCGGACGAGGCCACGATGGGCTTCCCGTTTGGCAGCCGGATCAGCCGGACGGCGCCGGGCGCCGTCCCCAGGTAGCGGCCAAGCAAGAGGCGAAGCTCGCCGCGGCCGACCAGAAAACGCCGCCGGTCGGTGGGGGAGGGGAGAGCCCGGGTCCGGTGGAGCTCATCGGCGCTCAGGAGGGTGGCCAGGGCGGCGAGCCTGGCCGGTGGCCGGCGGAGCGACCCGATCCAGACGTGCACGTCGTCATCCCCCAGCTCGGTCCAAGCGTGGTCCGGATTGGTCTGGACCTCGACGGCCGGTCCCCCGTCTGTCCCGACGACCCAGCGCCTCACGTGCGGATCGGCTTCAGCTTCCGGTAGAACTCCAGCGCCGAGGCGTTGGGACCCAGGGGCACCCCGCAGGCTGCCACCGGCCGCGCCGGATTGCCCTGCACGAGCGTCATCGCCGCCACGTTGCCGGAGACCACACTCCCCGCGGCGACCACGGCACCCCGGCCGATGGTGACGCCGGGCAGGATGATGGCGCCCGGACCGATGAAGACCTGGTCTTCGATCCGGACGGAGAACGTCGCGCCGGCCAGCAGGTGCGGCGTTACGTCGTTGAAGTGGGCGATGATCATGCTGCGCACGCCGAGAAAGACGTCGTTGCCAATCGAGATCAGCTCCGGGCGCATGGTCTCGATGATGACGTCGGTGCTGATGAAAACCCCGGTGCCCAGGTGGACGCCCCGCCAGCGATGCAGGCGCACCCGCAGGCCACTCCCTCCGGGAAGGAAGAGCGCCAGCGCCTGGAGGACGCGGATCTTCACGGCGTGCATGGTGGGCCTACGGTCGGGCGCGCGTCCCGGCTTCCAGCTTCCGGCGGATCAACGCCGCCAGGTCGCCCAGCGTGCTGAACGCTCGGAGCTGGTCCAACTCATCATCATCGAACCGAATCCCAAAGCTCTCCTCGATTCCAAAAATGACGTTCACGTGAGAGAGCGAGTCCCAGCCGGGGATATCGGCATAACGGGTGTCCGGCGCCAGCTGGAGGTTGGGCACCCGGAACAGCTTCTGCACGATCCCAACCAGCGTCGGCTGAATCCTTCCGAGCTCGCTCTCCCCATTCGGCTCCGCCGCCGGCAGATGGCCGCCATCGAGGGGAAACACGCTCATCAAATCCCAGTATAGGAACGCCCCTAGGGCATTCGGGATGAGATTGTTCTCCGTTCCCCTGGGGCGGACCTCCCAGCGCATTCCGCTTTGTCCCAGGCCGGTGCGGTTTGCCCATGGCCGGCAGGACAATGCGGCGGAACGGGGCTCGACTCTCACCTTGCGGCGATCCGGGGCAGTCACCGACACTCGTGGTGTGGAGCAAGGAGCCCTCCAGAGGCCGGGATTCGACCGGTCACTGGAGCTGGCCGCCGCCTGCCGAGAGCGCGGGGACCTCGAGGAGGCGTACGGCTGGTTGCGGCAGGCGGCTGAGAGCGCCGGCGGCCTCCTCGACCGGCAGGCCGCCGCGCTGGAACTCGCGCGACTGAGAGTGGTCGCAAGACCAGCCGCCAAGCGGCACGCGCGGGTGGCGGTGGCCGGCAGCTACACGACCACCCAGCTGGCGCGGCTGATCGGCCTGGCGGCCTTCCAGGTGGGCATCGACCTCGAGGTCTACGAAAGCCAGTACGGCCAGTACAGTCAGGACCTGCTCGACCCGCAGAGCGCCCTATACGCCTTCCGTCCGGATGTCGTCATCCTGGCCGTCCACGAGGGTGCGCTCCAGCTGGTGGCGCTCAGCGACGAACCAGAGGCCGAGGTCGAGACCGAGTTGGGGCGCTGGCAGCGGCTCTGGTCGCTCGCCAGGGAGCGGGCAGCGGCGCGGGTGATCCAGCACACCTTCGCCCTCCCCCCGGCGCAGCCGCTCGGACACCTCGCCGGCCGGCTGGGCTCGCGGTATGCGATGGGCCAGCGGCTCAACACGCGGATGATGCGGGACGCCCCGGCCGACGTGGCCTTCGTCGACTGCGATCGGCTGGCTTCATGGTACGGAAAGCGGGCCTGGTTCGACGACCGCTACTGGCACCTGACCAAACAAGCACTGGCCCCCGACGCCCTGTGGCTGCTGGCGACGCACACCGCGGCGGTGCTGGCCGCCACCCTGGGGCTGGCCAGGAAATGCGTGGTGCTCGACCTGGATGGGACTCTGTGGGGCGGCGTCATCGGCGAGGATGGCTTGAGCGGGATCGCGCTGGGGGGCGGCCCGGCCGGAGACGCCTACGCCAGCTTCCAGTCGTTCCTGCTCGGGCTCAAGCAAAAGGGGATCCTGCTCGCGGTCGCCTCCAAGAACAACGAGGCCGATGCCCGGCTGCCGTTCCAGCAGCACCCCGACATGCGTCTGCATCTCCACGACTTCGCGCTCTTCAAGGCCAGCTGGGCGGACAAGGCCACCACTCTGCGCGCGATTGCCGGCGAGCTGGGCCTCGGTCTCGATAGCCTGGTCCTGGTCGATGACAATCCCGCCGAGCGGGCGCTGGTCCGGGAGTTGCTTCCCGAGGTCGAGGTGATCGACCTGCCCGCCGATCCGGCCGGCTACGTGCGCGCCCTCGCCGAGTACCCTGGGCTGGAGACGGTGGCACTCACCGAGGAGGACGGGCGCCGCACCGAGCAGTACCGTGCCCGGCGGGAAGCCGCGCAGCTGGCGCAAGCGGCTACCAACCTCGAGGAGTTCCACCGCGGCCTGCAGATGTCGGCGCGGGTGGCTCCCTTCGATGACTTCCACCTGCCGCGCATCGCGCAGCTGATCGCCAAGACGAACCAGTTCAACCTGACGGGCCGCCGGCGCGGACTGCCTGAGCTCGAGGCGCTGCGTCGGGAGGCGGCCTACATCCATTTGTCCCTTACGCTGCGGGACCGCTTCGGCGACCACGGCCTGGTCTGCGTCCTGATCGCCCGCCAGGAGGGCGACGCGGCCGTCATCGACACCTGGGTGATGAGCTGCCGCGTCATCGGCCGCACCGTGGAGGCCGAGATGCTCAAGCACCTCTGCCAGGCGGCCGCCGCTCGCGGATGCCGCCGCCTGCGGGGAACCTATGTTCCCACCACCCGCAACCAGCTGGTCCAGGACCTGTACGCGAGCTTTGGCTTCGAGCTGGTCGCGGACGAGGCCGGTACCACCACCTGGGAGTACGACCTGGTCCGCCATGGCTCCATCCAGAACGACGCCATCACCGACGGGGCGAAAGCCGAGCTTGTGCCGGCGGGGTTCGCGGGGGAGCCGACCGTGGCATTGGCGGAATGACAGCACGGGTGGTGGGCGTCTTTCCAATGGAGGCGCACGCCCGGCGGCGCCGCCTGTTCGCCGCGCTGGAGGCGGCCTTCCCGCTGCGTTTCGAGGGCCGCGATCAGGCGGACACGGATGGCCTGGATGGCGCGGTGTTCGTGGGCGCAGCGCCGCCCGCCAAGCCGCCTGCGTGCCCCTGGCTCTCCTTCGAGCACGACCGCGTTGCCAGTCCAGCCCGTGCCTCGGTCCACATCGGGACCGATCCCCTGATCGATGCGCGGCTGCGGGGCCGCACGCTGACCGAGGGCCTCGCCGGCGCCGCCAGGCCGCTTCGTCCGGCTGACTCCGGGCGGGTGCTGGCGACGACGCCTGCTGGCCCGGTCTGGCTGGCCTCTGCGGAGGAACCGCGGCGCTATTTGGCCTCGGTCGCCCCGGCCGAGCTGGCCGCGGACGAGCCCCTGCGTGCCCGGCTCCGGGCCGGGTCGTTCCTGGGACTGCTGCCGCTGATCCACCTCCTCCGCGAAATCTGTGCGGAGCGACCCTGGACCCAGCCAGCGCCGCGGGCGTGCTTCATCATCGATGACCCCAACCTGCACGCGCTGACGTACGGGCACGTCGACTTTCGCCGGCTGGTGGCCCACGCCGCCCGCGGCGGGTACCACGTGGCCATCGCCAGTACCCCTCTCGACTACGGCTTTGTCCACCGGCGAGCGGCCGCCCTGTTCCGTGAGCGCTCGGGACAGATCTCGCTGGCCATCCACGGCAACAACCACGAGCGCCACGAACTGGCCCGCGTCCATGACGAGGCAGCTGCCCTGGCGCTAGGTGCCCAGGCGCTACGCCGGAGCCGGCGGTTGGAGCAGCGAACGGGCCTGCGGGTGTCGCGCGTGATGTGCGCGCCCCACGAGGAATGCAACCAGGTGATGGTGCGAGCGCTGTTTCGCCTCGGTTTCGACGGCCTGGCCAGGGAGCTGATGGCGCCGGTCAGCCAGCCGGCAGCCAGGGCGGGGGGCGTGCTGGCCGATTGGGAGCCGGCCGAGCTGATCGGCGGCCTCCCCGTGCTGCCCCGATATGGTCTGAGGGCCGACGGGGAGGACCTGGTCTTCCGCTCCTACCTGAACCTGCCGATACTCGTCTGCCTCCACCACCAGGACCTGGCCGGCGGCCTGGACGTGCTCGACGCCACGGCAGCGAAGGTCAATCGCCTGGGGCCCCATTCGTGGATGTCGCTCACCGACATCTGCCGGTCGAATGCCGTCTGGTGGCGGATGGGGAATGCGCTGGTGGTCCGCCCCTACGCCCGACGGGTGGCGCTCCCCGTCGATCGCGATGTGGAGCGAATCGTGGTCGAGACGCCCCCGTCCGAGCCATCGGTCGAGCTCCGAATCTCGTGCGGCTCGGCCTCCACCTCCGGACCGGCGGGCGGCGCGTTCGACGTCGCCGGCCCCTTCCCCTCGCTGGTCGAGATTGAAATGTCTTCGGTGGACCGGGTCGGTGCCGATGCCGTCCCGGCGCCGTCGCCGCGGGTCTGGCCCGTGGTTCGGCGGCTCCTGACCGAATCCCGGGACCGACTGGCACCCCTCCCCCGCCCCCGGAGGCTGGCCCAACGCCTGATAGCGTAAATATCGGTATAGCTGATATCCTCGGTAAGCAAACTCATGCGGAACCCCGCCGACCGACTGACCCTCTACGGCGAGCGAAACGCCCCCGCCCAGGAACCCCCCGACCACCAGGAGCACGTGTTCCTGGAGGTGCTGGGGGAAACCGTGGAGACGGCCAACCGGAGCGGCGTGCCCTATTTGCTGGTGGGGGGGATCGCCTCGGGCATCATGGGCCGACCCCGCTGGACGCACGACCTGGATCTCTTCGTTCGCCCTCAGGATGCTCGGCCGCTGCTGCGGGTCTTTGCCGAGGCCGGCTTTCGCACCGAGGAGACCGACCCGGTCTGGCTATACAAGGCCTTCAAGCACGAGGTCCTCGTAGACCTGATTTTTTATGGGACCGGCGGCATCTACCTCGACGATGACATGCTGGCCCATAGTACCGTCCAGGAGTTCAAGGGCCACCACGTCCGCATCCCGTCACCGGAGGATCTCATCGTGATCAAGGGCCTGGTCCACAAGGAGGAAACCTCGCGCCATTGGTTCGACGCGCTGGCGATGATCAGCCGCTGCGACCTGGACTGGGAGTACCTCCTCCGTCGGGCACGGCGCGGCTCCCGGCGGATGTTGAGCCTGCTCGTGTACGCCCAGTCGAATGATGTGCTGGTGCCCGACGGCGTGATCCGGCGGTTGTACGCAGCGATCTACGAAGGATAGGGAGGGCCGCCTGAAAGAGCCGAATGACTATGCGGGCGAGCACTTGCGCGACCAGCTCATCCATGACCCTCGCTTACACGAGCAGGACCTGACCGTACGGGTGGAAGAGACGCGGGTCACGGTGGGCGGTCGGGTCTCCACCCCGGAACGGCAGCGGGCCGTCACCCTGGCGGCGCAGGAACTGATGCCTGGCAAGGAGATCGCCAACGAGACCGTCGTCGTGGCCCAGGACGAGCCTGAGCCCGGCGGCGACGAGCGGATGGCGTGATTCGGGTCGCCGCGGTCGGCGACCTGCATGCCGGGGTCGACTCCAGGGGCCTGCTGCGGCCCGGATTCGAGCGGGTAGCGGAACGGGCCGATCTGCTCCTCCTGGCCGGCGACCTGACCCGCTGCGGCGATCCAGACGAAGCGCGGGTCCTGACGGAGGAACTCAGCGACGTTGGGCTGCCACGCATCGCCGTGCTGGGCAACCACGACTATGAGGCGGGCCGGGAGGACGAGGTGCGCCGCATCCTGGAGCAGGCGGGCATCCAGGTTCTCGAGGGCGAATCCACTGTTCTCGATGCGGGGGGCGTTCGGGTGGGGATCGCCGGCTCCAAGGGCTTCGGCGGCGGATTCACCGGCGCCTGCGCGACCGATTTCGGCGAGCCGGAGATGAAGGCGTTTGTCCGCCACACCAAGAAGCTGGCCAGCCACCTGGAAGAGGCGTTGCGGGAGCTGGACGGGGTGGACGTCAAGATCGCCTTGATGCACTACGCCCCAGTGGAAGCCACGTTAGGGTCGGAGCCGCTCGAAATCTACCCGTTCCTGGGCAGCTACCTGCTAGCCGAGGCGGTCGACCATGGCGGGGCCCATCTGGCGATCCACGGCCATGCGCACCGGGGGGCGGAGAAAGGCGTGACGCCTGGCGGCGTGCCGGTCCGCAATGTGGCCCAGCCCGTAATCAGGCACGCCTACTACGTGTACTCTTTCAACGGGAAGTCCGCGCTGGCCGCCACTGCCTGAGCGCCCGGAACGGCGCGCTATAGTCGCGGTGGTGCGCGAAGACTGGACGACGGTCTACGAGACGCATAACCGGATCGATGCTGACCTGGTCCGGACGACCCTGGAGGGCGCCGGCTTCCAGGTCATGGAGCGGGGCGATACGGGCATGTTTGCAGGCGGGCCCCCCGCCAACTTCGCGGGCTTCATCGCGCTCGCGGTGCCGCCGGAAGACGCCGATGACGCCCGGGCCGTCCTCAAAGACGAGTCGAGGCAGGCGAGCGCGGACCCTCCAGAGGGCGAAGCGTCGATCTCACTCAGCCAGGCGGCGAGCGACATCCTGGCGTTACGCCAGCGCCATTCCGTTGCCGGCTGCAAGTACTGCGGGATCCCAACGCTGGACCTGCGCGAGGACGAGCTGGAGAGCCGGCCGGTCGCCCTGCTCCGGGCGGCCGGTCTGGGGGTGAACAGCGCGTCATTTACCGACTTCGAGCCTGGCGAGCGAATTTGCACCGAGTGCGCGGCCCACGAGGTGGAGTGCGATCTCTGTGGCCGGCAGATGGACAGCTTCCTGGACGGCGGTGTGTACCGGCGGGCGAACGCGGATGAAGCCTACGTCTGCACGAGGTGCGCCGGCCGGCTCGACGACAGCCTCGAGCGAGACCGGGATTGGTAGTGGCCCGCGAAACTTAATTCGTCCATGTCTGAACTAGACGGGCCGTTCCTCGGAACGGCCCGTCTCTGCCTGCACTTCCTTCAGGAAATTACCGTCGCTCCGTCACGACGGTCCTCCGGTGTTGAGTCAGTCAGGCTCCGCTTTTCACCACGAAGTTGCCCGCCACAACGGTTTGTGGAGTTTTGCCCTCGGTGCAGGGCGCCGAGTTCGCGTCGCTGTGGAGCTGGTCGGTAGTTGGGGAGGGAAAGTCATCGATGGTCAGGCTCAGTTCCGTAGTCGTTGCAAAGAGGCCAGTCGGCGTCCCTTCGACGGTGCCGGTCACGATGGCCTCAGCTTGGGCGCCGTTCGCACCCGGCACGGTCACCTGCAGACAATCTACGGCAAATTTGGCCTGTGAGGAGGAACAGTTACCCTTCCCCAGCACCGTAATGTGCCCGGTCGCTGAGGTGTCCGGAGCGCCGGTATCTTTGTGCGCGCTGAGGTTGACGTCGAGGGCCCCGCCCGTTGGGGGGCAAACATTCGCCGATTGGGTGAGCCGGACCGCTCCCACGGCGAAGTCATGCGCCGAATCCGCATACGCCGGATGAGCGAGGCCGGCCAGATTCAAGATCGTGGCCAGCAGCGGGCTGCTACCCACGGTAACCGTGCAACTGATTCCTGCCGGGTACAGAAGCATGGCCTCGACCGAGTCCTGCAATTCCTGCAGCGTATTTGTGTCCAGGGTCAGGTTCAGGTTAGTGCCGTCGTCGCATGAGAGGTTCACCAGGCTGTCTGCGTACGCGGTGGTTGTCGACGCCCCAGCGACCAGGGCCAGCGCGGCAACCAGGCCGAGAACCGGTCGCCTCATGCCAGTCTTTCGTTTCCGGTGGGGGTTCCCTGTTTGATCCGTAGCAATCATCTTCTCTCTCCCACTTGCGTCTAACCTCACTGCCTCTTATTGGTGCGCTCTTCGAAATCGGTGCAATCGCCGCAAGCTCAGCCGTTCATCGGACCGGATGTAAGCTGTTAACGACACTACACCGTTGCCTTATATCTCGCATATGGTCCAGAGAAGGCCATACCTGCGCCGGCTAGCACCGCCACCGTCTTTCTGAATCTAAACAGGCCCTTCATCTTTTGACCTCCCGTTTGACCTGCCGCGCAATGCACGAATGAATTTGACTCTGCGTGATTCGATCATGGGACGGACGGTCAAGGTGCTGTAGAGGCAGTTTTGGTAGTGAGCCAATCCCGATCCCGAGTCACGGGAGTCTGTCCCGCAGGTCTCGGGAACCTCAGCCAGACCTTGTCCCAGAACCCTGGGGGACAACTGAGGAACAGATCGTCCTACGAAACGATGTTCCCGGGCGCACAGGAGGTCGATGCAGGTTTGCATCCTGGGTCTTCACTGTTCCACGCACCAAGCGAACGACATGGGGGCAGCGGCGAGGTTGCGTGAACGTCGAGAAGCTAGCTGGCGTCGGCGAGGATTAGCCGACGAGGTGCACTGGCCCACGTTTGAGGCCGACAGCCACGGTCACGGTGTCGACGGCCACCGTGCCCGGGCCGCCCTCAAAGGCGAGTCGAGGCAGGCGAGCGAGGAACCTCCAGAGGGCGAAGCGTCGATCTCACTCAGCCAGGCGGCGAGTGACATCCTGGCGTTACGCCAGCGCCATTCCGTTGCCGGCTGCAAGTACTGCGAGATCCCAACGCTGGACCTGCGCGAGGACAAGCTGGAGAGCCGGCCGGTAGCCCTTCTCCGGGCGGCTGGCCTGGGGGTCAACAGCGCGTCGTTCAGCGAATTCGAGCCGGGCGAACGGATCTGCACCGAGTGCGCTGCTCACGAGGTCAAGTGCGATCTGTGCGGCCGGCAGATGGACGGGTTCCTGGACGGCGGGGTATACCGCCGGGCGAACGCCGACGAAGCCTACCTGTGTAAGAGCTGCACTGGCGAGCTCGGCGACGCCCTGGGCAAAACGCCCGACTGGTAGGTCAACGGCGGGCAGTGCCCCTCGGCCGTGAGTACTCGCCTAGGACAAGGGTACTGTCGGTGACGAATGCTAGGACTATCTGCCCACACCACAAATAGATCAATCACATTGTCAAGTTGTTCGTTCAGTGACAGCATCAGCAGTAGGAAGGGCATCACGCCGAGAGCGCGCGGAAAATCCGGCCGGATTTGAGGTGTGGCGCACTTCTCATTCAGGCAGGTGTAACCAAGGAGACTGTTATGAAAGCGCTGCTCGACTACGACGCCATTGATTCGCTGACGGCCGTCGAGCTTCCTGATCGCCACATGCTCGACAGCTGCGACCAGTGCATTTTCGTGATCTGGATAGACGCGTTCAACAACTGGACTGTCTTCTCAAACAACGACATCGCGACCGCTGTCAACAACTGCTACAACTATGGCGGAAATGTGACCCAGGTAGGCCACATCGACCCCGAAAACACCATCGACCCGAGCATCACCAACTCGGGCATCTTCACCGACACGAGCTCCATCACCGATCCGGCCCAGATCATCCAGATAGCCCAGGTCCAACAGGACAACACTGTAGTGTGCGATGCGCAAGCGTCGAACGGCCCGCCGGCTGTGTGGTAACAGAGACTAGCGCTGTGAGCAAGGACGAGCCAGGCTGGGCCTGGCTCGTCCTATGAGCTCCAGGGCGTGAAATCGATGATAGAAGCGAGCGGCCGACCCGCAGCTCAGGTGACCACCCCCATGGAACGGATGGGGCCCGGCGAACCCATCCAGGATCGGCCGCGTCTAGCCGCCGGCGTGCGGCTGATCGGCGAGTTTACAGGGAGTGCGTTCAAAGACCGTCAGTGGCTCATCGAACGTGACGGTCATTTCATCCAGGTCTCCGAGCTCCTCTACCGGGTTGCCGAATATGCCGACGGTGAGCGGACGGTTCCCGAGATCGCGAGCCTGCTCACCACCTCCACGGACTGGATCACGACCGCCGAGCACGTTCGGACCATTATCACGGCGAAGTTGATTCCGCTGGCGATCATCCAGCCAACCATCGACGGCGGCTCGGTAAAGCCCGCCGTCAGGCCTCCTCCGCCTTCCCTCCTTCAGCTGCGATTGCGGCGAAAGGTAATCGGGCCAGGGGTTATCAATCCGGTCACCAACGTGTTTCGATTCCTGTACGCGCCGGCGATCCTGATACCTCTGCTGATCGCCGCCGGCGCGTCGCACGACTGGCTCTACTTCCACCATGGGCTGGCTGCCAGCCTCCGCGACGTCGTCTACACTCCGGGCGCCCTGGCTGCGGTTGCGACGCTCTATCTTATGTCGGCGGTCTTTCACGAGTTCGGCCACGCGGCGGCCTTGCACTACGGCGGCGGCAGGGCGAGAAGCATGGGGGTGGGCCTCTATCTCATCTTTCCTGCCTTTTACACCGATACCACCGACAGCTACCGCCTCGGAAGGATGGCCCGGGTGCGCACCGACCTTGGCGGGTTTTATTTCCAGCTCATCTCGGCCCTGGCCGTCGTCGTGCTCTATTTCGCCACCGGCCAGGAGTGGCTGCTCGTCACTATGATGCTGATCGACCTCCAGATTGCGCGCCAGCTGATCCCATTCGTAAGGTTTGATGGCTACTGGGCCCTGACCGACCTGCTTGGTATCCCCGACATTCTTTCCCGGATGGGGTCCTCCGTCCGCCTTACGAGGCTGCGCCACCCACAACCGCGAGGTGGGGCTCAGCTAAAACTGTGGGTTCGGCCGGTCTTTGCCATCTATGCGCTGATCACTGCCCCGATCCTTGCGCTCCTCCTCATCCTCATGTTCGTGCGCCTTCCGCTTGTCCTGGCGGCCTTGTGGACGGCCCTTCTGCTTGCGCAGGAAAAAGTTGGACGAGCCTGGGCCAGCGGGCGGATCGGATCTGGTGTGGCAGCCGGCCTGCAGCTGGCGCTCCTAGCCCTGCAGACGGCTGGGGTCGGATACATCGTCGGCGCAGCGTTGACCAGGACGTTGAGGCGCATATGGCGCTGGGGTGAGGGGAGTCGGCGACGACGCCTCGGCAGCTCCGTGTTTAGCGGCGTGGCGATCGGTTTGCTCGGTGCCTACTGGATCTCCGCCTCGGGTCTCACCACTGGAGGTGTTCCCGCCGGGGTCCAGACCTATCAGGTCAGCCAGCGGTCCCACGTGCTTGGATCGGTCTACTATCCCCAGTCTCCCCCGGTTGGAGGTCCGCATTCGCCTATCTGGCAGAACTGTGGCTTCTATCGGCAGCCGATCGGCAATGAGAATGGGGTCCACTCCATGGAGCACGGTGCCGTCTGGATCACGTATCGGCCCGACCTGCCGGCGGACGAAGTAGCCGGGCTACGGGTGCTGGCCGTGCGCGAGTCGTACGTCCTGGCGAGCCCATATGCCGGCTTGCCGGCGCCTGTGGTCGCCTCTGCTTGGGGCCGCCAGCTACGGCTCAACTCAGCGGGAGACCCACGCCTCGACCAGTTCTTGCGGGCATTCCGGCGTGGTTCGCAGGCGCCCGAGCATCGCGGCGGGCCTTGCACCGGCGGGCTCGGCTCACCGGAACGGTGACGCACAGCCTCGCCTGAGACACCGACGGGGCCGAGAGCTCGCCCTGGGGCCGAGCCTGGCCGGCTCCGGGAAGATATCACCGAGGTCGCATTGCATCCGGGCTCGACGACCGGGCCCTGCCCTTTCCAACGGCAACGTTGTCGCAACGACACCCCACCCTGCCCCCCGCGAGCAGAGGGAGGTTCAAACCGCGAGTTCGTTAGCCGACCAGGTGGACGGGGCCGCCCTTGAGGCCCACGGCCACGGTCACCGTGTCGATCGCCACCGTGCCCGCCCCGGTCACATACTGCATGCTCCACCAGTACTGGCCAGGGGGCGGGTTGTAACCTGGGGAGATCGGCAGCTCGATATGCACCCAGTGGCTGTTGCGTGAGATCCCCTGGCTGGTGTCTGTGGCGACAAAGGAAGCCCGCTGGTTTCCTCCCTGCGCGCTGGCGATAACGGTGTACTGACCCCTGGCCAGGTTCGAGCGCTGCACACCGAGGTCATAGATGTTGACGCCGAGGGGCGAGCCGGCGAGCGCGCCGGTTGGGTCCAGGATGTTGATTCGGACGAAGCCGCTCGTGCTGGAGATGTCGCCGACATCCCAGATGTCGATGGTGACGGTCAGTCCGGCATAGTCCGGCGTGAGCTGGAAGAGGTTCATGGTGAAGCTGCCGCCCGGACCGGCGTCGAACGGGGTAAAGAAGCAGACCTCGTCCCAGGACGCCACCGTGCAGTTGGAACAGGCCGTCCGGTTCGCATCGCCGTTGACGGCTCGCACGGCGTACCCTTTGTGGGCGCCGGTGCTGCCGCCGGTGAAGGTGGTGCCGCTGCTGTCCAGCGAGTCGACCCGCAGCCGGTAGGTCCCCGGCTGCAACGCGCCGCCCACCTGGTAGTTCGAGAGGGCGGGGGTCGTGCGGAGGCTAACCAGCCCGTTGTCCTGGGCTCCCGAGTAGCTGGTCACATCGACCCAGTTGTGATAGATCAGCATATTCGTGGGCAGGTTGCCAGCGTACTGTTGGTCCACCGTTTGCCCGAGATTAGGTCCGCCCAGGATGGTGTACTGCTGCACCGCGTTTCTCCAGTTGCGCGCGTCAATCGGGTACACCGTCAGCTGCGAGAGCAGCTGATCGCTACTCCGGATAAAGACGTTGTTGACCCGGTAGAGGCTGTAGCGCATGGTCGCGTAGTTATTCGGTGGAGTCCCGAAGTTGAATGGAGACCCGTCGTCCTCGTGGAACCAGTTGTTCCCCCCGATGGAGCACGTTCGACTGCCGGGGTTCTGTGCGTTGTTGTCGCACATGTTCGCCGTGCCACCGGTCCCGTCGGGGGCAAACGCCGCGTTGTAGACTTGGACCACGCCACCGAGCCCGCCGCTGGGGACTGCGATCTGGTAGTCGTAGCCGCCCCGGTCCGAGACGCTCGTGTCCCGGGGCTCGGTCCCGTTGGCGTAGCTGATCTGGTGCACGTCGTCCGACGGGCCGTAGCCGCCAGCCAGGTTGTTTGGCGTGTAGGCGTCGCCCTGCGAACGGTCGGTTGCCCAGCCCTCCTCACGCACAAAGAAGAACCTGGTCCGGCCGAGCTCACCCAGTGAGCTGCCAGCCTGGCTGCCGGGCTGCCCGAGCGAGATGGGTGGCAGGTACGCCGCGATGGCGGTGGCTGAGACCTGGTATGGCTTGAACCCGAACATCACCATGAAGAACACCGGCGCCTGCCGTCCGACCGTCACTTGGAGCTGGTTGGTGTGCCCCGGCACGCGGCTGGGGGTGACCACCACCCCGTCGGCCGTATTGGTGGGGTCGAACCCATTGCGCTTGGCTTCATCGACCGCCCGGTCGGTAGCATCATTGCGGGAGCCGACGGGGACGGCGCTCGCACCGGTGAACTGATCGGGCATGAAGACCACGCCAGACAAAGCGGCGGCGGCGGCAGCCCGCTCGCTGGATACCTGGTACAGGTAACCGATCACCACGTCAACGGCCAGCCCGATGCCGGCGATCATGAGCGTGCCGGTGAGCGCGATCAGCACGATGGCCTGACCGGCTTGCGACCGCAGACGCGTCAGACGAGGTCTGAACATGTCACTCCTTGCCTCCCCAGCTCGACGGATCAACTCCGGCGCGACCAGAGCACGGCGATCCGGCTCTGGCCGCCCTCCGGCGTTCCCCCTAACGCCTCTCCCTTACGGCGAGCATTACAGCCCTCCAAGCGTTCAACGCATCCGGCCAATAACGTCCGACACCGACTGGCAAACTCGATGCAGACTGTCTCAGGCTCGCGACTTCCACGACCGATCGGCGATCGAGGTCGCTGCCGCGATGGACTCTGTGACCGCCTTGTTTCCGATGTCAGGAGACGAGATGGACGGGGCCGCCTTTGAGGCCGACGGCCACGGTCACCGTGTCGTAGGTCACGGTCCCAGCTCCGGTGACATACTGCATGCTCCACCAGTATTGGCCGGGTGGTGGATTGTAGGTCGCGGGCACGGGAATCTCGAGATGGATCCACTGGTTGTCCGCATACACCCCCCGGCTCGTGTCGAGCGCGACAAAGGAGGCGATCGTGTTGCCGGGGGCGCTCGCCCAGATGGTGTAATTGCGCGTCGCCAGGTTGGCGCGCTGCTGGCCGAGGTCGTAGATGTTGATGCCCGATGGCGACGTGGCCAGGGCCCCCGTGGGGTCGAGGATGTTGATGCGGACGAAGCCGGTGGTGCTGGCGATGTCGCCGACGTCCCAGAGATCGATGGTGACCGTGAGTCCGGCGTAGTCCGGAGTCAGCTGAAAGAGCGCCGTGGTGAACTGCCCACCGCTGCCGGCGTCAAAAGGGGTGAAGAGGCACAGGTCGTCCCAGCCCGTCACGTGGCAGGTGGTACAGGTGCTTCGGCCGAGGTCGCCGTTCACGGCGCGCAAGGCATAGCCTTTCTTGCCCAGCGTGCTCAGGTTGGTAAAGGATCTGCCCATGTTGTCCAGTGTGTCGACGCGGAGCCGGTAGGTGCCCGGGATGAGCGAGCCGACCTGGTCGTACACGCCGAACGCAGGCGCCTGTTGCAGCACGACCAGGCCTCCGTCCTGCGGCCCGGTATAGGTGGCCACGTCAACCCAGTTGTGATAGATCAGCATGTTGCTGGGCGCACTCCCGGAGTATTGCTGCGTGAGGGTCTGCCCCAGCCGGGGGCCACCGGCGATCCGGTACTGGTTCGATGACTGGGACCAGTTGCTGGCGTCGATCGGATAGACGGTCAGCTGCGAGAGGAGCACGTCGCTGCCGCGAATGAAGACGTTATTCACGCGATACAGGCTGTACCGCATCGTCGGGTAGTTGGCGGCGCTGGTGCCCCCCATGTCGTCGTCCTCGTGGTACCAGTTGTTGCCACCGATCGAGCAGTGGCGAAGAGCGGCGTTCACATTATCGTTGTCGCAAAAATTGGCCGCCGAGCCGTAGCCGTCGGGCGCGTAGGCCGCGTTGTAGACCTGGAGCACGCCCCCTGGCCCACCGGTCGGCACAGTGATCTGGTAGTTGTACCCGCCCCGATCGGCGAGGGTCGGATTCGAACCCTCGGTCCCGTTCACCGCGCTGATCTGGTGCACGTCATTGGATGCGCCCTGGCTCGCCGGCGGATTGAACGGGCTGGGCGTGTAGGCATCGCCCATGCCGCGGTCATTCCCCCAGCCTTCCGTTCGCATGAAGATGAACCGGGTGCGGCCCAAGTCGCCCAGCGAGGTCCCGATCTGACTCCCCGGCTGCCCCAGCGAGATCGGCGGGAGATAGGCTGCCACGGCGGTCTTCGCTACCTGGTACGGACGAAAGCCGAATACCTCCATGAAGAATACGGGCGTCTGGCGACCAACGGTGACCTGGAGCTGGTTTGCGTGGCCCGGCACGCGGCTGGGAGTCACAACAACCCCGTTGGCCGTGTCCCCTGCATCAAACCCGTTGCGTTTGGCTTCATCGATGGCTCGGTCCCAGGCATCATTGCGAGAACCCGGCGGCACCGCCGTGAAGGTGTTGAACTGGTCGGGCATGAACACCACGCCCGAGAGTGCGGCGGCTGCCGCGGCCCGTTCGGTGGCCACGCTGTACAGGTAGCCGATCACCACATCCACGGCCAGCCCAACCCCGGCCATCATGAGGGTGCCGGTCAGGGCGATGATCACGATCGCCTGTCCGCGCCGGGACCGCAGCCGGTGATTCATGTGAGGATGGGCGCGGCCTTCATAACGGCGTAGTCCGTCAGCTGCATGTTCTGGGGAAAGATCCCAGCCGGTGGATGGTACTGCCAGACCAACCGCACCCCGATGGACGTCTCATTGGGCGGTGTCTGCTGCCGATTCTGGATCGGGAAGGTCGCGGTGCCGGCGGTCACGCCTCCCCCCGGTGAGATGAAGTATTGGTCGACCGGGTCATCGCCGGGGTCGTAGATCCCATTCGCTTTCGTCGGGCCATAGATGTCGACCTCGGTGATGGTCGCGGAGGTCATCCCCCGGGCGACCGCCAGCACGTTGCGCACGATCTGCTGGTCGACTGACGCGGTGGTGCCGTTCGGGTTCGTCTGCGAGCCACCCAGCTCGGCCGCCAGCCGGGCGCCCTGCCGGACTGCCGAGCCGGACGTCACCTTGTCCGAGATCATCATGCTGGCGTCGAAGCCGCCCATCAGGAGGAAGAAGATGACCGGGATCGCGACCGCCAGCTCGGCGAGCGACTGCCCGCCGCGCTGTCGGTGCCCGCCGTCATGGAGGAGTCGCGAGGACCGGTCCATGCTAGTAGCTCTGCGGCTCGAGCCGGATGTAATACGTGGCGGTGGACTGGACCGGGCCCAGCGCCTTGAAGAGGCCAGACTTCCAGCCATAGGTGAATTTCACGGTGACGCCCAGGAAGTCGCTGCTCCCGTTGCCGACATTGCGCGTGGCCGGCTGCCAGGGCTCGGGGGACAGGAGCGGCGTTCCGTCGGCGGCATACCGGTTGAACAGGGTCGGGTCAGGCGTGAGGTTCCCGTTGCCATCCTGGTTGAGCTTGTAGATGTCAATCTCGTCCACCGAGAAGAGGCGGTCGGTGCCGGCCCGGTCGCGGATGACCTGGAGCGTCTGGGTATCGGCCGTGGCGGCGTTGCCCAGTTGGGCCGCCTGGCGGGCTCCCTCCACGGCGGCATAGCGGGCGGTGCCCACGCTGAACATCAGCAGGCCACCGTCGAGCACGCCAAGAACCAGGATGAAGAGGACAGGGACGACCAGCGCAAACTCGGTCATGGTCTGACCGAAGCTGCGTGGTCTCCGCCGCCGCCGCTCCATAACGGCCAGCATTACAACTCCTCCCAGAGAGTGGAACGGCTCTCATCGCCCCGTCCACCGAGTTCTGGCAAGTTGCGACAGGCGTCTCAGCCCCGCGACTTCGAATACGGACGTGCGATGGCGGATCGCAATCGGATGAGCCGCTATCGTGCCGCCGGGCCAAGCGGCGAAACGAATTCTCGACGGCGGTGAACGCCGCATTACGGCAGTGTCGCGACCAGGCGTAGATACCTAGGCGCCCAAGACCAAATTGACTGCTACACTGCCTGCGACATCCTGAAGCGCAGCGGGCTGGCCCAGATCGATCGATTCACCTGGCTGGTGGTGGCGGCGGTGGCCCTCCTATCGCTGACCGCCCTGGCGAGCCTCCTTATTAACCGGCCGGGCATGCACTCGCCGGATCTCACCACACCGGGTGGTGTGGTCACCGCCTACGTCCAGGCCATCCAGGCCCAGCAGGTCGACCAGGCGTGGAATCTACTTGCGCCCGAGGCCGGCGGGCGCCCGTACAACAAGGAGCAGTTCCGCCAAGAGGTCCAGTACGCGCATCGGCAGACGAGCGGCCGCATCCGGATCACCAGCGTGACCCAGACGGGCGACACCGCCACCGTCCAGCTCGAACTCACCGACGTCTCGGGCGACTTGCTCGGTACCTCGTATAGCCAGACAGCCACGGTCAGCCTCCGCCGCCAGGGCTCGTCCTGGCGGATCACCTCGGATCCCTCACCGTGGCAATTTGGGTGATCGGGTGACGTGATCCCGCGCCGGCTCTACCTCTACATCGTTGGGGCGGCCAGCCTGGGCATGCTGGTTACCGGGCTAGCCAACCTGGGGGCGACCACGCTCGACCTGCTACTCCGCCCGGGTGCTATTGCTTCCACGTATCGGGACGCCTATGCCGGGTACGGCGCAGTCACGCTGGTCGGTCTGCCGGTGTGGGCCATTCACTGGGGGATCGCCCAGCGATTGGCCGGTCGGCATGCGGACGACCGGGCGTCGGCCATCCGGCGGCTCTACGTCTACCTGGCCATGGGCGCCTTGCTGGCCACGGCCGCCTTCTTCGCGCGCGGCTTTCTGGGTGACTTGATTGGGACCCTGGGCGGCCAGCGGCTCGATGGCGCCGGCCTGCTGCGCTCCGCCTGGATCACGTTGCTGCTGCTGGCGTTCTGGGTGTATTACGTCCGGATCGCGGCCGCCGACCGGGCGGCGGTGGGAGAGACCGGCGCCTCGGCGAGTCTGCGCCGCTGGTATGCGTACGGGCTCTTGCTCTTCGGCCTCGCCTTTCTCCTGATAGGGGCCCGCAACTTGTTGCAGGAGATCTGGGTGTTGGTGGTGCAGCCCGGCCAGACGGTGGCGCTGGGCGGAAGCCTGGGCTCCGCCCTGGCGACCATGCTGACGGGCCTCGTGGTCTTCAGCTTCCACACCGGCTGGACGTCGCGCGGACCAATCGCCGCCGACGACCGGCGGTCGACGCTACGCGCAGTGGCGGGCTTCCTGGCCCTGGCGGTCAGCGTGGCGCTTACCTTGGTCGGGGCCAGCCAGCTTCTTTACTACGTGCTGGCCCGAGCGCTGGGGGTGCAACATCCTGGCGGCGTGAGTACCGGCCTGCTGGTCGCCCTGGCCGGCCCGGCATCTACCTTGCCGGTCTTTGGCCTGACCTGGATCTGGCAACGGCGACAGCTGGCGCAGGATGCCGGCCAGGCCGAGGCGGCGCGTCAGGCGGCGGTCCGTCAGCTGTACACGCACCTGGTTTCCTTCTTGTCCGTCGCCGCCATGGCGATCGGCGCGGCCGGACTGCTCTGGACGCTGTCCGACCAGGTCCTGAACCTGCTGCTCGGGCGCCCCGCTGCCGAGTGGCGCGATCACGCCAGCCTCTTCATCACCCTGGCTCTGGTCGGTACGCCCATGTGGCTCAGCCATTGGCGGGCCGCTCCGGATCCTCGGGAGCGATTTACCCTGAGCCGTCGCCTGTACCTGTACGGGGCGCTGCTGGGCAGTGTGCTCGCCATCCTGATCAGCGCCGCTACCCTGGTGTACCGATTGCTCGGCGTCCTGCTGGCCACCACTGGGGCCGACTCGGGAGCCGCCGTAGTCGACATTGGCCGGGCCGCCTCCGTTGTCATTGTGGCCGCCGTTCTCGGCCTATATCACTGGCGCATCGTACGGGCCGACGGGGCCGCCCGCCCGGCCGCCGCGGCCCAGCCGATTGCACAGCTGGAGCAGTTCAGCCTCCAGATTCGCGGCGCCAGCGAAGCTGAGATCCGACGCGCGCTGGGCGGATTACCCGACGGGTCGAGCTACTCGCTCGAGCGCCGCTAGATGCCCACTCAGCGAGCCATCCGTCGGGCGATTCGCCGGGCCAGGGCCATGATGGTCAGCATCGGGTTGACGCCGGACGACACGGGGAAGGCACTGGCGTCGGTGACGTAGAGTCCCTTTGCCTCCCATACCTGGCCATCGGGATCGGCGACGGAGGTCAGGCGATCACGACCGATGCGGCAGGTTGACATCTGATGGGCGCTGAAGAGGCCGACCCGGTTGGCCACCACCCCGCGGCGCTCGACCTCATCCTCGAAAGCCTCCCGGTCGCCTGCCTGGTCCAGCTCCACGGGTGGGGTGTGCAGCGATCCCACCCGCCGGGCGCCGGCGGCGAGATGGACCCGGGCGGCGGCGATCATGCCCACCACCAGGTGGCGTTGCTCTTGCTCCCCCACGTGGTAGGTGATGAGCGGGCGGCCATCGCGGTCGACGGTCACCGACCCCGGATTGCGATCGCGGACCAGGACGATGAAGGATGCGCTGTGGGCGGCCTGGGCGGCCAGCTCGCGATGCTGGTCGCTATCCCACCAGGGAATCGAGGCGGCCAGCAGGCCGGGCAGCACGGGTGGGCACTCCAGGCGAAAGCCGTAGCCCGGAACCAGGTCGGCGAAGGCTTCGCAGACCACCGATTGGGGAACGCCTTGCCAGGCCGGCGTCGGGTCCGCATAGATGCCGGACACAGCCGTTGTGGGGTGGAGGTACAGGGTCTGCCCGGCCCGATCGAGGGCGATGCCGGAGCGCAGCAGGATGGCCGGTGAGGCGATGGCCCCGGCAGCCAGGGCCACCAGCGGCGCCCGCACCGTGAACTCGCCACCCTCGGTGCGCACGATGACCGCGTGCACCCGGCCGTCACGCACCTCGATCCGGCGCGCCTCGCAGCCATCCAGGATCTGGGCCCCATCGCGGCAAGCATCGACCAGGTAGGTCCGCAGGGTGGACTGCTTGGCGCCCCGCCGGCAGCCGAAACCGCATCGCCCGCAGTCCCCACAGCCGCGCACGTTTCTGGGAATGGTCCGGAATTCCAGGTTCAGCTCGCGCAGGCCACGCTCCAGCGCCGCATTCGGGCCGTTGCGTGGGCTCTCGCCGGTATCGACGTCCAGGCGCGATTCGACGGCCGCGTAGTCGGGATCGAGGTCATCGTCGATCCCCGCCAGCGCCCACTCCTCGCGGACGGCGGCCGGCAGCCGCAGGGACGTGGACCAGTTGACCACGGTCCCGCCCCCCACAGCGCTTCCGGCCAGAACGGCGATGGCCTTGTCCTCGGTGGACGCGATGCCCCGATCCAGAAAGAGAGAGGCAAAGCCATTGAGCTCGCGGCCGTCGAAGGTTCGCTCGGTCCGAACCTGGGCGCGCTCTAGCACCACGACGCGTTTGTGGGCGGAGGCCAGCAAGGCCGCCGCGGTCGCCCCGCCCGCCCCCGAGCCGATGACACAAGCGTCCGCTTCGATCGTCTCGCCCGGCACTGGATGGCGGAGAGCCAGCCGCGGCGGCTCGGCCGGCGCATCCAGGGCCGCGGGCACATAGCCGGTCAGGGCGGCATAGGGGGAATCCTCGGCGCCATACGTATAGAGCAGGGTCAGCCGCTTCAGCACCTGGAACGCCTGGCGCTTTAGGGCAATCGGGCTCTCGGCCCAGCGGCGGAGATATGCCTCGCGAGCCGCCTGCGACAGGGCGCTGAACCGGGTCGGTCTGGCCGCCAGCGCCAGGTTCGCGATCGGATTCTCGATCAGGTCGAGCACCTGGTCGAGCTCTTTGATGAGGGCCGGGCGGTCCAGTGCCAGGATTTCGCCGATGATGCGGGCGGGTATCCCCAGCGCCGAGGCCGACGGCAGGGCGCTCCCGCCAGGGACGAACGTGTCGCAGACAGCGGCCAGGGCCCGATTCCGATTAGCGATCGCCGCCAGTGTATCGTCCCGAGCAGGCATGAAACCGCATCCCTGCGAAGGGTGTATAGAGGATGGGATAGATGGCTGAGGCACCGACCGCTCCCCACACGCCGGCAGACTCGCCGCTGACGATGGACGACGTGATGGCGTCGCCGGCTCACCGGGACCTGTCTACCCCCAAGCTGGCGGTGGGCGATCCGGCGTTTCCGTTCAGGCTGCCCCTGCGCCAGACCAGCAAGTTGGTGAGCCTCGGCGACTTCGCCGGGAAGCGACCCGTCGCGCTGATCTTCGGCTCGTACACCTGACCGCCCTTCCGCTCCCAGTTGGGGAAGCTTCACGAGCTGTACGACCGGTATCGAAGCCTGGTGGCCTTTTTCGTCGTCTACATCAAGGAAGCGCATCCAGAGGACGGCTGGGTGCTGAGCTCCAACCGGGGCCAGGGCATCGCGGTCACGGACCCCGTTTCGGATGGCGAGCGCAGCCAGGTGGCCACCATCTGTTCGCTGCAGCTCCACATCCGCATGCCCGTCCTGCTGGACGTCGACGACGGGGTGGCGCGCGCATATGGCGCTTGGCCCGATCGGCTCTATCTCATTGGGCGCGACGGCCGGGTGGCCTGGCAGGGCGGGCCCGGACCATTTGGTTTCAAACCGGACGAGCTGGACGCGGCAATCCGCAACGAGCTAGGACACTAACGCGGCGCGCCGCCCTCCAGCTGGAGGAGGCGCTCCTTGCGCTGAACGCCCCCCGTGTAGCCACCCAACCCGCCGCCGGTGCGCACCACCCGATGGCAGGGGATGACAATGGGCATCGGGTTGGCGCCCAGGGCATTGCCCACCGCGCGCGACGCCTTGGGCCGCCCGGTCCGGACCGCCACGTCGCCATAGGTCGAGACCTTACCGTAGGGAATGTGCGCAGTAACCCGGAGCACGTCGCGGCCGAACCCGTGCACCAGCCGCCAGTCGATCGGGAACTCGAATCGGCGCCGGGAGCCGGCGAAGTACTCATCCAGCTGGCGGCGCAGGGGATCGAGGCGGCCCGGGGCTTCCAGGATCCGGGGTGAGACCTCCTCGGCCAGCTGGGCCATGAGCGCCTCCACCGGCTCGTCGGGATAGGCAAGCCGGAGCAAGCCGCGGGTCGAGGCCGCCACCAGCAGCGGACCGAACGGCGAGTCGACCATGGCATAGGCTACGTCCAGCGCCCCAGACCCGTCCGCAGTTTCCGCAAAGCGGGCAGCCACGCTGGCCGCGTCGCGGCTGAGGTCGCCGCGCAGTTTCAGGGTCAGCTCCAGTTCACTCATAGGTCGCTCCTCGCAATTTTTTTAGGGCTTCGTGGACGTTGCGCCGAGCCGCCTCTTCGCTGCAGTCGAGGAGCCTGGCAATGTCGCGATAGGGGAGGTCGTTGACAAACCGGTAGATCACGGCGCTCATCTGCTTGGCCGGGAGCCGCCGGACGGCGGACCAGACCTCGGTATGGTCAGGATTGGCGGCCGGCGCGGCGGCCTCCGGTATCGGGGCAGTGGGTAGAGGATGCTGCGCCTGCCGGCGGTGATGATCCAGTGCCTTGTTCCGGGCAATCGTGAGCAACCAGCCACGCAGGTTATCCGAGCGCTCCAGGCGGGGATAGGCTCGCAGGGCCGCCAGGAATGTCTCCTGGAAGCAATCGTCCGCGTCCTGGTGACCGACGGCCGCCACCAGGAATCGATAGACCGCCTCGCGGTTGCCGTCGAGCAGGTCCTGAAAGGGCGGCAGCCTCATGTCCCTATCTCTCCCTCCCCCTTGCGGGGAGGGTGGGGTGGGGGTGTTCCAGTCCAATGCTTCCCAAACACTCTTGCCTTAGACAACGTTCAGCCTAGAGAATTTGTGAGATCGGGACCGCACTCTATTAAGGAGTTCATACCGGGCTCCCATGCTTCGCTCATCTGCCGAGACCACGCTTGCGGGATTGTGTTCCCGGACCGTCAGGATTCGGCGGACAGCTCGGCTCCCGCCATCGCCGCGATCGCGTTGGTCATCCTCTTCCTCGTCGTCGACGTGACCGTGTACTGCGCACTTACCTTCCGGCTCTCGCTCTAGGGCGTTTCCGACAAGCGCACGAAAGGGTCCCGATCGTGGGCTGCTACGCTCAGGCGGATGGGGCAGGACCACGCCGCCAGAAACACCGAAGGGCTGGATCAGCTTCGCGAATTGGTTCGTCAACTCCGCGACCTGGATCTGACCCGCCCAGTTGGTGGGGACGGCTGGACGGTCTCGTCGACATTGGCCCACCTCGCGTTCTGGGACAACGTGGCCGTCGAACGGTGGACGCAGTTCGATCGGCGAGGTGCGTTCACCGACATGGCGGACCCGGTGTTTGACATCGTCAACGCGGCGGCGCTCGAGCAGTGGCGCGCGCTCCCGCCCCGGCTGGCCGCGGACCAAGCGGTTGCCGCAGCCGAAGCGGTGGCGGCCAGGATCGCGGGTTTGTCGGCCTCGGCGGTCGAGGCGGCCGTGACCACGGGACGCCCCTTTATGGTGGATCGGACGATTCACTGGACGCCCCACCTGCGTGAGATAGACCGCGCCTTGGGTTGATCCTTCCGGCGTCCGCCGGCCGTTCACACCTTGCTCACAACTGGTGGGCACCATGGTGATGGTCGGATCAACCAAAGGTAAAGAAAGGAGAAGACAGATGAATCGGCGCGGGTTCGGAATCGTTTGGGGTCTGGTGACCCTGGTGGTCGCCGGGATCGTCGGCGTGGTGGCCTACAACGCTGGGGCGTCCTCGGTCGTGACGAGCTCGGCGGGGGAGGCGGGGCGCGTCGTCTATGTGCCCGGCTACGGGTTTGGCTTCGGCTTCTTCTGGATCTTCCCGCTGCTGTTCTTCCTCTTCATCTTCTTCGGCCTATTCGGCCGGTGGGGGAGAGGGTACGGCCGAAGCGGCTGGTACGGGAAGGGCTACGGCGACCCGCAGTCGAGGCTCGACAGCTGGCACCAGCAGGCGCACGGCACGCCGGCGCCCAAAACTGGTGATCAGCCGCAGCAGGACCAGCCCGGTCTATAAGGAGCGGGGCAGGGAGGGATACCCCCTCCCTGCCCCTCCCCCTGAGGGGGAGCGATATTCTGAGCCGCACATGAAACAGATCCTCCTGGTCGACGACGAACCGCGGCTCGTCCAGCTGGTTCGCGACTACCTGGAGCACAGCGGCTTCGGAGTGGTGACGGCCAGCGACGGGCCGACTGCCCTGCGGGCCGCATCGACACAGCACCCGGATCTGATCGTCCTCGACCTGGGCCTCCCGGGCCTCGATGGGCTCGATGTGATGCGAACGCTGCGCAAGACCAGCGAGGTTCCCGTCATCGTGCTGACGGCTCGGGGCGAGGAGTCCGACAAGGTCGCCGGGCTGGAGCTGGGAGCGGACGACTACGTGACCAAGCCGTTCAGTCCGAAGGAGCTGGTCGCCCGAGTGCGGTCGGTCCTCCGCCGGGCCGATGGCCTGAAGGCGCCGGCCGAGGTCATCCGGGTGGGCGACAAGGTCGAGCTGCACGTCCCGTCCATGCAGCTGACCATCAGGGATCGCCGAATCGAGCTGACCGCCACCGAGTTCCAGCTGCTGGCCATCATGGCGCGCCAACCCGGCCGAATCTTCACTCGGGCCCAGCTCCTGGGCGCCGTGCGCGGGGTGGCATTCGATTCCTACGAGCGGGCCATCGACGCCCACATCAAGAACATGCGCCGGAAGATCGAGCCGGACCCTCGCAATCCCCGCTACCTGCAGACGGTGTTCGGGGTGGGCTATCGCTTCGCGGATCCGCACCAGTGAGAGGGTCTCCGTGGAAGCACCGACGCTTCGGTCCGCCGACCGGCCGGCGCCCACCCTGGTGGCCGGAGGGGGAGACCTGGCCTCCCACCGGAGCGCCGCCGTGGGCGAGGCGCCGGGGCCGGTTCATGTGGCGGTTCGGTGCCTTCTTCTTGGGCGCGGTCCTGATCACGGCGATGGTGGGGACGGTCGGCGTGTGGCTGGTCGCCAACGCGCTCGGCCTGGTCAGCAGCCCGCCGGTGCTCAGGCTGGCCTCCATCGCGGTGCTCGTGCTCGGGGCACTGGCGATCGCCAGCGGTGGGCGTGCTTTTCGACGGGTGGCCAGCCGATTCGGCGACCTGGTCGAGGCCGCCAGCCGGATCGAATCTGGCGACTACACCGTCCGGGTGGCGGAGCGTGGGCCGGGTGAGATCCGCGGCGTCACCCGAGCCTTCAACGCGATGAGCGCGCGGCTGGAGGCGACCGAAACGCGGCGGCGCACCTTCCTGGCGGACGTGACGCACGAGCTGCGGACGCCGCTCTCCATCATTCGCGGGCAGGCCGAGGCCATCAGCGACGGCGTCTATCCAGCCGACCCCGGTCATGTCGCGCCGATTCTCGATGCCACCACCACCCTGGAGCGGCTGGTGGAGGATCTGGGCACGCTGGCGCTCTCCGAAACCGGCAGCCTGGTGCTGGCGCGCGAGCCGGTCGACCTGGCTGTGCTGGTCAATTCCTCCCTGACGTCGCTGGCAGCCACCGCCGAGGCCGCCGGGGTCAGGCTGGATGAAGACAGTGGCAGTGACCTCCCGCCGGTTGAGGCCGACCCCGCGCGCCTCAGCGGGGTCCTGCGCAACCTGCTGGCCAACGCCATCCGCTATACGCCGGCCGGCGGGTCGGTGCGCGTCACGGCGCAGCGGTCAGCAGACCAGGTGATCGTCGAGGTGCGCGACACGGGCGCCGGCATCGCCCCCGAGCTGCTCCCCCGCGTCTTCGAACGCTTCGTGAAGGGGCCGGGATCAACCGGGTCGGGGCTGGGGTTGGCGATCGCGCACGACATTGTCCAGGCGCACGGTGGGACCATCGAGGCCGCCAGTCAGGAGGGGCAAGGCACAACTGTCCGCTTCACGCTGCCCCTAACTCCCTCCCCCTTGCGGGGAGGCTCGGGGGAAGGGGTCTCGTAATCCGAAATTCGACTTTGTACCGGCCCGCGGCTACGATCACCTCCAGATGAGAGGTCAGGCGCTCAGCCGGACGCGCGCCAACGGAAAGGCGGCCCTGTCGGCCCTGAAGGCCAGCGATCGGAAGCTGGCCAGATTGATCGACGCCGTCGAGCCTATCGATCCGCAAGCGTGGCGCAAGGGCCGCCCGGTCGACAACGCTTTCAGCGTCCTGATCTACTCCATCATCGGCCAGCAGATCTCGGGGTACGCCGCGGACGCCATCGCCGGCCGGTTCCGCGGTCTCTTCGGAGGCCGGATGCCAACGCCCGCTGAGCTGCTGGCCACCGACGTCGCGGCCCTCAAGGGCGTCGGGTTGTCGACCGCCAAGACCACCTACATCCGGTCGCTGGCCGAGCACGTCATCTCCGGAGGGCTCGACATCGACCACATCGATACGCTGCCCGACGACGAGGTCCGGCGGCAGATTACCGCGGTCAAGGGACTCGGTCCCTGGACTGCCGACATGTTCCTGCTCATCCACCTGCAGCGGCCCGACGTGCTGTCGGGCGGTGATCTGGGGATCCGCCAGGCCGTGCAGCGTCTCTACAAGCTCGACCACCTGCCCAGTGTCAAAGAGGTGGACGAAATCGGCCTGAAGTGGCGGCCACACCGGTCACTCGCCGGCTTCTATCTCTGGGCGTCGAACCGGACGGTCCCCGCCGCGCGGGCGACCGCAAAATCGCGGGCTAGGTAACTTTCAGGACCTCGTCACCAATCCGGGCCTTGCCGGTGACCTTGAAGGCGACTTCCTGGTCGGGCCCCGCCTGCTGCACCTTCTGATGGTCGACCTCGAGGGAGTCGACCGGCTGGCTGAAGTCGGTGGTATGGCCCTTGACGCGGATCGTGTCGCCTACCTTGAGCGCTCCGGTCAGCTTCACCGCCGCCACTTCGAGGTGGCCGAAGTAGTGCGTCACTTTGCCGATTGGCTGTTCCATCCCACCTATCTTGTAGCACGAAAAAAGGGCCGGCGGCGCGCCGGCCCCTGGGTCGTACTCGCTAGCTCAGCGAGCTGAGGTTGCGAACCTCCGCCTTGTTGGGCGCTTCGGTGCCCTCCAGGTGGAGGTAGCTGCGCACCTCCTGGACCCCGGGCAAGCTGGCGACCCGCTCCTGCACCTGCCGAATCTGCTCCGGGCGCTGGAGCTGACCGCGCAGGGTCACCCGACCTCCAGCCACATCCAGGTTGAGGTTCCCCTTGGGAACCTCGGGATCGCGGAACAGCTCGCTCTCCACCCGATCGCGCAGGGTATTGTCATCCAGGTTGATTCGAGCGGGCACCAGATGGGTGACCTTCTGCGACCAGCCGCGGGTTTGAGCTCGAACGCCGCGCAGCCAGTGCTCGGCCCGGCGGCTCGTATGACGCGCGAACCCGCCGACGCGATCGACGGCTTCCTTCCGGCGGGCATTGCCGCGTTCGGGATCGGCGAAGAAGGCGGTCAACGCGCCCGCCATGCCGGCCAGCAACAACCACCAACCACGACCCCGCCCGCGGGACTGCAGACGGGCCTCTTCCTTGACTTTCATCGCACCTCCTGTTGGAGCCAGAGTGGGGACAACCTAACGTTCAATATAGATGAGGGTCGCGCGGTCATCCAACATTCGGGCTCTACGCGGCCTGCTGGAGCGCGGCGGACAGCTGGTCGGAGTTGGCGATGACCGGAGAGCCGGTGCTCAGTGGCGAGGCGAGGTCCTGCCCGGACGGACCGTACAGAAAGTAGATGTCCCAGGCGAGGCCGCCACCGTTGACGTGGTCGCCAAACCAGTGGCCGGTGACCTGCCCCGGATCCCAGAACTGGGTGACGTGGGAATCGGCAAGGATGCCCGAGTCGATGTCCGACTGCGCGTCCCAGACGTAGTAGTGGATCCAGACGGCGTACACCTTCAGGTGCGCGCCCCGGTGCGTCGCCAGGTACTTGTCATGGAGCCACCTGGCCCCGGCGAGGCAAACCGTTCAGGTCGGAGAAAAGATGACCACCAGCCGCGGCGCCCCGGTATCCCGGTCGACCGCCGCCGCCAGTTGTCCCACGTCGCTGATCGTGGTGACGCTGGGCGGGGCCTTCCCCAAGAGCTTGCGCTCCGCCGTCGGCCCGACGGCGAAGGCCGCCACGGCCACCAGCGCGACGACCAGCAGAGCCTTACCCAGGCGCGAGGGTGACGGTCGCATCGTGCCTAGGCTACACAAACCCAACGTCGCAGGTGGCAGCACGGTTTCACGCTCTGTCACATCTCTTTGCGTGATCTTTTTGCTCCCACTGTTGCGGCACGGGCACGCAGCGTGCCGTATGGTATTGCGTGCAGGTTTCCCTTGGTCGGCAATCCCATCTACGTCCTAGTTGCAGATGATGATCCGGCCAGCCGGGAGATGGTTCGGACGGCCCTGCAATTCGACGGCTACCACGTGCTCGAAGCTGCGGACGGCCTAGCGGCGTGGGAGCTGGTTGCGGCGCGTCGGCCTGCGTTGGTCCTGACGGATGTTCAAATGCCGGGAATCGACGGACTCGAGCTTACCGCTCTCATCAAGGCAAACGGGTACCGCGAAACGAAGGTGATCGTCTTCACTGGCGGGATGGCGACCAAAACCCAGGCTCAAATAGCGGGTGCGGACGCCTATGTCACGAAGAGCGCGACGGTGTCGGAGTTGCGCGCGGCCGTCAAGCGGCTGTGTGCCCCATAGCGCGAGTCGGGACCAAGGGAAAGACACGAGCGCACTAGCGACTGCGAGAAGCCCCTCCCCTGCCCCTCCCCAGCGGGGAGGGGATTAGGAGAAGGCCCTCCTCACAGGGGAGGGATTATGAGAAGGGCCCCCCGCAGGGGAAGGACAAGAGCGCGCCTAGGCCTCCAGGAGGAGTCGGAAGGTCGAGCCCTTCCCAGGATCGCTGACCACTTCCACGCTCCCCCCGTGTAACTCGGCTATCTGCTTGACGATGTACAGCCCGAGGCCCGTCCCGGGCGTGTTCTGAGTTTCCGGGGTGGCCCCGCGATAGTACTTGTCGAAGATGTGAGGAATTTCCTCGGCTGGAATCCCGTACCCTTGATCCTGGACGACAATCGTAAGCGCGTCGCGCTGCGGCTCGACTCGGACTTCGACCGAGGATTCCGGCGGGGAATACTTGACCGCGTTGCTGAGCAGGTTCTGGAGCGCAACCCTCATCCGCTCGATGTCGACCTCGATCGTGGAGCGGGATGGATCGATGCGCTCGATGATCGCGATCCTCTTGGCCAGCGCTTCGGCCCGCACGACGTCCACGGCATCTTTGATCAGCTGGCTGACCGGATAGCGCTCGCGCCGGAGGACTTTGTCCGGTTCCTCCAGGCGGCCGACCTCCGCCAGGTCGTCAATCAACTTTGCCATCTCGTTGGCGCTCATAGCAATCTTGAGGATGGCTTTATGCACCTCGGCTGGAATTTGCCCAAGCTCTCCCGACTCGATCATGGACACGTACCCGCGAAAGACGCTGAGTGGCCGGCGTAGTTCATGCGTGGTGAGCCGGATGAAACCGGATTTAAGAATGTCGAGTTCGGCGAACTGCGCATGCTGGGTCTTTTCCACTTCGTAGTAGCGTCGGGCCACCTCATGCTCGAGCCGGAAGAGCACATCGGTCAGGCGCAAGATCAAGGGCTCAACTGGAGGGTCCGCCTTGAGGACGCAGGGCAGCAAACTGTTTTTTATCACGATCAAGGTGTTGTAGACATCCTCGTAGTCGCGAGCCTCTTCGGCGTATCGTCGGCCAAGGCTGACCCCGTACTCGTTCACGAACTGCTTTCCGTCCGCCGCCGTGAAGGAGCGCCGGAGTGCTTCCACAAATGCTTCGATGAACAGTCGCAGTGCCGCGTCGCTGGGATAGGTGCGGCGCAGCCCCGGATCGTCGAGTCCCGAGAGATTGGAGGTCAGTTCGTCTACCAGGCCCTCCTGGTTGGCTCGAATCACGGTGGCGAGCCGATCATCCGCGCTCACTGGGTGGCCGGAGGAGCCGGCTGGCTCGGGGCCGAGCCTCCCGCTTGCTTGACGCTGCTCAGGGGCCATACTTGCCTCGACTCCTCAGGAGCGTTCCGCTAGGGCGTAGAGGTGGCCGACGGAGTCGCGCAAGCCGGAGAGGGCACTGGTCATCAGGAAAAAATGGTCGCATCCTGCTCGTTTCGCCTCGTCCTCGCTGGTAATGCCGACGGTATACACGATAACCTTCACCTGGCGCAAGGTATTGTCCGCTTTGATCTTCCGGCAGAGCTCCAGGCCGTCGAGGCCGGGCATCCAGACATGGGTCACCACCACCGCCGGGCGATAGTCATTGATCAGCGTCCAGGCCGCATCGCCGCCTCCGGCGCCAAGAACCTGGTACCCATCGAGCTCGAGTGCCGTCTGGACCATCTGCCGGGTGGCTGCATGCTCGTCTACGACCAGAACTGGAGCGGAGTGGTCCGCCGCGCCGGGCGCCTTCTCGTGCGGCGGCCTACCTGCCGCCGACCGCAGGCTCCCAGCCATCTCAGCGGAGCCGTGCCACAGGTCGCTCAATGTCTCGGCAACGTCCTGAGGCAACACCATGCTTTTGATGAGATAGGCCGAAACCCCCAAGCGCCCAGCCTCCTCCATCACGGCGGGCGTGTCGTCATTGCTAAGGACGATGACCGGGATGCTCGATGTTGCTTCCTCCCTGCGGAGGACGGCAAGCGCGGCCAGCCCACTCAGCCGGGGCAAATGAATGTCCAGGATAATGGCGTCAGGCAGCAGCGAGCCTGCCAGGTCGAAGCCTGACACGCCGTCTCGAGCCACGTCGACTTCATAGCCGCCGCGACGCAGCTTTGACGCGTACAGCTCCGCTATTCTTGAATCGTCCTCGATGATCAGGACGTGCCCGGCTGCCATGGGTGCCCTTAACCGCCGCCATCTTACACCCGATTGGCGTGGCGTCGACTAGGCGAATGTACCTTAACTTGCGGTTCCGTGGACAAAGCGTCCTTTTGCGTGTGCAGATGTACGCACCGTGAAGGGGATAGTACCGGACGTGGTTTCGCCCAGCCTGAATCCGGGCTAGTAGCCGCAGCTCAACGGTTGCAGGGTCCCATCCGGATTGAACGCCAGCGGGCTCAGCAGGATGGGGGCCGCCGTCTGGCTTTCCTGCTGGTGGCCGTTCCAGATGTCGAGCCACTCATAGGTCTGGCCGTTCAGCGTCACCACGCCGTTCGGCTGACCACCGCACGCGTCCGACCTCACCACACCGCCAAACTGCCAGGACACCAGCGGATCACGGCTGGTGAAGTAGGCCATCTGGGTGCCAAAGCAGTATCCGCAGGCCCCGTAGCTGACCGTCATGACCCATTCCGGGCCGTTGCGGAACAGGCCGGGCCCTTCGATGCCCGGCTGGCCCAGCGAGCCGGACTTGATGGTGTAGCTGCCGTTGCGCGATTGCAGGGAGATATCCATATGGTGGTTGGCGACCGCTAACCAGAGGTCGCCTTCTCCGACCGCGTCGTAGTACACGCCTTCACTCCACCCGCCCGCGACGCTCGACCACGCCCGGAAGACAAAGGGTCCGGTCGGACTCTCGCCGTGCAGCACCGCGATTCGATTGAGCCGTGGCACATCGAGCCACATCGTGAAGCCGCCGTCGATCGCCACCACCCGCGGCTCGAAGCATCCGCCCGGCTCGGGCCAGCCACTGCCGCCGCACCACCGTTGCCAGGCGCTCGTGCTGGCGTCGAACGCAAATCCGGTGGGGGTCCAGGTGGTCAGGTCGGGGCTGGTATAGATGCGAACCCCACAGTAGGGAGAGGGAACGCCCCATTGGAATCCGCACCCGTAGCTGGTCCCGTACAGGTAATAGGTTCCGTTGATTTGCTTGAGATCACCATCATGGGCGTCGATCCCCGAGATGTGGATCGCTCCCGTCGGGATCGGCACACTAGCGTCCGAGTTCACCGGCGTCGCGCCTGCGCCCAGGAGGGCTACCGCCGACATGCCGAGGCCAAGCGCGGCGATCAGCAAATACAGGCGTAGCAGGTGAGTCCCCAGCCTCCCCATGGACAAGGAATAGCCCATCGACCCTAGTCAAACGACAAAGACCGGGTCGCAGTTCGGTTCCGGCCCGGCTGCAGGTCGATGGCACAAGGTTCTCCCCTCCCCTGGGGAGGGGGAGGGGAGGGGGCAGCCTTGAGGTGCCAACTCCTGACGCCCAGCTGGTGTAGTCTGGCGGCACCCGCGTGGGCAGACTGGGAGGTCAGGTGACGAAGAGGAGCGACCAGGCCGGGCCGACAGTCTTCGGGTGTTTCTCCGTCCAGAGTGTCGCGGACGCCTACGAGAAAATCTACCTTCCCCGGATCTTCATTCCCTGGGGAAAGCGCCTGATTGAACGAGCGCAGCTCCAGCCCGGGGACGTTGTGCTTGACGTGGCGACCGGACCCGGCACCGTCGCTAGGCTCGCCGCCGAGCGGGTGGGCCCCCGAGGCCGGGTAGTCGGCGCCGACATCAGCCCGGCGATGATTGCGATCGCGAACGGCAAGCCACCCGTTCCAGGCGGGGCGGCGCTCGATTACGTGGTGTCGCCGGCGGCGCCGCTGGCGGTGCCCGACGAGGCCTTTGATGTGGTGACCTGCCAGCAGGGCCTGCAGTTCTTCCCCGATCGCGGCGCCGCCATCGCGGAGATGCATCGCGCCCTCCGGCGCGATGGCCGACTGGTGGCTGCCGTCTGGCGAGAGATCGCCCTCCAGCCCAGCTTCGCCGCCCTCGACGCCGCCCTGCGCGAGTGCCTGCCAGCCGACCAGGCCGAATCCTATGGCGCTCCGTTCCGGTGGCCGCGGGGCGAGGACCTCGTCGCCGTCCTTCGCGCCGGAGGCTTCAGCGAGGTGGTCCTGGAAGAGGTGCGGTTGCCGCTGGTCTGCGAGCAAGGCATCCCGCAGGCCCTGGCGACGCTGGCCGCCTCGCCGGTTGCCCCCGCGGTCGCCCAGTTAGCTCACGAGGAGCGGGCCACGCTGTGGGCGGTTGGCGCCCGGTACCTGGCGCCCCTGGTCTCCGACGGTCAGGTCCGAACGCACATGGTTTCGAATATCGTCTCGGCGCGAAAGCGTTGAGGCGCCCGACGAGCGCTCGACTCGCTGCTACCCGGCGGCGGCGGCGTCTCTCAAGGCGACGTCCGGCACACGAGCCCTCGGCCCACGGCGAGTAGCCAGGAACGACCCCAGCAGGATCAAGACGAAGCCGGCCCCGGCGCCGAGTGTGAAGGGCTCATTCAGTAGCACGATGCCCAGCAGCAGCGCGACGGCCGGGTTGAAGTAGGTGATGACGGTAGCCCGCACCGGCCCCACCTCGCCGATGAGGGCGAAAAACAAGAGGAACGCCACCGCCGTGCAGACCAGGGCCAGGATGCCGACGGCGACCAGGACGCGAGTGGAGGGGATGGCTGAGGGCATTTGGACCAGGCCAAACGGGGCGTAAACCACGGCCGTCACTAGCAGGGAGGCGGCCACCACGCCCAGGGCGGGAACGCCAGCCAGCCGGCGGGCAACGATCATGGGCCCGATGGCGTAGCCCGAGCGCCACCAGGCCAACCTCGCCCACGGCTCCGAGGTTGCTTCCAGAGACGTCCAGTCCAACCAGCGCCGCGACACCCGCCAGACCGAGCAGCAGGCCGAGAAGGCGCCGGCCGCCGAAGCGCTCATCGCTCCCAGTCAGGCGCGCCAGCAGCACACCGATCAACGGAACGGCGGCCACCAGCAGCCCCGTCAGCGAACTGGGCAAGCGCCGCTCGGCATCCGAGAGCAGGACCCAGGGCAGGGCCACCTCGGCGGCGGTATACGCCAGGATCATTCGCCAATAGGGGAGGAGAGGCGCCAGCTCGCCGCGGGCGGCCGCCAAGGGAATGAGCAGCAGCGCTCCAATGGCGGTCCGGGCGAACACCAGGGTCGGCGGCGTGATCTGGCCGACCGCGATTTTGATGAGGAGGTACGGGATGCCCCAGATGACCGCCATAGCGATGAACAGGGCCCAACCGCGTCGCGTCATCCGATTATGCCACTTACGAAACCCGCTCCTGCATGCGCCGGACGATCCGCGTCACCATCCACCGTGGCGAAACGCGAACCGAAAATGCCAGCAGCTTGGCCGAAAGCCCTGGCACGACCACGGCCTTGCCGCCCATCAAGCCGCGGTACCCTGCCTCGGCCACCGTCCGGGCATCCATGATCCGGCCCTGCACCAGCTTGGAATCCTCCATGGCGGCCCGCCGCTGGAAACCGCTGCGGGTTGCTGGTGGCGCGAGGGCGGTTACGGTCACGCCGGTCCCATGGAGTTCGTCCGCCAGGGCCTCGCTGAACGACAGTACGTACGCCTTGGTCGCGTAGTAGACGGCCATCAGCGGGCCGGGCATGAAACCGGCCAGCGAGGACAGATTGAGGATGCGGCCCCAGTGTCGCTGGACCATGCCCGGGAGGAACGACCGGGTCAACTGCGTCAGCGTCGCCATGTTGACCTGCATCATCGCCGCTTCGGTCTGGGGATTGGCGTCGATGAACGGGCCGTACAGGGCAAACCCGGCGTTGTTGACCAGGATGTCCACCGAAATCGACGCCGCTTGGAGCTCCGCCCTGATCTGGTCGGGCGCCTCGGGCCGGGCGAGGTCAGCCGTAATCACATGGGCATTCAGCGTGCAGCCCTCGTGCCTGAGCGGCAACGTCCTCCAGGCCCTGGCGGCTGCGGGCCACTAGGACCAGGTCGTACCCGTGGCGGGCAAAGATGAGCGCCAGCTCGCGCCCGATTCCGCTGGAGGCCCCGGTGACCAGCGCGGTCCGGCGATCCACGACCAGAGCAACTACAGGTTGCCGACCGCTATTCCAGGGTCACGCCGGCGGGGACGCCGCTGAGAGCGCGGTGTCATAGGCCGACACCTTGGGGCGGTAGGTCGTTTCATTCCAGCGGAGGTTGAGCGCCTGCTGGCGCGCGCTCGAGAACTGCGTGAACTCGGCGATCGCTCGTTTGAGCTCATCCTCCCGCAGCACCCGGTCCTGGGTATCGTTGCGAAGCCGGTCGATGACCAGCTTGTGGGTGGCGTCGATCATGCTCCGAACACTCCCCACCAGCGAGCGCATGTTGTCGGGCTCGTCGGGTTTGAGGACGCGTGACTCGGCGTCCCGCAGCGCCTTATCGGCCTGGGCGCCGCTCCGGTCAGCCAGGCTGTATTGCTCGATGCGCATGGCATTCAGCATGTCGTTCTCTTTGAGCGTCGCCTCAAAGACGCCTCGCCCGACCAGCTCCTGGTCAACCGCCGCGGTGAGCACCTGCTCGGCCGGTCCCAGGGCATCTAGGGTGGCCTGCGCCCGCCGGCGCGCGGCTGTGAGCTGGCTGCTCTTCCCGAGTGCCACCGGACCCAACCAGCCCAGGGCATCGGCCACCGTCTGCAGCCGGGCGCCGTCGGCCCTGACTTCGGCTAGCGCGTCGCGGTAGAGGCTCAGGCGCCGCTCCGACTCGGTCCGGATGGCGCCTGGGTCCTGCGACTGGTTGGGATCGATCGGGCTGAGGAAGAGCGCCATGGCGGCGTCGACGGTTGCCTGGTGCGAGCTCGCCGTGCTGAGCGCCTGGTCTCCGGCACCCTTCTCCGCCTGGGCCGAGATCGAAACCAGGCCGATCAGGAGGATCAGGACCACGGTCCCTCCGCCAATCAGCCGAACTTTTCGACCTAGCTCGAGTGCGCTGGGTCGAGCTTGCCCACGGGGCGCCCGGCGAGCGATCGGGGCGCTGCCTCGCGTTCCCACGCGTGCTCGCCGCTTCCTTCGGACGGTTTGGCCGGGCATCTCTGACTACTCGCATCTCGCCAGCTGGTAGCAAACCAGCGGCGAGCCATGGCTCAATTCACAAAGCTTTACGGAGGCGTGGCCGATCTGGGGCCTCAACTAACTAAGGGCAGTTCTGGTGAGTGGCCACGTTGCAGGAGATGTTCTGGTAGGTGTTCTTGAGCTGGTTCCCCAGGAGGATCACGGCCAGGATCACGACCACGACAATCAGGGAGATGATCAGCGAATACTCCACCAGGCCCTGGCCCCGGCGCGTGCGTAGGTAACCCATCGCTCCAGGTGTGTAAACGAGGGCGCGACCAGAGGCTTTCTAATCCACCCAGACCACTCTGCTACGGCCGCGGCCGTACTCACTGACAGTGATATTTGTGACCGTGGAGGACTGCTGTGCTGCCGCCTGGGCACGTGTATGGGCTTGGAGCCCCCGGGTCGCTGGGGTTGGCGATTGCTTCCTGGATGTCCTGAAGAGTCAGGTTAATCTGGTCGCCGGTGGCCGCCAGCGTGAGTATCGCCATCAGGGCAACCAAAACCAGGATCAGCGCGAATTCGACCATGCCCTGGCCCTGGCGTCTGGCTAGCTTGCGGGACCGCTGTCTCATATTCATGCCAAGCGCCCAGCGCGGGCTGGCGCGCCCTCTACCTCCTATAACGTTCCGGGGGCTCCTTTAGCCTTGCGGAGAGCCCTACGGTTTTGGCGGTCTAGGTCTCGGCTCCGCTCGTCCGACCCTCTTGGACGGCCACCGATCAGCCGGCCGCGCCCCTATCGGAATGGTTCCCGAACGACTCCCAGTGAGCCAGGTCCTTGAGCGGGCGGCGACCGCGAGGCACTCTCGCGGTCGGCGGGAGCCGCAGCGCTTGCGGACCTGCCGGGTAGCCGACCGACAGCATGGTGCGGAGGGACAGACTGTTGGGGATGCCCAACAGATCGCGCGCGCGCCGTTCATTGTCTGCGGGGTAGATCGACCCGATGCACGAACCGACGCCGTGGGCCCAGGCGGCCAGCATCAGGTTCTGCATCAGGCGGCCCTCGTCCATGCACGTCCACGGATCGTCGCCGTGCATGACCAGCGCGATGCCGAGCTTGGCACCGGCGAGGTGTCCCGCAAACGCACCGCACTTCGAGAGGCCAGTCAGCGTCTCGCGGTTGCGGACGACAATGAGATCCCAGGGCTGCGTGTTCTTGGACGATCCGGTCCATCGACCAGCCTCGAGCACGTCTTGCAGGACATCGTCCGGAATCTCTCGATCGGAGAGCTGACGCACGGCCCGCAAGGACCGGATCAGCTCGGTTTCCCGCATCGACTCAGTCTACCGGCGGGCTCACTGCAGGACGAGCCTAGAGCAATTCTCCCTCCCCTTCCGGGGGAGGGTCAGGTGGGGGTTGTTCTGGCGGCTCTATGAACCCAGTGACTCTTTGCACTGGCGCATGGCCGGGAACACCATCTTGCGGCTCATTGGCTTTGTCCTCGTGGCGGCTGCCGCGCTGGCGGTTGCAGCGTGGGCTGCCAGCTCCGTCGCATCGGCCTCGCTTCTGTGCGGCCAGTGGCCAGTGGCCCAGCCTCGCGGAAGCGCGCCGACGCCGCTGGCTGCTTCCGTCCCGCCGTCGTCACCATCCAGGCGGGGGAACAGTGCAATGGCAACAGGCCGACGCCGGTCAATACCCCATCGTCCTCGACAGCGGGACTCAACGACGACAGGCGCAATAGGCCGTAGGCCAGGGGGCGTCGCTAGACCAGGTCCCGACCGAACTCGCTGATCTCGAGGGCCGGTCCGGCGCGGGTCGTGCCCACAACGATGATGGTGCCGGTGACGTCGCGGGACTGATCGAGGTGGTAGTGGTATGTCCCCGGGCGGTTGAAGCGCACCTCCACGACATGCCGCCAACCCGCGGCTGATTCTCAGCCCTTGGCCAGGCCCGTCAGCTTGAGCACGGTGTTCCAGTTGCGGCCCGTGCCCTGAGTGCCGAGCTTCGCTTCGATGAGAGAGTTGGTGAGGCGAGATCGGCCAACCCCTGCCGGATAAACGATGTATGCGTGCCGGCCCTTCGTCTGAACCAGCTCTGGGCCTTTAATGGCAGCCCGCAGCGCTTCAACCGCATTCGCCTTTGGCGCGTCCTTCAGGAGCACGACCAGGAGATGGCTGGGGTCGCGCTTGGCTTCCGCAGGGAACGGATTGCCGGCGATGACCGCATCCATCTCCCTGGCAGTCCGAACGAAAAACGCGGTCTTCAGCCCAAGGCGCGTCTGCATTTCCGCCTCCAACGTGGCTTCCAGCGTACCGGCCGGTCCGGCATTGGTCTTGAACACCAAGTTGCCGCTCTGCAGCACTGACTGGACGTCCTCGAAGCCCAGCTTGGTGAGAACCTGGCGCAGGTCGGACATGGCGACCTGATTCCGGCCACCGACATTGACCGCCCGCAGCAGCGCGACGTAGCTCGCCATGGTCTGTCCCATGTTAGGGATCGATGAAGAATTCGTCTCCGCTCGAGCGATCATCGAGATGAACACGCGGCTTAAAGAACTTTTCATCGTTTCTTAACCGTGACGAAGATTGCCCTTGACGCGGGTCCGGCCAGGGGGTACGGTCCAGCTGTGCGGAGGGGAACGTGGTAACCACCGATCTGACCCGCAAGCGCTCGCTCCTACCCGGCGAGAATCCCGCGAGCCTCCATCCCGGCGATATCCGGCACTGGATTGCGGTCTATACGGAACTGCTGCGAACCATCCCGGCACTGGCCCCGGCCGGCGACGGCGGCACGCTGCTGAGAGATCGCATCGAGGGTCTGCAGCAGCGGCTGGACTTCTGGAAGCGACGCCGCCCATAGCGCGCACCGGCTTGACGAATTCGGGCTACGCGTGGACCAGGTCGTTCTCCATCGCGAACAGCGCGGCATCGGCAAACACTGACTACGTGATCTGCATCACGACCAAACACGGCCGGACGTGGAGACACCTCAAAGACGACACCGGCTGGACACGAACCGGTCCAAGCGGTCGAGTCCACCGACTCAGCGCAGAGCAACTCTTGTCGCACCTCTTGCCGCCTCTCGCAGGCGACCAGCCAGGCCTGACAGTCAGGGTGGAACGACGGGAGAATGTTCCTCCCCCCGAGGGGGAGGGTCGGGGTGGGGGTCTCCCTTAAGCCGATGGCGCGCTATTCCACGACTGGAGGATACTGACGAACATGCTCCCGGAATCGCCCACCGCGGCCGACCCGACCCGCGTGCGCACCGTCAGCTGGTCAGACCCGCTGGCATCCTTCCAAACCGGCTCCAAGCTCTCGGGCCTCGACTGGCTTCGGGCGATGATCAATGGCGATCTCGCCCCGCCTCCCTTCGCCGCACTGATGGGAATGACCATGGTTTCGGTGGAGCGGGGGGTGGCCGTCTTCGCTGCCCTGCCGGGGGAGTATCTCTACAACCCGCTCGGGGTCGTCCATGGGGCCCTGGCCATGACGCTGCTCGACTCGGCAATGGGTTGCGCCGTCCACACCACGTTGCCCGCCGGAGTCGGCTACACGACAGTCGAGACCAAGGTCAACTTCGTGCGGCCCATAACGGCCAGCAGCGGGCGGATCGTCTGCGAGGGGAAGGTCATCCATCGTGGGGAGACGATCGCGACCGCCGAGGGACGCGTGGTCGCCGAGGCCGGCGGCAAGCTGCTGGCCCACGGCACGACCACCTGTTTTATCCGCAAGCCCTGAGCTGGTAGAGTCGCCGGAGATGCCGACCACCGTCGAGATCCCCGTTTCGGAACAGCTCAAGAAGATCCCGCCGGCGATGCGCCCCACGGTGCAGGCGACCCGCCGGGCGGTGAAAGCCGTCGCTCCCAGCGCCCAGGAGATCGGGTATCGCAGCAAGCCCCCCCGAACCAGCGGATACATGTGGAAGCTCGTCCGCTACGCCATCGGCGGCGGGAACGTGGTCGGCATCGGGACATTCCCGAGCCACGCGACCCTTTTCTTCTACCGCGGCCGCGAGCTCGACGACGGGAGCGGACTGCTCCAGGGCAGCGGAAAGGAGATGCGCTTCATCACGCTGCGTACTCCGGCCGACGCGGAGCGGCCGGCCGTCAAACGGATGGTGCAGAAGGCGTTCAAGCTCGGCGGCTAGTCTCCCTCCAGTTTCGGAACACCTCAAGAAAATTCCCCCAGCGGGTGCGGCAGTGCAGGCGGCGCGCCCGACGGTAAAAGCCGAGAGTCGGAGCGGAGCCCGCGCGCGCAGGCTCCGCTTCTCGGTCAGCTGTTCGGGGTGACCACGATCGTGCCGATCATGTCGTCGTGGATCCGGCACTGGTAGTGGAAGGTGTTGGCATTGGGGAATGAGAAGCTGGCACTAGTCGGGAACGGGCTGAAGGGCGACGAGATGATCCCGGAAGTCGCCACCGTTGTCGGATCGGTAATTGCCGTGACGCCGTTGGGAGCGGGGTTCAGGCCCAGTTCGGGGAACGTGGTACAGCCAAAGCCTGGTGGTGGCCCTGCCAGCGCGGTATCGGGTGTGCTGTCGGGACTGCCCTCGCATTCCGCTGGCGCGTATGGCGGGAGGAGGGGGTCGACACTGTCGGAACCTGAGCCCTGTGGGAACGTCACCGTGTGCGGATCCTTCATAGTGAGGGTCTTCCAGGTCACCGTCTGGCCAGCGTGAGTGGTGAAGGTCTGTGGCAGCATCTCAGCGACCTCGACGAACTGTGTTGCTGTTCCGGCTACCACGAAATTCCCATTCTGAGCCTCTGCCGTTGCCGTCGACTCCGCGTTGAGGGCATCAGACGTGTCCGCGGAATACTGACTGGCGGCGCTCGATCCGAAGGTAGCTCGGCTGGCTGAAGATCCACCCCCGGGAACGACGGTGAGGACGCCTTGCATTCCTGGGTGGATCAGGCAAACGTAGTGGATCGTGGTTGGCCGGCTCGACAGCGGCACCGTGATCTGGACAAAGAAGTCGCTGGACTGGAACGCTGGCATCGCACCGGAGTTCACAAAATTGGTCCCGTCGTAGGCGCAGGCGTTGTCAGAGGATTGACCACACCCCGCGGTGGGGAAGGCCGCCTGCGGATTAAAGATCAGGTGCGATTCCCCATTGTCGAGATCAGGAATCACGAGCGGCGGTGGCGACCCATTAGCCGGTAAGAACGTGGCAGTGTGAAGGCCATCGCGCCCGCCACCGTAGTGGAAGTCGAGCACCGCCCCGTTGCCAACGATCGCCTGCGGATCAGCCGAGAGCACCTGGCCCCGTGGGAAATAATCGACGTACTCGAAGACGTGTCCGGTAGGAGTCGCGTTATCGACGCCGATCGTGAACGTTGGCGGCCCGCCGCCGGCTCCCGCCGTAATCGATGCCGCAAGGGTGCTGACGACAAGCGCGAACGCTCCGATCAGGCCGCCTGCCAGGCGGCATTTCCTGCGCATATCTTCCCCTCCCAGGAGAGCCCTCTTTCCCCCCAAGGCCACGCAGCGTCACCATACAACTCCCGAACCGTAACTTCAAGTGGCCGGCTGGGGCGCGACGAGCGGACCCGGAACTGCTCATTCGGCTCTAACCTCGTGTAGCAACGCGTG
>VBID01000226.1 GCA_005880615.1 Chloroflexota bacterium
CGCATATCGGATGGACCCCCGCGGGGACGATCCCGGGGTATGCCCTCGATCCGGACGGAACCCCGCATGACGCGGTTATCTTCTTCAAGGATCTGAACCAAGTCGACGAATCACGGACTGGCTAGCCCGCTGCCGCACGCGACGACTGGCCGGTCGCTTGGGGCCCCACCTGACGATTCCATTCCTCGACGTTCTCGACGACTTCCTGGATGAGCCCCGATCGACTGATCAACTGGATCATCATCTTGTTCACCAGGGACACCGGAAGCGGCAATGGGCGCGCGAAGTCAAGGAACAACACGACCCGCTCTTCGTCCGTTTCGTTCCAGACTTCATGCGGGTACCCGTCGTCAAACACGATGCTCTGCCCCTCCTCCCAGTGGGCCAGGTCGGATCCGACGCGGATGCGACAAGCCTCCTTCTGGCGAGGCACGACGAGCGCCAGATGATAGCGGAGGACGCCTGTGTACGGGCCTCTGTGCTCAGGGATATGTTTTCGCGGGGCCAGGATGGAGAAGAAGGCCGTTTTCATTCCTGGAATCGTCTCGATGAGCCGCGTCGTATCGGGGCAGCGGCGGCAATTCTCGACGATCTTCCGTCCGTACGCGTAGAGCCAGTAGGTCTTCCATTTGTCATCTTGCGTGAGCATGGCTTCGCCCGAAGAGACCTCGTGCAAGCTCGGAATCCGCCCGCGATCCCGAAGCAGCGCACGCAACTCGTCCCGAATTGCGGTCCAGCCCGCTTCGATGCGCGGAATCCAATGAAACTCCGAGGGGGCAAAAAATGGATGCTGGCCAACTGATGAAAAGCGGCGGACGAGCCATTCCGCGGGTCTCAACAGCATGAGGTTGAATGCGGAGGCGGTATGGACCATCAGTTTGGTCGACAGGCCACGCTTCATGAGAGTCCTCCCTTCTCTAAGACAATCATGACGTGGGCGTCTCCGGCGCCAAAGCCTGGGGAACGCCTGAGGAATGCAGCCTACGGCTTTCGCCTGTAACTGTTAGGATGAAAGGCCAGGCGCGGCCATCAGGTAAACTCCTGAAAGGGTGGGTTGAAAGAACCTGCAAGGCGTAGTGGTCCACCGAGAGGGAATTTGGCATCATTGCGGGCAACGAGACCGATGCGCCTACACCACCCGAGACCTGTCCTCAATGCCCTGCCCGCCCTTGTCCCGGGGAAAATCGAAGAGGGCAAGGTTCGGAACTGGCAGGTGAAGACCTTCTCAGCCCGAGAGCCGCCCGGGCGGCGGACACACTGAAAAGGGAGTTGGGGGTGGAGGCCGAGCTGGTGCCGGGGAACACTGGCGAATTCACGGTCTGGGTCGGCGGTCGGAAGGTCGCGAAAAAAGGGTTCTTCCTCTTCCCGAAGGATCGCGACATCGTTCGAGCGGTCGCCGGAGCTCTCAAGACCTGAGTACCAGGGATGGATGACGCAGGACCAGGCATGTTGTAGAGTTATCCATGACTCATCATGCTGGGAGGTCTGCGATGCGCGTTCTATCGGGAAGGGTTGCTCTGCTCGTTGTCATCGCAGCGGCTTCCGCTGCGGCGTCCACACCAGCACCATCGGCACCTGTATCAAGCTCGGCCACGGCCGGCTCCGAATTGACCGCCCTCTCACTGCCCGGCGCCCCGCCGGAGGGCGTCGTGCTCGATTACCTGGCCGTCGACCGTGCACGGCACCGCGTCTGGGTGCCGGCGGGCGGGACGGGCGATACGGACGTGATCGACACGCGCACGCAGGAGATACGCCGGGTCGAGAAGTTCCCGACCACCGAAGTGGAGCGCCGCGGGAAGAAGCGGATGGTCGGGCCGAGCTCCGCGACCGTGGGCGATGGCGTCGTCTACGTTGGCAACCGCGGGGACTCGAGCGTCTGCGCGGTCGACGCGACGGCGCTGACGCGCGGTGGCTGCGTGACCGTCCCTTCGATGCCCGACGGCCTGGCCTTCATCGCGCGCACGAAGGAGGTCTGGGTGACCACGCCCCGCGATCAGTCGATCCTCGTCCTCGACGTTTCCAACCCCGCGATGCCGAAGCTGGCGGGGAGCATCAAATTGGACGGCGAACCGGAAGGGTACGCCGTCGACGACGGTCGCGGCCTCTTCTACACGAATCTCGAGGACAAAGACCGGACGCTGCGGATCGACACATCGACACGCAAGGTGACCGCGACCTGGATGCCCGCATGCGGCGAGGGCGGACCCAAGGGGCTCGCCATCGAGACCAAGGGCCAGTTGCTGATGGTCGCCTGCCCCGACCATGTCGAGGTCCTGGCCGCCATGACCGACGGGCGGATCCTCTCGAAGCTCGGCACGGGTGAAGGAGTGGACAACATCGATTACCTGCCGGGGAGGCGCTTGCTCTACGCGGCGGCCGCAGGCGCGGCGACGCTCACCGTCGCACGCCTGGACGAGCCGGGTGCCCTCAAGCAGGTTGCCGCCAGGGCAACCTCCAAGGGAGCACGAAACGCCGTGGCCACCGACGATGGGGTTGCCTACGTCGCCGACGGGCCCGATGGAAAGATCCTCGTCGTGCGCCCTGCCAAGGGCGATTGAGGTTAATCGCCGGTGTCGGCCTGACCTCCCGGGCGAGGGCGTCGTCCGAGCGGGTCAAGTCGTGGTGAGCGGCGAGACGTGACGGGCGAATCGCCGCGCGCTGTTCGGCCTACCCGGCTTCTCGTGAGCTGGCTCGCCCTCCGAGG
>VBID01000148.1 GCA_005880615.1 Chloroflexota bacterium
GGTTTACAACTCACCGGTGTTACCCAGCGAGCCTTCATCCCGCCGCCCAGTCCAGCCCTTGCGGGCCAGACCTTCGTCACCGGCAGAACCGGTCGCCTTGCGGCAACCGACTCCCCAGCCCTTTCGGGCCAGGCCCCGAAGCCTTGCGGCCTCGGAGTGGAGGCCTTGCGGTCTCCTCGCCGGCGACCCGCTGGAGTCGTTTCCTTCTCCAACTGGCTTTCTGACAGGTCGCGAGCGAAGTGTAGAGACCCGGGCCTGCAACCCGCAATCCGGAACATCCGTTCAGGAACAGGCATTCGATCCGGGGAGCTGGAACGCCTGTAATAAAGGTCATGCCAGCGCGACCGCCAGGCCACATACCGTAACGAACCCCGTAATCCCCTGTGATTCGAAACACGTTCCGGGGGCCTTACCGTTTGCGTTAGCTGTAGTAGGTCCCGTGGTCCGACTGGTCCCTCCCTCGTCAGCCCACGTCGACCGGTAACAAAGCCATGACACTCACGCTTTTCCGGCACCGGCGCGGGCAATCGCTCGTGGAGACTGCCCTGGTCCTTCCGGTGCTCGCCTTCTTGACCTTCGGCCTGCTGGACTTTGGCCGTGCCTACTACTTCCAGGTGGCCATCACCAACGCCGCCCGGGAGGGGGCCCGGACGGCCATCCTCAACATCTACACGGGGCCGGCGACCCCGACCTGCAGCAGTTCCAACAGCTACGCCACCTGCCCGGTGCAGACCGACCGGGCCATCGCCGACGCGGTCACGGCTGAGCTGCAGGGCACCGGGATCGTGCCGCAGTCCATCACCATCTGCCCGCCCCACGATTCATCGTCCAGCACCGCGGGCTGCCCCAACTCCTCGAACCGGGTGGACAACTGGAACGGCGCGACGCCGACGACCAACTATTACGTCACCGTCAACGCCACCTACAACTTCACCCTCTTCACGCCCCTGCTTCAGAACCTGGTGGGCAACCCCGTGACCATGAGCGTCAGCGTGCAGATGAGGACCAACTACTGATGCGTCACCGTTCGAGGGGGCAGTCGATGGTCGAGTTCTCCCTGCTGGCTGGGGCGTTGTTCCTGTTGATCATGGGCATCTTCGACCTGGGCCGGGCCGTGGCCGTGTACATCAGCATCGCCGAGGCGGCCCACGAAGGGGCTCGGCAGCTGGTGCTCCGCAGCAACGAGAACAGCACCCCGCCGGACACGCTGATCGTCAACGCCACGCTGGCCAAGATCGGCGGCGGCGGAATAATCCTGATCGAGGACCCGTGCCTGCCGGGCTGTAGCGCGCCGGCCCAGGCCTCGACCAACCCGCCGGCGAACTCGGGCTACATCTGGATCACGCCCAACCGAGCTCCAGGCAACCACGAGGTCACGGTGCAAATCACTTACGCCTTCTCACCCATGACGGCCCTGATCTCGGAGCTCACCGGGACCACCATCACCATGACCGCCAGCTCCTCGATGCGAGCGGAGTACTGATGGGCTGGTACCGGCAGCGCCAGCGTGCCCAGGCCATCGTGATCATGGCCCTCGCCATGGTGGCCATCTGCGGCATGCTGGCGCTGGCCATCGACGCCGGCCGCCTGTACTTCCAGCGGCGCCTGATGCAGGACGCGGTGGATGCCGGGGCGCTGGCCGGGGCGCAAGACCTGGTGGGCACTGTGGCCAATCCCGGCGGGCAGCCGAACTACGCCCTGTGGCACGCCCTGCAGGACACGTATTCGGTCTTCAACCTGACGCCCCTCTACAGCAATCCGAATGCCTCTCCGTACTCACCGCCACCTCCGGGCAACACCGTCACCGACAGCGAGGGCAATTACACCGTTACGGCGGTGGCGCCCTCCGGCTACAACAATAAACAGGTCCAGGTCAGCGTCAGTTACAACGCGGTGGCTACGTTCGCCGAGATCCTCGGCTTCAACAGCATCAACATCTATGCCACCGCCACTGCCGAGGCCGGGACCAACGCCAAGACCTACGCCATCTTCGCCTACGGCGGCCTCGGGACTGGGAACACCATCAACGCCCAGATGACGGGCATCGGGCAGGTCGACAACGGCCAGGAAGGGAACGACTGGTGCAGCTTCGGCACGGCCGGCATCACCATCAGCAACGCCAAGTTCCACATTCCGACAGGCACCAGCGGCGAGATGAACATCAACGGCCGCCTGTTCATCAACTCCGGCAGCGACAACCAGCAACTGATGCAGTATTGGGTGCCCGCCCCGCCCTTTGCCACCGGCCAGGACCCCAAGCCGAACTACCTGATGCCCGACACCAGCCAGCTGGCCAGCGTGAGCCAGGGCGGCCGGCACAAGATGGCGAGTGTCCCCGCCGGCGGGAGCTGGGTCGCCTTTCCGGGGACGCCCTATGCGACCACCATCCACAACACCACCAGCGCGACGCATGACTTCGCGGTTTATCGCCCTGGGATCTACACGAGCAGCATCAATCTCCCGTGGCCGGGGGGCGGTGATAACTCGCCAGACGACTACTACATCTTCCTGAACGGCATCTACTATTTCACCGGGGGAAACGGCATCGCCATCACCGGCTCTCACATCTCCAATACGTCCAACGGACTACCCCACTACGTCAACGGCCTGGGTGCCACCGATCTCCCCCGGGCGCCTGATGGCACCGACGGGGTGGAGTTCATCTTCGACGGCACCAGCGCCTTCAGCGCCAACAACAGCAGCATGACTGGAGGCACCAACGGGGGAGCCAGTGTCTTCTTCGTGGCTCCCAACTTCGTACCCAGCGGCAGCATTCACATCGCCTTCTACATCGCTCCGACCAACACATATGGGGCGGGCTCCGGCGGCGTCATCAACGCCTGGAGCAACCAGGGCTTCGACGCCAGCACCTCCAACGCGCCCCGGTTCCAGGTCTGGGGCACGATGTTCGACGCGTCGGGCGGGGGTGGCGGGGTCTACCTGCGCGCGGTGCAGGCCGGACCCCATAACCTCAATCCGACCGATAGCGACTCCAGCGGGCAGTACGAAGTCAACGGCGAGTTCATCGGCTTCATCATGACCCTGGACATGGGCAACGTGAACGGCAACACGGCCGGAACCACCCCCGGCTGCACGGGCGCGACCACCAACTGGACGAACCGCGGTACCCCCGGGCTCCTCGTCCAGTTCAACATCAACTTCGCGCCGGCGCCCGGCGTGAACTCGTCGCTGGTCAAGTAGGTCGTACCAGCTTCTCGAGCAGGAGGAAGACGCCCAGGCCTGCCAGTGCCACCCCAGCTAGCCGCTCCGCGCCCTCCCGCACCGCGTCGCCCAGCCGGCTGCCCAGGCGCAGCCCGAGCTGGGTCGCCAGAAATGCCTGCAGGCCGATCAGGATCAGCACGAGCACGATCGGCAGCTTCAACAACCCGATGGTGAAGCCGATGGCCAGCTCATCCAGGCTGATACTCACCCCCAGGCCGATGACGGGCCACCCGTGCGTCCGCGCCAGCAGGCTCGCGCGGCCTACCTCGTCGCTCTCCCCCTTGGGCCAGACCAGGTAGAGGCCCAGGGCAATCAGCACCGCGATAGCCACCAGGTCGGCCGCATTCCCCAGGGCGGCACCCGCGGCGAAGCCGGCCAGGAACCCCACCAGCGGCATCCCGGCTTCGAACCCACTGAACAACAGGCTGACTCGAAGCCGCTCCCGGGGGGCCAACCCGGCGATGCCGAGGGCCGCGGCCACGGCAAACGTATCCAGTCCCAGCGGCAGCACCAGGGCTGCCAGCTTCAGGAGCACCGCCATACTCTATAGGCGTGACGGCCCTCGAGATTATCCGCCACAAGCGCGATGGTCTCGCCCATTCCGCCGCCGAGCTTGAATTTCTCGCCCGCGGGGCGGCCACCGGAAGCATCCCGGACTACCAGCTGGCTGCCTGGCTGATGGCGGTGCGCCTGCGCGGCATGGACGAGACGGAGACCCACGCGCTGACGATGGCCATGGCGCATAGCGGCCGGATGCTGGACCTCTCCAGCATCCCGGGCACCAAGGTCGACAAGCACTCGACCGGTGGCGTGGGCGACAAGGCCACCCTGGTGGTGGCGCCCATGGTCGCCGCCGCCGGGATCCCGGTGGCGAAGCTCTCCGGCCGGGCGCTCGGCCACAGCGGGGGCACCCTCGACAAGCTCGAGGCGATTCCGGGCCTTCGGGTCGACCTGACCGTGGACGCCTTCGTCAGCCAGGTGCGGCGGATTGGGATCGCCATCGCCGGCCAGACCGCGGACCTGGCGCCGGCCGACAAGACCCTGTACGCGCTCCGCGACACGACCGCCACGGTGGACTCGGTACCCCTCATCGCCAGCAGCGTGATGAGCAAGAAGCTGGCGGCGGGGGCGGACGCCATCGTCCTGGACGTGAAGACCGGCCGCGGCGCCTTCATCGACACGCAGGCGGAGGGCGAGGCCCTGGCCCGCCTGCTGGTCGCCATCGGCGCCCGGGCCGGCCGGCAGACGGTCGCCTACGTGACCGACATGAGCCAACCGCTCGGTCGCGCGGTGGGCAACGCCCTGGAGATTGCGGAAGCCATCGAGACCCTGCGCGGCGGCGGTCCGGCCGACCTCCGCCAGCTGTCTCTGCGCCTGGGCGCTGAGATGCTCCGCCTGGCCGGCGCGGGTGACGATCTGGCCGCCAACGAGACCCGGCTGGCCGAGGGCCTCCGCGACGGGCAGGCCCTACGCAAGTTCGGCGAGCTGATTGAGGCCCAGGGCGGCGATCCTCGCGTGGGCGATGATCCGGGCCGCCTGCCGCGGGCGCCCGTGCAGCGAGCGGTGTCGGCCCCGCGTGACGGTGTGGTGTCGGCGATTGACGCGCTGGAAATAGGCCTGGTGAGCAAGGCGCTGGGCGCTGGGCGCGACCGCAAGGAGGATCCCATCGATGTCTCGGTGGGCATCGTTCTCCATCGAAAGGTCGGGGATGCCGTGCGGGCCGGGGAGGCGCTGGCCACCGTCCACGCCGCCCGGGCCGACCAGTTCGACGCGCTCCGTGGCCGGGTGGCCGCCGCCTTCCAGATCGGCCGCGACGCCCAGCCCCTGCCTCTGATCCTGCGGCGGATCGCCCAGGGGTGAATGCTTGCGGCCCATGTTGCGGCCCGCCGGCCCGGATGGGTCCAGCGGCCCACCGTAATAGGTCTCGAAACCGGTCTGGCTAATGCTGGCCTGGTGCGCAGAGTGGCCGCCGGGCAGGTTGCCGTCGAGATGGCCCTCGTCCTGGGGGTGGTGCTAGCCATCGGGCTCAGCTTCGGCCAGCTGGCGGGGTTCGGGTTGGCCGCGGCCAAGGTGGATCATGCTGCCCAGGTGGCCGCCTTCACCGCGGCGAGCACGGATGCCACCCCCCTGAGCAGCGAGACCCCCTGTTGGGCTGTGACCGGCGGTCTGCAGGACCCAGGCGCCTACCGCGATGCCGAGATCTGCCGCACCGTGGTGGCCAACGTCGGCAACCTGGACCTCAACGGGTTGACGATCAGCGTGTCGCCGGAGGGGGCGGCCGATCGGGCTCACCACCCGGTCCAGGTCACAGTGACCTATCAGGCCCCCATCACCTCTCCCCTCCTCCGCTGGCTGCTGGGTGCCACGTACGCCACCACCGCCCAAGCCAGCTCCTGGGCGAACTGATCCGGTACCGTTAGGCTTAGGCCGTGCCGGACGCCGACCGTTCCCCGGAGCTGTTCCTCCTCTTCGACGGACACTGAGGCCTCTGAACCCGCTGCGCGCACTGGGTGAAAGCGCGCGACCGAGCCGGCCGTGTGCTGGCCTTGCCAAGTCAACTCCCAGGCACCACGCAGCGCTTCGGGATCTCGCGCCCAGACCTGGATCGCGCCGCCTGGACCGTTGATCGGCGGGGTCGCAAGCTCGCCGGCGCCGCCGCCATCGCCCGCACCCTGGAGGCGCTCGGGGGACCGTGGCGACCGCTGGCCGCGCTGCTGCGGCTGCCCGGAGTCGCCTGGCTGGCCAAGGGCACCTATGCCTGGGTCGCCGCCCACCGCCGCCAGTTCCGCTGGCTGGCCGTGACCCCGGAGTGTGACCGTCCCGGGGTCCACTGCACGTAGCTCGCCTTGCTATCCTGTCGAGGCAATGGGGGGAGTCCAGTATCACATCCGGCTCAAAACCGGCGATGTGGGTGAGGCCGTGCTGCTTCCCGGCGACCCGGGTCGGGTGGAAGCCGTTGCCCGGTTGCTCGACAAGCCGCGCCACGTGGCCAGCAACCGGGAGTTCACGACCTACACCGGGAGCCTGGACGGTCACCCGGTTTCCGTGTGCTCCACCGGGATCGGCTCGCCATCCACGGCGATTGCGGTGGAGGAGCTGGCGGCCCTAGGCGTGACCACCTTCATCCGCGTCGGGACGACCGGTTCGATTCAAGCGGGAATCGGCTTCGGTCACCTGGTTGTGGCCACCGCCGCGGTGCGCGATGAAGGCACGACCCCGGCCTACGTGCCCCTTGGCTACCCGGCCGTGGCCGACCACGCGCTGGTGGCCGCCATGACCAACTCAGGCCACCGCCTGGGCCATCCCACCCACGCCGGGATCGTGCGCAGCCACGATGCGCTCTACCCGGATCTGCAGGCCAACCGGATGCCGCGCCACACCGAGCTGGCGCAGGCGGCTGAGGTCTGGCAGCGGGCGCGGGTCCTGTGCAACGACATGGAGTCGTCCACCATCTTCACCCTCTGCAACCTGCGCGGCCTGCGCGGCGGCTCGGTCCTGATGGTGGTCAATGAGCCCGGCGAAGAGGGCATCGACCCGGACCGCGTCCGGCGGCTGGACCTGACCCCCATGTTCAGGGTGGCGCTGGATGGCGTCCGGCAGGCCTTTCAACCTGCCCCTGTGCACTGAGGCCGCTGATGGCGCTGCACCTGATCGACCACCCGCTGGTCGCGCACTATCTGACCCGGCTGCGCGACCGCGACACCACGCCGGATGAGTTTCGTGAGGCCTCCGACAAGATCATCACCCTGCTGCTCTACGAGGCCACCCGGACCCTCCGAACCCGGACGTTCGAAATCGCCACTCCCATCGAGTCGACCGCCGGGACGGCCATCGCCGACCGGGTGGTGGCGGTCCCCATCCTGCGCGCCGGGCTGGGGCTGATGGGCCCGGTCCTCGACCTCCTCCCCCAGGTGACAGTTGGCTACATCGGGCTGGAACGCGACGAGCGGACCGCGGTCGCATCGCGCTATTACGTCAAACTGCCGCCCGACATCCAGGGCAAGACCGTGCTCCTGCTCGATCCCATGCTGGCCACCGGGGGCAGCGCCACCAAAGCGGTCGAGATCCTGAAGGAACACAGCCCGGCCAGCGTCCGGCTGATCTGCGTGGTGGCCGCCCCGGAGGGAATCATGGCCTTGCAGCAGGCCCATCCCGACGTGGAGATCTTCGCCGCGGCCCGCGACCGCCAGCTGAACGCCCAGAAGTACATCATGCCCGGCCTGGGGGACTACGGCGACCGCCTCTTCGGCACCTAACGAGCCGAGCTCTCCCTCCACCTCAGGGGAGGGTCAGGTTGGGGGTGAACGCGCACGCCGGTCGTACTCCGGCTGAATTTGACAAGCCGGGGGATCTCGGGTAGAGAGTGTTACAATCTCGCGCGGGTACGCGGGGGGACGGCATGGACGATTCCGGCCGGCTGTCGCTGGTCACCCGTGAAGGGGGAAGAAGTATGAGGCACTCGCGTTTTCGGTTCGTAAGTCTGGGCGTCGTTTCGGTACTCCTGCTGGCCGCCTGCGGTGGGGGCGGGACTTCGGGCTCGCCGGCAGCCAGCTGTAAGACGTTCAAGGTTGGGCTGGTCACCGACGTTGGCAAGCTCTCCGACAAGTCCTTCAACGCCAACGCCTGGAAGGGCGTCCAGGACGCCCAGGCCGATTCCAGCCTGTGCGTGCAGGCTCACTTTATCGAGTCGAACCAGCCAACCGACTACCAGAAGAACATCCAGACCTTCGTGGACCAGAAGTACGACATGGTGGTCACGGTCGGCTTCCTCCTGGGCGATGACACGCTGGCCGCGGCCAAGGCCAACCCCGGGGTGAAGATGGCCATCGTCGACTTCGCCTATGATTCGCCGCCGCCGAACCTGGTCGGTCTCGTCTTCAAGGAAGATCAGGCCGGCTTCCTGGCCGGCGCGCTGGCCGGGCTGATGACCAAGTCGGGGACGATCGCTGGCGTCTACGGCCTGAAGATCCCGCCGGTTGAGAAGTACCGGGTGGGTTACGAGAACGGCGCCAAGTACACCAATCCCAGCGTCAAGACGCTGGGCATCTACCAGCCGCCCAGCGGCGCCAAGAGCTTCAACGACCCCGACTGGGGCAAGGCCCGGGCGCTCGACTTCTTCGGCCAGGGTGCCGACATCGTCTTCGGCGCGGGCGGCAACACCGGCAACGGCGCCCTGCTGGCGGCGGTGCAACAGAACAAGCAGTGCGTGGGCGTGGACGTGGACCAGTTCGTCTCCTATCCCGACGCCGACCCGTGCCTGATCACCAGCGCCGAGAAGCACATCGCGGTGGCGGTTAAGACGGCGATCGCGGACGCGGTCAAGGCTCAGTGGCCGTCCAGCGGCCTGCTCGTCTTCGAGGCCAAGAATGGCGGAGTCGGGATCTCGGCGTACCACAATTTCGACGGCAAGATCTCGGCCGACATCAAGGCCAAGATCCAGGACATCTTGAAGAAGCTGGCGGACGGTAGCCTCCAGACGGGATATACCGCCTCGTAAGGAAACACAACTGAAGCCGACTCGAGCGGCGGCGCTCGAGCTCCGTGGGATTGTCAAGACCTACGGGGCCCTGCGCGCCAACGACGGCGTGGACCTGGCCATCGAGTGGGACCAGGTCCACGCGTTACTGGGGGAAAACGGGGCCGGCAAGACCACCCTGATGAACGTGGCCTATGGGCTGGTCCGTCCGGACAGCGGCACCATCCTGGTCGATGGCAACCCGGTGGTGATCCATGGGCCGCAGGACGCCATCCGCCTGGGGATCGGCATGGTCCACCAGCACTTCATGTTGATCCCGCCATTGACCGTGGCCGAGAACGTCATCCTCGGCCATGAGACGGTGCGGGCCGGCGGGTTCGTCGACCAGCGGGCCGCCGAGCGGGAGGTCCGAGACCTGTCCCAGCGCTATGGACTGGAAGTGGACCCGCGCGCTCGGATCGAGGGGCTGCCGGTCGGGATCCAGCAACGCGTGGAAATCTTGAAGTCGCTCTATCGCGGGGCCCGCATCCTCATCCTGGACGAGCCGACCGCGGTGCTGACGCCGCAGGAGGTGATCGGCCTGTTCGGGATCCTCCGCAACCTGGCCGGCGAGGGCTCGGCCATTGTCTTCATCACCCACAAGCTGGGCGAAGTCATGGAGGTGGCGGACACCATCACCGTCATGCGCCGCGGCAAGGTGGAAGCCACCACCCGGCCGAGCGAGACCAATCCGGCCGGGCTGGCCCGCCTGATGGTGGGCCGGCCGGTCCTGCTCCGGGTCGACAAGGCGCCGGCCCGGCCGCAGCGGCCGGTGCTCGAGCTCGACCACCTGGTCGTGCACGACGACCGCCGTCGGGTCGCCGTGGACGGCGTGGCGCTCAGCGTGCACGCGGGAGAGATCGTAGGCATCGCCGGGGTCGAAGGCAACGGACAGAACGAGCTGGCGGAGGCCATCGCGGGCCTCCGCCCGGACCGCGGCGGTCGCGTCCTGCTCGACGGCCAGGACGTGACCCGGGCCACCACGCGCCACGTCCTGCACGGCGGATTGGGCTTCATCCCGGCGGACCGCCACCGGATGGGGCTGGTGCTCGAGCATTCGGTCTCGGACAACCTGGTGCTGTCGACCTTCGACCGGGCGCCCTTCGCCCGGTGGATTATCCGCCGATTCGAGGCGGTGCTGGAGTACGCGCAGCGGCTGATCAAGCAGTTCGACATCCGGGCCGAGAGCCCCAGCCAGCCAGCCGGTTCGCTTTCCGGCGGCAACCAGCAGAAAGTGGTCGCCGCCCGCGAGCTCGGGCGCCAGCCCAGGGCCCTGCTGGCCAGCCAGCCCACCCGCGGCCTGGACGTGGGGTCGATCGAATTCATCCACCGCCAGATCGTGGACCAGCGCGACGCCGGCCTGGCCGTGCTGCTGATCTCGTCGGAGCTCGACGAAATCCTCTCCCTCGCCGATCGGGTGGCGGTGATGTACCGGGGCCGGATCGTGGCCATCCTGGAGGGGGACGCCATCGACCGCGAGCGCATCGGCCTGCTGATGGCGGGCGCGGCATGACCTGGCGCCGGCTGTTCCGGCCGGCGGCCGTCGCCCTGGCGGCCCAACCCATCCTCTCCATCGTGTGCGGCTTTGCGGTCGCCGGCCTGGCGGTGCTCGCCTCCGGCGCCGATCCTGTCCAGGCATTCAGTGCCCTCTTCCAGGGCGCCTTCACCAACCCGCGCGCGTTTACCGAGACGATGATCGCCACCCTTCCCTACATCTTCCTGGGGCTGGCGGTGGCCCTCGGCTTCAAGGCGGGCCTGTTCAACATCGGGGCCGAGGGCCAGTTCTACCTGGGGGCCGTCTTCGGCGTGTTCATCGGCTACAGCGTCCAGGGGCTGCCCGGGATCGTGCACGTGCCCCTGGCGCTGCTGGCCGGCATGCTGGGCGGCTTCCTGTGGGCCGCCATCCCGGGGATCATCAAGGCCCGCACCGGCGCCCACGAGGTGATCATCACCATCATGCTCAACTACGTCGCCTTTCAGCTCACCGATTTCCTGATCAACAATCGGGGGCCGCTGGCGGACAAGACCTCATCGGCCCCGCGCACCCCGTTCATCCAGCACGCCGCGCAGCTGCCCATCTTGATCCCCGGGACGCGGCTGCACGCCGGTCTGTTCGTGGCGCTGGTCGCGATTCCCGTCGTCTGGTTCCTCCTCTCCCGCACCACGGTCGGCTTCCAGATCCGCACCGTCGGCCTCAATCCGAGCGCGGCCCGGGCGGCCGGCATCTCGGTCGGCTGGACCCTGGTCATCACGATGGGCATCTCGGGTGCGCTGGCCGGCCTGGCCGGTGCGGACGAGGTGCTGGGGGTCTCGCACTTCATGCCGCCCTCCTTCTCCACCGGGTACGGCTTCGACAGCATCGCCGTGGCCTTGCTCGCCAAGAGCAATCCGTGGGCGATCCTGCCGGCGGCCTTCCTGTTTGGCGCCATGCGCAACGGCGCCACCTTCATGCAGCTCCAAACCCAGGTCTCGGCGGACCTGATCTCCATCGTGCAGGCGACGGTCATTATCTTCATCGCCGCGCCGGCGATCATCCGGTGGATCTTCCGACTCCGACACACGCCCGCCGCACCGGTGCAGCTCGCCAAGACGGACGGGGGCGCCACCATCTGATGATCGCGGCCTTGCAGAGCCTGCACCTCACCGAGCTCGGCTATCTGACGCTGCTGGCGGCGACCCCGCTCACCCTGGCCGCCCTGGGCGGGTTGATGTGCGAGCGCTCCGGCGTGGTCAATATCGCGCTGGAAGGCATCATGCTGACAGGCGCCTTCGTCGGCTACGCCGCCGCGCTGGCGACCCACAATCTCTGGCTCGGGGTACTGGCCGCCATGCTGGCCGGGATGGCCATTGCCGCCCTACATGCCGCGCTTTCCATCAGCCTGCTGGTCGACCAGATCGTCAGCGGGACCGTGATCAATATCCTGGCCGTCGGCATCACCGGGGTCTACTACCGGACGTACATCCAAGAAACCAGCACCGTCGGCCCTGGCATCCTGCCCACCTGGCACATCCCGCTGCTGGACCGGCTCCCCTTCCTGGGGCAGATCTTCTTCCAGGGTCAAGCCATCACCTGGGCCATGCTGCTGCTGATCGTGGTCGTCCACGTGGTCCTGTTCCATACCGTGTGGGGGCTGCGGACGCGTGCCTGCGGCGAGCATCCCCTGGCGGCCGACACCGTCGGCATCAATGTGTACCTGGTCCGGTACGTCAATGTGATCGCCAGCGGCGCCCTGGCCGGCCTGGGGGGCGCCTACTTTTCCCTCCAGGAGATCGGCAACTTCCTCCCCAACATCACCGGCGGACGGGGATTCATCGCCCTGGCAGCGATGATTTTTGGCCGCTGGACACCTGCCGGCGCCTTCCTGGCGTCGTTGCTCTTCGCCGGCGCGGACGCGGTGGGAGCACGGATCCAGGGCTTTCACAACATCCCTTACCAGTTCCTGGGGATGCTCCCTTACGTGCTGACCATCGTCGTGGTCGCCGGCGCGATGGGACGCTCGATTGCCCCGGCCGCCGTCGGACGGCCGTACAAGAAGCAGTAGGCTGGAGCGATCCATTGGGCACGTGCAAACGCCGGAGGGGTTTTGCGTTGCAAGCACCATGAGACGAGCGCTGGTCGCTTTTCTGGTGGTGCTGTTGTCGGGCTGCGCCAGCGCGCCGGCCCCCACGGTGGTGGCCGCCCATCGGCAGCCGTCCGTCTGCCTGGTGACCAGCGCTGGGCCGGACAGTGAAAGCCTCAACCAGTCGGCCCAGGATGGCATGGCCGCCAGCCACGCTGTATCCAACGTGATCGAATCCCCGGTGCCCGCCGTGTACGCGGCCAACCTCGAGCGGTGCGCCACGGCTCGGCCGGACTTGACGGTGGCCCTTTCGGCCGGCATGGCCGGCGCCATCTGGCAGGTGGCCAAGAAGCACCCGTCATTGCAGTTTGCGCTGGTGGACGCCATCGCCACCGATGACCAGGGCCGGCCAGCCGACTTGCCGAACCTGACCGACCTCGTGTTCAAAGAGCAAGACGCGGGGTATCTGGTCGGGGTCCTCGCCGGCCTGATGGAAAGCATGAAAGTGGGCAGGGCCGTGCACAATCGCGTGGGTGGGTTCGGGGTCAGCAACGCGCCCGCCTCCCAGCGATACCTGGCGGGTTTCATCGCGGGCGCCCGCTCCGTGAACCCCAACGTGGGCGTCAAGCTGGACTGGACCGCCGTCGCCGACCAGGCGGGGTGCAAGGCCATTGGCGCGGCGCAGGTGCGCACCCAGGTCGACATTCTGTTCCAGGCGGGAGTCCCGTGCGGTCCGAGCTACATCGAGGCGGCCTACGACGGGCATGCCTACGCGATTGGATCCGGTGAGGACCAGGCCACCCTCAGTCCGGCGGTCATCACCAGCGCCCTAAAGCGCGTGGACCGGGCGCTGCAGCTGACGCTCGAGCGGCTGGCCGCCGGCACCTTCACCCCAGGCCCCGTCTACTTCGGGCTGGCGGAAGACGCGATGGGGTTTGCTCAGCCTAGCAGCGTGGTCCCCCAGTCGATCCTGATCCAGCTTGGTCGGGTCCAGGCCGACATCAGGACGGGCACGGTCACGCCACCGGCCGTCATTCCCCCCGGCCTGTAGCTGAATCTCCCGAGATTTAGCGGCGAGCCTTCTTGGACGCAGCCAGCCGCGCCTCGGCCTCGCTGAACTCCTGGCGCAACCGGGACTTCAGCGCCGGCTCGGCGAAGGCCCCCTCGACGGCCTGCAGATTCATCGCCCAGAGGTCGGCCCGAGAGGCGCCCAGCATGGTCGCGACTTTCAGGTACTCATTGGTCAGGGTGGTTCGTGACACGGTGCGGGAGTCGGTGCTGATGGTGACCTTGATGCCGGCCCGCAAGTACTCGAGCAACGGGTGGTCTTCCAGCCGCGGCACCGCCTTGGTCTGGACATTGCTCGTTGGAGCCATGTCGAACTCAACGCCATTTTCGCGCGCCATCTCCAGCACCTCCGGGTCCTGGCGGGCCCGGACGCCATGGCCGATCCGCATCGCTCCCAGCGCAATCGCCTGCCGGACACTCTCCGGCCCGGCGCCCTCGCCGGCGTGGATCGTCAGGTTGAGCCCCAGCGACCTGGCCGCCCGGAAGGCATCTTCATGCGTCCCCGGTGGGTGCCCGGCCTCATCGCCGGCCAGGTCGAAGCCCACCACCCCCTCCCCCACAAAGCCCCCGGCCGCCTGGGCGAGGGTCACATTGTGGTCGGGCGGCATGGTGCGCAGGGCGGTGATGATCAGGCCACCCGCCAGCCCGGTTTCAGCCTGGCCGGCGCGCAACCCATCGAGGGTGGCCCGGATCACGTCTGCCAGCGAGAGGCCGCGATGGACATGCAGCCAGGGCGCGTACCGGATCTCCGCATAGCGCACGCCGTCCGCGGCCAGGTCCTGGCACAGCTCGTAGGTGACCCGTTCCAGGGCTGGCACCGTTTGCATGACCGCGATCGGCAGCTCGAAGAAGGCGATGTAGGCCGTCAGAGACGGGGTCTCGTCGGTGGCCTCCAGGTGCGCCCGGAGCCTCTTCAGGTTGGTAGTTGGAACCGGGACGCCGTCCGCGGTAGCCAGATCCAAGACGGTGGCCGGACGAACCGAACCATCCAGGTGCAGGTGCAGCTCCGCCTTCGGGAGGGCGCGAAAGTAGGCGGCATCATCCATGGGTCGCCCGCCATCGTACCGCGCTCGCCCGGAATTCTCTACGCGGCGTGCTGGTGCCCGTTGGGGCCCAGATCGTCGACCAGGGCGAGGAGATCGCGCGGCCGCAGGGCCCGCAGGCGGTAGCGGGCAAATTCCCCGTTCATCTCCGCCGAGTGGCCCCAGGCCGCCAGCACGGTGCGGACCCGGGCCGCCTGCCCCGTCTCCATGTCGACCAGGCTGTCGCCCACGTAGAGGGCGCTGCCCAGGGGGAGCTCGAGGTGGTTGATGGCAGCCAGCAGTGGGTCCGGCGCCGGCTTCGGAGGGCTGACATCCTCGTAGCCGATGATCACGTCGAAGTATCGGTGCAGGCCGATCCCCTCCAGCTCCGTCTCCACCAGCACCCGCCGCTTGCAGGAGACGACTCCCAGCTGGACGCCCCGCTGGCGCAGCGTCCGGACCAGCGTGGGAATCCCGCGGAACACCTGGGCCGGGCCAAGCCGCGAGTCGGCGCGACGATACGTGGCGACCAGGTCTTCCCAGAGGTCGGGCGAAACACGTCGCATCTGCTCCGGCAGCGGCAGACCACGGCTCTGCCGAAACAGGGCGCGGGCCCGTTCGTCCAGCGCATGCTTTCGCATCACGGTGCTGAAGGCGGCTTCAATGAGCGGATAGCTGTCGACCAGCGTGCCGTCGAAGTCGAAGACGACAGCTCGTCGTCTGGCTCGGGCGCCGTTGGGGGGCGCCGACCGAAGGATGTTCCTTTGCCTGTGTTCCACAATCCTGCTCCCGCCCGACCGGCCGGCTGGTCGCCCCGCGACCGCCAGGCCCCAGCGGGCTCTGCGTTGATGATGCCAAGTGTATAACGCCCCTGGCTAGCCATCCTGCTGCGCCCGGTCCCCACGGCGAACGAGCGTTCGGTGAGGCCCAGCTTGACCACTTCTTCGGTTGAGGCCTACAATTCGACCACCATGGCAGGGGTAGTTTTTGAGCACGTCTATAAGCGGTACACGGGCAACGTGGTCGCCATCACGGACATGAACGTGGAGATCCGGGATAAGGAGTTCATGGTCCTGGTCGGGCCTTCCGGCTGTGGCAAATCCACGGCGCTGCGGATGGTGGCTGGGCTGGAAGAGATCAGCGACGGAACCGTCAAGATCGGCGATCGGGTGGTCAACGACGTGCCGCCCAAGGACCGCGACATCGCCATGGTGTTCCAGTCCTACGCCCTGTATCCCCATATGACGGTCTACGACAACCTCTCCTTCGGGCTCAAGCTGCGCAAGACCCCGAAGTCGGAGATCGATAAGCGGGTCCGGGAGGCGGCCCGGGTGCTGGGCCTGGAAAACCTGCTCGACCGCAAGCCGAAGGCGCTCTCCGGGGGGCAGCGCCAGCGGGTCGCGCTGGGCCGCGCCATCGTCCGCCAGCCGAAAGCCTTCCTGATGGACGAGCCGCTCTCCAACCTGGACGCCAAGCTGCGCGTCCAGACCCGGGTGGAAATCCTCAAATTGCACCAGCGCCTGCAGACCACCTTCATCTACGTCACCCACGACCAGGTCGAGGCCATGACCATGGGCGACCGGATTGTCGTGCTCAAGGACGGCTTCGTCCAGCAAGTCGACACCCCGCAAACCCTCTACCAGAAGCCCGTCAACCTGTTCGTCGCCGGCTTCATCGGCAGCCCGGCCATGAACTTCCTGCCGGCCACCATCGGCGGCGACGGCACAGCGCAATTAAAGGGCGACGGCTTCACCGTTCCGGTCGCAGAGCGCCTGCTCGACGGCTCTGGCGCGCAGCGTGGCCAGGAGGTCATCATGGGCGTTCGGCCCGAGGACCTGAAGGACTCCCGCTACAGCGACGGCACCCTGCCCAAGGTCACGGCCAAGGTCGAAGTGGTGGAAAGCATGGGCAGCGAGATCTTCGCCTACCTCAACGTTGGTGGCCGGACGCTCACCTCGCGCATGGACCCGCGCAGCGCCGACATGGAGCCCGGACAGACTATCCAGGTGGCGGTAGACACCAGCCATATCCACCTGTTCGACCCGAAGTCCGAGAAGGCACTGGTCAGCGGCGGCACGCCGGCCCGAGTCTAGCTAACTGGATCTCGGTCTCCAGGACCGGGTCGCGGTCGTCACCGGTGCCAGCCGAGGGCTGGGACTTGCCATCGCCCGGGCGCTGGCGCGGGAGGGCTGCCGGCTCGCCATCTGTGCCCGCACCGCGGCCCCGCTGCAGCAGGCCGCTGCCCAATTGGGTCCGGCCGACCGGATCTTCCATCAGCCGGCGGACGTCACCGATCCCAGCCAGCTGGACGCGTTTCTGTCGGCGGCCGCCGCCCGCTGGCAGCGGCTGGACATCCTGGTCCACAGCGTCGGCGGCGCGCAGGGTCGCGAGGCCCTGACCACCGACGATGCCGAGTATGCCGACGCCTTCGAGCTGAACACCCTCGTCGCCCTGCGGGCCGCCCGGGCGGCCGTCCGCTGGATGCGCAAAACGGGCTACGGCCGGATCATCCTGATCGCCTCGGTGTACGGCCGCGAGGCCGGTGGCCGGCCCGCCTACAACGTAGCCAAAGCGGCCGAGATCAGCCTGGCCAAGGCACTGGCTCGCGAGCTGGCTCCGGCTGGCATCCTGGTCAACGCGGTTGCCCCCGGCTCCCTGATGTTCCCCGGCAGCTCCTGGGAGCGGCGCCGGCAGGCCGATCCACAGGGGATGGACGCCTTCGTGCGCGCGGAGATCCCGCTGGGCCGCTTCGGCACGCCCGAGGAGGTGGCCGCGGTGGTCGCCTTCCTCGCCTCAGAGCGAGCCAGCATGGTCACCGGCGCCTGCTGGACCGTGGACGGCGGCCAGTCCCGCAGCCTGATCTAGCCCGAATCCACCGAATCGAACTCGCATCTTGGGCGCGGGGCGGCCGATCCGGGTGTTGGCTCCTGCGCGCGCTCACTTACAGATCGACAGATATGCTCGTTCGCGTGCTCGTCGCCGCCTTCGGCTGGGCGCACCCCGCATCCCAATCTGCCTCGTCCGATCGGCGGATCCGGGCTTAGGTTACTCGTCCACCGGTTCGGGGGGGAATGCCTCCACCGGCTTGAGCATCTGGACCTTCACCGGGTGGGCTGCCTTCGCGAATCGGTCCGCATCCTCGACCGTCCCGACCACGTACCCGTAATGCATGGGCACCGCCAGCTGCGGCGACATCTTGCGGACCAGGGCGACCGCCTCTGGCACGTCCATGGTGTAGGTGCCACCGATCGGGATGAAGGCCACCTCCGTCTTGACCTGCTCCAGCTCGGGGAGATGATCGGTGTCGCCCGCGTGGTAGTACCGATGTCCCCCGAGCGAAAGGATGTAGCCGACCCACTGGTTGGACTTGGGATGCATCTGTAGCCGCTGTGGATGGATGTTGTAGGCGGGCACCGTTTCCACCGCCACTCCGCCGACGTGAAGCTTCTGCCCCGGCTTCACGGCGGTGACATCGCCGCTGAGCTCCCTGGCCACGTCCGCTGGCGCCACGATCTTGGTCTTCGGCCCCCGGACTTTCTCGAGGTCCGGATTGTAGTGGTCGAAATGCGCGTGCGTGATGAAGACCACATCCGCGACATCCTCCTTGGGAATGCCCCACGGATCGATATAGATGGTCATTCCGTCACCGCGATAGCAGTAGGCCGACTGTTTGAACCAGGTGAAACGCTCAAGCACGGAATCCTCCTGGCAAAGCTGCCGAAAACGCTGACCAGAGCAGCTTACTTCTCCCCTCGGGTCGAGGGTCTGGGAGGAGGTCTCCTGGTGATCAGGGCACAACCAGGGTCGTCGTGGCGGCCGCGCTGGCCCCGCCGACGTCGCGGATCGCCACCGTGATGGAAAAGGTCCCATGACCGGAGTAGACGTGCGTGCCGCCAAATACGAAGCCGCTTGGCGAGTTGGTCGCGAAGGTGCCTCCGGAAGTCGTGCCATCGCCCCAGTTGATGGTCCCGCTGTACTGTGACAGGTTCCCGTTCGGATCCGCGTCCGTGAAACTCACACCGGCTCGGGCGGTACCACTTGGGTAGTCGGCGCCGATTTGGGTGATGGTGAGGGAGGCGTCGGCGGGCGTGGGAGTCGGCGTCGGGGTTGGTGTGGGCGTGGGCGTCGCCGTAGCCGTGGGTCTGGGGGTGGGCGCGGGCGTCGCCGTAGCCGTCGGCGTAGGTGTCGGCGTGGCCGTGGGCGTAGGCGTGGGTGTCGGAGTCGGCGTGGGGGTGGGCGTCGGGGTCGGAGTCGGCGTGGGGGTGGGCGTCGGGGTCGGAGTCGGGGCGGGGGTGGGCGCGGGCGCTGGGGTGGCGGTCGGCGTGGGCGTGCGCGTGGGTGCGGGGGTAGGCCCTGGGGTGGGCGTTGGAGTCGATGAGGGCGCCGGGGGCGCGGACGCGCTCGGGCTCGGGCTCGAACCAGGACCCCCGCTTCCCGGCTTGGCCCTGGTTGACGGCGCGCCGCTCGCTGATTGGGCGAACCACACCCAAGAAACGCCGCGGGGGCCGCTCAGGGCGTCCCGGAGTGCGTCAGCATAGATCTGGCTGGACAGGGGAGCGACGCCCGCCGCGCGCAGTGGGTCCTGGCGATAATCGGCAAGCACCAGACCGTCGACGCTGGTCGCCAGAAGATGCACCGGCGGAATCCCCGAGGCAAACACTGCCGCGAACCAGAAGAGGCCGATGACCAGACCAGGCAGCGCCAGCTGGCGGAGTCGGGACCGGACGTTCATGCGCTTCGTTCCAACCACTCGAGGTCGACCCGGGGTTCGCCCGTCGAGGGTTTCTCCATCAGCAGGACGCGCACCTCTGATGCACATTTCATCAAGGCCTCGACCACTGCCGGCTCGAACTGGGTGCCGGCCCGCGTCTGGATCTCGGCTAACGCGTCTTCGAAGTTCAGGGCTTGACGGTACGGACGGTCTGAGGTCATCGCGTCCAGCGCGTCGGCGACAGTAAGCACCCGGATGTGTGCCGAAATCGCCGTACCCTTAAGCCCTCCCGGGAAGCCCTTCCCGTCCCACCGCTCGTGGTGGTGGAGCACGCCGACCAGGCTGGGCTTCAGGAAATGAAGCCCGGAGAGCATCTTGTAGCCGATCAATGGGTGCTGCCTCATCACGTCCCATTCGTCGTCGGTCAGGGGGCCGGATTTGTGGAGCACGCGGTCCTCGATGCCGATCTTGCCGATGTCGTGCAGGAGGGCCGCCCGCCGGAGGGTCTTCTGGCTTTCAGCGTCGTGCCCCATCGCCCCCGCAATCTCCAGGCTGATGGCTGCCACCCGGGTGGAATGGCCGAACGTGGAGGGGTCGCGGGCGTCGATCGCCCGAGCCAGCGACTCGATGCTGTCAAAGTAGCTCTCCTCCAACTCACTGGTTTTCTGCTCCAGACTGGCTGCCATGGCATTGAAGGACTCGGCCAGGAGGCCGATCTCGTCGTTGGTCTCGACCGGTGCCCGATGGCTCAGGTCGCCCGCTGAGACCGCGGCGGTGGAGCGGACGAGGTGCTCGACCGGTCGCGTGATCCGCCGCGCCACCAGGGTTCCAAAGAGCAAGGTCATGAGCGCCGCGGCCCCAAATACCAGCACCATCAGCCACCGGAGTTGCGCCACGGAGGCCTCGACGGAATCCGCCCGCTCCGCCGCGGCGAGGTACCCAATCGAGCTGTTGCGGAGTCGCCAGTTGCCGACGAGGAATTGGTAGGGGTGGTGGTCGATCTCCTGGCTGAGGCGCACTGGGCCCTGCCCGAGTTGGGCGACGATGGTAGGGGTCAGCGACGGCGCTCCGCTCAGCGACGACAGGAGCACACGCCCCGACGGGTCGTAGAACACGAGCTCGCTGGCGCGCGAGTCCCGGATGCTGTCGGCAATCTCGGTCAGCGACTCGCCCACCAGGACCGCCCCCAGAATGGTCTTCGGGTCAGGGCGGACTGGGCCAATCCAGTAGAGCGTCGTGCCGGCCGGCCCCGCCAGCGGGAGGACGTATTTGTCGCCCTGGGCGTCTATCTGGCCGTTGAGGACGGCGCGCACCGCGTCCACGCGGTTGAGCGGGGGGAGTTTTGGCGTGCTGCCTGGGGGTGTGAGCGTGAGGACTTCTTTGGCGGTCGCGTTCAGAACCCGGATGGTGAGCTGCGCCGGCGCTGCGTTGGCCTGGATGGGACGCAGGAGGCCGGTGAGGGCGACGGTGTCCCCCTTGGCGAGGGCAGACGCGACGCCCTGGGTATCGCTGGCGGCCCGCAGCTGGGCCAGGCGTTCCGCCTCCAGCACCGCCAGGTGGTCGTTGCTTAACAGGCTGGCCCGCAGGAGGCCGCCTTCGAAGGCGGAGACCGTCGCGGTGGTGGCCCGGGAGGTGATGAGGGCCGTGCCGACCATACCGACGAAAGCAAGCAGGACGAAGAACGGTAGGACGATCTTCTGCTGGATGCTCCAGCGCGGGCGCCGGCCTCGTAGCACGGTAGTCACCATGGTGTCGCAGTTCCGTTACGGACCAGCTTTCTACTCCCCCGGTCGAGCCGACTGGTTAGGTGCAGAGACCTCTCCCCGCGCCGGCGTGCCCGCGGCAGCGCGGGGCGAGGGTCAGGGGGTGTTAGATCCCGAAGACCTGGACCACGAGCTGGCGGTCCCGGGGCCGATCGAGCTCCACAAAGAAGATGCGCTGCCACTCGCCCAGATCCAGGTGGCCGTCCGCCAGGGGGACGCTCTGACTGCTGGAGAGCAGCAGGTGCTGGCAGTGCGCATGCCCGTTGGCGCACTCGTCGGCGTGCATGTTAACGGTCCGGATGGTGAAGTCGTTGTGCCCGTAGGTCGCGTCCGTCGCGCTCAGGCGTTCCAGCATGGCGGCCATGTCGGCCAGCAGCAGCGGCTCGTTCTCGTTGATCACGACCGCGGCGGTGGTGTGCTTGGAGAAGAGGCCCAGCCAGCCCTCGGTGATCCCGGCCCGATCGACGACATCGGCCACCCGGTCGGTGACGTCCATGAAATCCCGTGGCGCGCGGCTCCGAATGGTGAGCGTCTCGGTCCAGACGGTGAGGCCGCCTACCCGCCGGACCCGGGCTCGGCGGTCGTGGCTGGGCATCCCAAGCGGCACCGGCAGCGGCTCGATCACTACTCCCTCCGATCCAGGATCAGCGCGGCTCCGCAACGGACGTGGATCCGCCTGGATCGATGCTGCCGGTTTCGGCTTTCGTTCCGACTTACGGTCCGCAGCCAAGTTCGGACCGCCGTTGTGTGACGCTACGCCCGGCCGGCGCGCACTTTGTCGAAGCAGTCGCTGCAGTAGACCGGCCGCCCCATCGTGGGCAGGAAAGGCACCCGGGCCGGCTTTCCGCATTCGGCACAGACCACATCGTGCATTTCCCTCACCCGGCCACTCCCCCGCGTGTTGCGACTGACGGAACGGCAATCCGGACAGCGCGAGGGCTCGTGTTGGAACCCCTTGGCCGCATAAAACTCCTGCTCCCCAGCGGTGAACACGAAGTTCAGTTTGCAGTCGCGGCAGGTTAACGTCTTGTCGGTGAAGCTCACGAACGGCCTCCTTTCCCTATTTGGATCTCAGAGGCCTCTCTCGCGAGCCCCGCGTCCTCGACCCAAAATTGCTGGCCGGCATTATAGCCTATTTGTGGCGGCACAAACTACGGTAGGACGCTAAATGCCTGTATTCGTCGTCCAAGATGACTTGTTCTTTGCGGCGCGGGTGGAGGCCGTCGCCCGCCGGCTCCGCATACCCGTGGTGCCCATCGCCCTCCAGAGCGTCGACGGCATCCACTTCGAGCCCGGCAGCGTGGTGGTGGTGCAGGTCACGCTGCATCCACAGCGGCAGCTGCAGCTGGTCGAGCGGTTGCGCCAGAAAGACCCACCGCCCACGGTAGTGGCCGTCGCCGGTCACCTGGAAACCAGCCTGCGCCGCCGTGCCCGCGCCCTCGGGGCCGTGGTCGCGTCGCATTCCGGGATGGAGCGGACCATCGCCCGCGCCATTTCGCCCTCCCCCTAGCAGCCCGTCTGAGTAATCCATGATGATCGCCGGCGCTCGCCATTGGGCAGTGCTGGCGCCCGGACGCGCTCTCAGCAGTCGAACACCGACCAGCAGATGTCGTTCCGCAACCGCTGGTCGTCGAGGACGAGCTCGCGAATCGCCTCCGGGAGCTGGTCGCGCTGCCACCGGCATTCGAGTCGTCCTGCGCTCTCTCCCTCTCCTTCCGGCGCCGCAGCACGTGCCGCCTTGATCGCATAGGCGGCCGCACCGAGCTCGTGCGCGGCGACGTGTGCGACGGCCGCGGCCTGGCCGGCAGCGTACGCGGCATGCCGTGCTGCCCCACTCAGCTGTCTAGCTGCGGCGTTTGCATGGCCGGCCGCCGTGCGAGCCTGGCTCATGGTGATCTCGCCGCGCAACCAGGCGCGGGCCTCGTCGATCGCCTCACGTGGTCGCTGGTCCTCAGGCTGGGCCGACTCGAAGAGGTCAAGGACGTGCTCCGCGCACGATGCCGCCCACAGAGCGAGTAGGTGGTGATCAGATTCGGTGAGGGTCCCACCGCGGCGGATCGTCACGAAACGAGGGTCGCGGTCTTTCGGGAGGATCACACCCAGCACCCTTCTACTCGCAACTGCCCAACACCTAACACAATGTTCCCCGCACCTAGCTCCGCACCATCCGGCCCCAGCGTTCCTCCACGCGCCGGATCTTGAAGATGGCGTAGGCGCCCACCCAGGTGATCACGAAGGCGGCCACGATGATCACCCCCATGAAGCCGAAGTCGAGCCGGGCGATAGCGTCGAACACGCCTCCCTTCAACTTGAGGATCCCGATGAAGATCTGGGTCAGCTCCACCAGGCCGACGAAGAGAGCCACGAAGACGGATAGGCCGGTCACGGTCAGGTTGTAGAAGACCTTCCGGATGGGGTTGGAGAAGGCCCACTGGTAAGCCCGGGCCATGAAGGCGCCGTCGGCCGTATCCATCAACGACATCCCGGCCGCGAAGATCAGCGGCAGCGAGAGCACGGCGTAGATCGGCAGATGCTGGGCGGCCGCGCCGGCCGAGATGGCCAATAGGGAGACCTCCGAGGCGGTGTCGAACCCCAAGCCGAACAGAAACCCAATGGGATACATCTGCCAGCTATGGCGGATCAGCTTGAACAGCCGGCCGAAGATCCGGGTCAGCAGCCCTCCGGCAACCAGTTCGTGGTCGAGGGCGCGCTCGTCATACTGGCCCGCCCGCATCCGCCGGTAGAGACGCACGATATCGAGCAGGATGATCAGGTTGAGGACGCCGATCAGCACCAAGAACACGCCGGACACGGCGGTGCCGATCAACCCGCCCGTGTTCTTCAGACTCCCAGAGCCGCTGACCACGTTGGTGACCACGAACTGGGTAGCGAAGCCCAGCCCGAGGGCGATCAGGAAGACCACCGTCGAGTGCCCCAGGGAGAAGAAGAAGCCCACGCCCAGCGGTTTCTTGCCTTCCTGCAGCAGCTTGCGAGTGGTGTTGTCGATGGCGGAGATGTGGTCGGCATCGAACGCATGTCGCAGCCCGAAGGTGTAGGCCAGGCCGCCTAACCCCAGCATGATCGGGTAGCGGGGCGCGACCAGCAGCAGCATCGCCCCCCAGCCCAGCACATGCAGCAGGCCCACTGCCCCGAAGAGCGCCGAAAGGCGGACTGCGGTGGAAGGTGATCGATCAGGCCTGGCCGGCGTCGAGCCAGGGCGGGCAACCTGCATCCAGGTCGAGTATAGCCTTATTGCGAACGAGTCGCAGTTACGAATCGGTCAAGATCTACTCTGCTAGGGGGGCGGATTCCCCTCAGCGCTGGCTCTCCTGGCACCCGCCTCCTCCATGTCCTTGGCGATGACGAGATGGGTAAGGGCCTCGCGCGGCTTTCCCTGCCGGAGCAAGGACGTCGCCAGCAGCAGGTGCGGCGCCGAGTCGGGGGCGCCCTTAGCGAGTGCCTTCTCAAACCACCGCTGTGCGTCGCTCCACTTTTCCCGCTCATAGGCTTCGATCCCCTTGCGGATTTCCGGGGTATCGAGAATGGGAATGGCATAGTGCAGCGCATCCTCGATCGCGCTGCCGGCGGGCCCGAAGCGATGCTGCGGAAAGCACGCCAGCGCATAGGAGAGCCAGGTCAACGACGCGTTCGGCGCAAGCTTCATCGCCATCTCGAACGATGTTTGAGCCTCCGACCACTGGCCCTGTTCGGCAAGGGCATCCCCGGCCGCCAGGTAGGCGCCGGCGCCCGCCGGTACTGTCGGAGTGTGGTGCTCAGGCTCGGTCATAGAGTAGCCGCCCTGGCCGAACCATCTATCGAGTAAACGGGGTTACCGGGGCAATCTTGAGCAATTCGTGGCCACAACCCGCTATAAGCAGCGGCGCCGGTTTGTCGATCAGGCTATCTCCATACCCTTTGCCGCCCGGCGGCAGCCTGCCGGCCACGCGGGTGACCAGCACTACGGAGTCCGAACCGGCAACGCAGGGTCGGGTCGCCTACGCGCCGCTGACCTTGAGCAGGCGGCCGATCAGGTACCCGGCAAAGGCGGAGACCATCCCGATCACCAGCATTTCCAGGCCGCTGATGCGCCAGTCCCCGACCAGCGTCACGGCCTTGTAGGCGCCCACCCCAAACAGAACAGCCGCGCATAGTGGAAGCGCGATCAGGGTGGCGGTCCCCACCGACAGTACCCCCAGTGGAACCAGCACAAACGGGATCAACGGGATGAGCGAGCCGATGAAGGTGGACACGCCCGTCAGGAGAGCGCGGCCCACCAGGCCTTTCTCGACCACGGGCGACAGGTGGAGCTCATCGCTCATCATCACCTGGATCCAGGTGTCGCGGTCTGAGGTGATCTCCTGGACCACCCGCTCCAACAGCTCGCCCTTCAGCCCCTTCGCTCGAAAGATTTCGCGGACCTCCTCGCGCTCCTTCTCCGGGACCTCGTCTATTTCCCGGGCTTCCCGGGCGACCTGGCTCAGGTAATAGTCCCGGTCGGCCAGCGCTGAGGTGTAGGCGACCCCACCCATGGCGATCGACTCGGAGAAGGTGGCCGCCAGCCCGGCCACGAAGATGACGCGCACCGACTGGGTGGCCGCCGCCACGCCCAGGACCAGGCCGAGGACGTTGACCAGGCCATCCTGGCCGCCCAGGATGATGTCCCGCAGCCGGCGGCCGATGCTTCCCGGGGTGCCGTGCTCGTGTTCATCGCCGATCTCGAACGGCGGCCCCTTCGGTTCGGCCTCCTGCGCCATGGCCCCTATCTTCTCACCGGTTGGAGT
>VBID01000110.1 GCA_005880615.1 Chloroflexota bacterium
GTCCCTCCCTCGGAGTTTCGCGGCCACGAGGGAGATCCCGTGGCGCTGATCGCGGGGCACATCCCAGTGCTGGGCATCGTGGCCGCCCCCCTGACTGCCGCGATCGGCGCCCTGATCGTGTATGTCTCAGCCAACTCAGGCGTGGTGAGCGCCTCACGCCTCAGCTACTCGATGAGCCAGTTCCAGCTCCTTCCGAATTGGTTCGCGAAGATCAACCCGAAGTACGCGACCCCAGCCCGAGCCATCCTGGTGTTCAGCGGGGTGGCGATCGTGCAGACCCTGTTCGCCTTCTTCACGCCCGGCCCGCCCGGGAAGAGCGCTGCCATCGACGTCCTGGCCGACCTCTACGCTTTCGGCGCCACCACCGGCTACCTACTGGTCTTCATCTCCCTGCTCGTCCTGCGGCTCTACGATCCGTACACGCCGCGACCGTACCAGATGCCCTTCAACATCCAACTGAGGTTTCGCGGCCGGCCGGTCTGGTTTCCCCTCCTGGGCGCGCTCGGCCTCCTGGGGGTGCTGTTCTTCTTGGTGATGGTGATCCTGACTCACGACACCGCTCGGGTGGTTGGCCCGATCTGGATTGGACTCGCGGTCCTGATCTATGTGGCGTATCGCCGCCGCCACGGCTATCCGCTCCTGAAGTCCTTACCTAGGGACTGGGAGACCGCCACCAAGCAGGTGCTGCAGGCGGCTGAGGAGTTCAAATCATTAGAGGAGTACGAAGCCGCCCTCGCCGAGCGCGACATCGCCGAGCGGGCCCGTCTTCTCGACTGACCCGGCCCCTGGGCGGCCTCACCGCAGCCTCCACGACCTGGTCTGGAGGTTAACGCAGCGTGAAGAGCGACGGCACCGAGGACCGCCCGTTACCTGGTCGTGGCGGCGGGCCGTCGGAATACCTGGCCGCTGCAAGTCTCATTCCGGCTTTGACTCCAGTAGGGTGGAGGCGGTATAAGTCCGGGGTACACATCCGAGGAGGGGCAGATGGAAATCATTCGCAACCTGACGCGGCGAAAGCTGCGGAACTTCCTGACCATCAGTGGGATCGTGATCGGCGTGCTGGCCCTGGTCACCATGGGCTCCATGGCAGAAAAATTCAATGCGCTGCTCGCGGGCGGCGCGACTTATTTCAGCTCGAACGTGCAGGTGGCCGACGAGTCCTCGAGTTCGCAGGGTTTCGGCGGTGCCCTGATGCCGCTCAGCAAAGTCACCGAGATCGAACAGGTCAGCGGGGTGGCCATTGCCTTCGCCGAAATCGGGGTCAGCGCGAAGCCCGGCGGAAACGCAGGGGTGAGCTTCGGGATCCCGGACTACATCTCGAGCACCGACCCAAAAGCCAATGACTACTCGAAGTTCAAGGTATCCCTGGCCCGGGGGCGCGACATCACGAATGCCTCGCAGGGCGAAGTAGTCCTGGGCGCGGACTTTGCCAGCGAGTTCAAGAAAAAGGTGGGCGACGCGTTGGACCTGCCCATCCGGCCGACCGATGCCAGGCCGGACTTCGTTAACCACACTTTCACGGTGGTCGGGATCCTCAACAAGACTCAGACCGCGCCGGACAGCGGGGCGTTCGTCAGCCTCACCGATGCCCAGCTCCTGCTGAAGGACAGCCTGCCGGCCGCCATCCGCGGCTCGGTGGACACCAGCCAGCTGGCCACCGGGATCACCGTCTACGGGAATCCCGGCGTGAACCTCGACCAGCTCGCCGACCGGATCAACCGGGAGGTCGCGGGAGTGAAGGCCACCAAGCCCAGCCAGCTGGTGGCCTCCTTCAACGCCGGGGCGGCGATCTTCACCGCAGTCACCACCGGCGCGGCGCTGTTGGCGCTCGTCGTGGGCGGGCTGTCTGTCGTGAACACCATGCTGATGGCCGTCACCGAGCGCGTGCGCGAGATCGGGCTCAAGAAAGCCGTGGGCGCGCGCGTGGGTCACATTCTTCGGGAGTTCTTGCTGGAGGCCGTCGTGATCGGGGCGATTGGCGGCGCCATCGGGCTCTTCCTTGGGTGGGGCCTGACCACCCTAGTCAACCTCGGCGCGCCCACCTTGAGCCTGTTCCTGGTGACCTGGCGACTGGTGATCGTAGCCCTGGTCTTCTCCGTCGGGCTGGGCGCGGTGGCCGGCATCATCCCGGCCTTCCGGGCGGCCCGCATGGACCCGGTTCGGGCGCTGCGGGCGCAGTAAGGGGAGCGCCAGCATGGCAAGCATCGATGTCAAAGATCTGAAAAAGCACTACAAGCAGGGCACCAGCGTGGTGAAAGCGTTGGACGGGGTCACCTACACCGTCGAGAGCGGCGAGTTCATCTCGATCGTCGGCCGGTCCGGCAGCGGGAAGACCACCATGCTCGACTGCCTCGGATTATTGCTCAAGCCAACCGCGGGTGAGTACGCGATCGACGGCCAGGACACGCACCAGCTCAGCGACCGCCAGCGGGCTGACCTGCGGGGCCGGAAGATCGGCTTCATCTTCCAGGAATTCAACCTCCTGCCTGGGCTCAACGCCCTCGAAAACGTGATGCTGCCGCTTCGATATCACCACAACGGGAAGGACGGAAAGGCTCGGGCCCAGGCCCTGCTCGAGGAAGTCGGCCTGGGCGACCGCATGCACCACCGACCCGACCAGCTCTCGGGCGGTGAGCAGCAACGGGTCGCCATCGCCCGCTCGCTGATAACCCGGCCGTCGCTGGTGCTGGGAGACGAACCCACTGGCGAGGTCGACAGCGAAACCAGCCAGCAGCTCGTCACCCTGATGCGCCGGATGAACAAGGAATATAGCGTCACGTTCGTGCTGGTGACCCATGACACGGACGTGGCGGCGCAGACCGACCGCGTCATCCGGCTCAAGGATGGCAGGGTGCTGTCGGACGTGCGCAGCAACCCCGACCAGACCTACCTCGCCCAACTGGACGTGAAGAAGACGGCGGCCGGAGGTTAGTCCGGCGGCCCTCCCATGGATGGGGCGTGCCCTGCCATCAAGGCCCGGGGGCTCCCTCCCCCGTGCGGGGAGGGTGGGGGTGGGGGTGGGGGTGTCTCCGGCAGCCAGGAACACGCTCGCGACATACGCGATGGAGCGATCAGCGGGAGGGCCAGGTGCCGTCCGGATCCAGCAGGTTCATGCGCGAGGCGATGGCCACCGCTTCGGCCCTGGTCCGGGCGCCCAGCCGGGTGCGCAGCGTCCCGACATGCGTCTTCACGGTGGTCTCGCTCAGGTGCAGCCGAGCCGCGATCATGGCATCGGACTGGCCGGCCGCGATCAGCTGCAACACCTCCCGCTCTCGTCGGGAGAGCTGCAGGGGGGGCCCGGTCTGGCCGCTGGGACCGCTGGCCTCCAGGGCGCCTCGCGGCGAGAGCGGGAGCGCCTGGACCGTCCGATCCAGGGCCGCGAGGGAGACGGCCACCACCAGCATGACGAGGGCCCACAGTAGAACGACCGCCCAGGAGAACGACCGGCCGAAGAAGGCCGCCTGCGCCCACTCGACCGCGATGATCCCGACGGCGAAGATAGCCACGGACTGGATCGCCCCGCTGACGCCGCTGTACGCGACTGACGCCACCACCATGGGCACGTAGAAGGCGATCTGGGTTCCGCCGGGCAGCCCGGTGAAGATCGCCAGGAAGACGAGGCACCCCACCTCGTCCAGGACCGTGACCGTGCGCGCGATGCGCAGGACCGACTGGTCACTCGCGCGCCGCACGAGCAACATGGACGCGGCATTGTAGGCCCCGACGGCGAGGATCAGGGCGACCAGGAGGGCGGGTGCCCGTGGCGGTGCCAGCACCCCGACGATGCCCGCCACCCCCAGGCCCACCCAGCGAACGATGGCGCCCATCCCCAGGAGCTGCCGTACCCACGGCGCAGGACGGTCGACCCCCAGGCTGCCAATCTTCAGCCGTTCCATCGCCCAGCCGCGCGACCATTCTAGCCCCCACTGGCGGCCTCCTCCTTTCCGCTCCTCCTTTCTGGCTCCTCACAAGAGCCAGCCTTTCGCGCCAATCTTTCCTCCGATCGGTGGATAGACGGTGGCGGCAGGCCGACCTAGGGTGGTCGCCAAATGAACCGGCCACTAAGCCCCAATCCGGGCTGAGGCCAGGGAGGATGAGAATCATGCGTCGCGCCATTTTGCTTCCGCTGCTCGCCTCGCTCGCCGTCTCGTATCCGCTGTCGTCGATCGCGCCCGTCTCGGCTGCCGCCACGTGTTCGCCGCCGTCCGGATCGCAATTTCGGGTGTCGGCCGAGCAGCTGGCCAGGCCCTCGCCGCTGCTGATCTGTCAGGCGAGGCTGGCGCTGCAGGGCCACGCCGCGGTCACCGCCACCGGGACGGCCGCCGGCGTCACCCAGCTGAGTGCGGTGCTGGGCGTATCGCTGCCCCAAGCGTCCGCGACCCAACCCAGCCAGCATGCATACCTGGGCGCGCGCCGGGACGCGCGGGGTGTGCTGCAGACCTATGAGGGCTTTGCTGCCCCGGGGCAGGAGCTGCAAGCGGCGGCTCAGCTCACAAAATGGGCATCAACCCAGACGGCGCAGCCGGCGACCCGCCTGATGGCGTGGGCATCGGCCCAAACGGCGCAGGCCACGGCCAGCACGGCACTCGCCAGCCAGCCGCCCAGCCAGGCTTGGACCGCACTCTCCACGGCCATGACATCGTACCGAGATTCCAACGGTTCGACGGTAAACCTGAGCATGTCGGACTACCGTCTCAACGACATCAATAGCGGCGGCGACTGGTATCTGTTCGTCACCCAACTCCAGACGGCCCCCGGGTATTCGGGCTGTGACTCCAACACCTGTGGCTGGTACATCATCCAGCGCTACGTGAACCTCCCCTTCGCGGCGCCGCTTTCCCTGTTTGACTGGGGCCCGTCGACCACCATCACCGGCACCGGCGTGAGCTGGACGGTGGGCACGTCGCTGTCCGCCGGCTACTCGGACGTCGCTGCCGGGGTGAACACCAGCTACACCCAGACCTGGGACCAGCCCTCGGTCGTCACCACCGATCAGAGCAGTCGGACCGGTGGCAAGGCGGGCTGGATCGAGAACTTCTCGGGCCCGAGCTATAACGCCTATCCCAGCGTGGTGCCACCGCCCGCTACCGCCACCGCAACCTTCGGCAGCGAGCAGGCCGCGATCTTCCAGGTCCCCGAGGGGACCGCGTCCTTCAGCCTGACGGGCGGCGGTGGCTTCACCAGTGAGAGGGATACGTGGACCGCGTACGGCTGCTACATCTTCTTCACCTGCTACAGCGAGTCGTCGAGCTTCGCTGGATCGAGCGTGAGTCTGAGGATGACGCCGCAACCGCCGGTGCTCGCGGCGAGCCCAACCAGTCTGCAGGTGCCCCGCGGCTCGAGCGCTACCCTCAACCTCCAGGCGCTCGTTCCTGGGTCGACGCAGGGGTTGACCTGGGACATCACCAACATCCCGAGCTGGCTTGCTGTCAGCAACCTGAGTGGGAGCACCTCCCAGTCGGTGACCCTGACCGTGGGACGCCACACGGCGGTCGGGTCGGTCGCCTATCTCAACATCAACACCAGCCCCGGCTATGCGGCCCCGTCGGTCGAGCATGGCCCGATTGTCGTGACGGTGGTGGTCACGAGATAACGGCGAAACCGTCCGAGCCCTCAGGAGCCCTCCCCCTCACGGGGGAGGGCTTTTCTCGCTCCCCGTTGCGGGGTGGGGGTCTTACGCCTCATCTCTCTCAGGCGATCACCCCCAGGATCTGGTCCGGTCGCTGGGTACGATGGAGAGGCTGATGCTGACCTCGGCGCGCCTCACGTCGGCGCTGTGGCGCCACCGCACGGCCCTGGCCATCGGGCTGGTAGGAACGCTGGCGGCCAACGGGTTCGCCCTGCTCCAGCCCTATTTGCTGGGTCGGGGGATCGACCTGATCACCCGTGGCCATGCGGGGCTGGTGCTGCCGATCGCTCTGGCCCTGGTGGCGGCCGCCGCGGCGGACGCCGCGTCGCGCTTCACCCAGCGGTTCGCTATCAACGGGGCCAGCCGCCGGATGGAGGCCGAGCTCCGCGAGGAGCTGTTCGCCAAGCTGGAGCAACTCGACCAGCGTTTCTTCCAGGAAATCCGAACCGGTGACGTGATGGCCCGCGCGACCAACGACCTGGCCGCGGTCCAGCAGCTGCTGGGCATGGGACTGAGCAACATCGTCAACACGGTCGTGATCTTCGTGGCGGCGGTGGTCCTGATGGCGGTCATCGACTGGCAGCTGACCGTGCTCTCGGTCTCCCTGCTGGTGGTGCTGACCCTCGGCTTCACGCTGCTCGGTCCCGTGATCCAGCGGCGGTTCCTGCGGGTCCAGGAGCAGTTCGCCGCCCTGTCGTCGCGTGCCCAGGAAAATCTCTCCGGGATCCGGGTGGTCAAGGCCTACGTCCAGGAGGACGCCCAGGCGGACACGTTCCGTGCCGCCAACGAGGAATACGTGCAGGCCAACATGGCCTGGGCGCGTATCAACAGCGCTCTCTGGCCGCTCTTCGCCGCCGTCGCCGGGCTGGCCGGGCTGGTGCTCCTGTATGTCGGCGGGCAGCACGTGGCGGCGGGGCGCCTGAGCCTTGGGCAGTTCGTGCAATTCAACTACTACTTGATCCTGCTGTCCTGGCCCCTGATCGCCCTCGGCTGGGTGACCAACATGTTTCAGCAGGGGGCGGCGTCCCTCAACCGGATCGAAGCCATCCTCCATCGGCAGCCGGCCATCGCGTCGCCGCCGCATCCGATCCGGCCCACGGCGGTGCGCGGCGAGATCCTCTTCGACGATGTCGGCTATGCCTATGGGGAAGAGCCGGTGTTGCGGCACTTCACGCTGCACGTGCCGGCCGGGTCGACCGTGGCGATCGTGGGGACGACCGGGGCGGGCAAGAGCACCATCGCCCGCCTCCTCACCCGGGTCGACGATCCGCAGGCCGGTCGCATCCTGCTCGACGGGGTGGACCTGCGGGACCTGCCGCTGGACTTCCTGCGCGGGCTGGTCGGCTACGTCCCCCAGGAGACGTTCCTATTCTCTGAGAGTCTGCTCGAGAACATTACCCTGGGGGCGCCGGACGCCCCGGCCGAGGCCGTGACCCACGCGGTCGAGCTCTCCCAGCTGAGCGCCGACCTGGAGCAGTTTCCCGGTGGGCTGCAGACGGTGATCGGCGAGCGCGGTGTCACCCTGTCGGGCGGTCAGAAGCAGCGGACCGCCATCGCGCGGGCGGTGATCAAGGACCCGGCGGTGCTGGTCATCGACGATGCGCTGTCGAGCGTTGACACCCGGACCGAGGAGGCCATCCTGCGTGGCCTGCGCGACTTCATGAAGGACCGCACCAGCCTGGTGATCGCGCATCGAATCTCGACCATCCGGGACGCCGACAAGATCGTGGTGCTGGAGGACGGTCGGATCATTGAGGAGGGACCGCACCGGGCGCTGCTGGCCCAGGGAGGGGTCTATGCCCGCCTCTATCAGCGGCAGCAGTGGCGGCGGCAGCTGGAAGAGGACGAGATCGTCGGCGCGGAGGTTTCGGGCCAATGATGCACATGCGCATGACAGGCGGCGACGAGATCACCGGCAAGGCTTACGACGCCCGCCTCATGCGGCAGTTGTGGACCTACGTCCGGCCGCACCAGGCGCTGGCGCTGATCGCCCTCGCCTTGTTGCTGGTGACCTCGGTCGCCGATCTGGCCGGTCCGTTCTTCACGCAACAGGCCATCGACCACTACATCCGGCCCCACCACTTACAGGGTTACGAGCGACTGGCCGGGTTGTGGTTGGTGGTGTTGATCATCAATTTTGGGGCCCGCTATGGCCAGAGCTATGCCCTGACGCTGCTCGGCCAGCGAGTGATGTTCGACCTGCGCAATGCGGTGTTCAGCCACCTGCAGCGATTGCCGCTGCACTATTTCGACACCACGCCGGTGGGGGTGCTGGTCACCCGCCTGACCAACGATGTGGATGCGCTCAACCAGCTCCTCACCTCGGGGCTGATTGCGGTCATCGGCGACCTCTTCTCGCTGGTCGTCATCGCCGGCTTCCTCCTGCTGGTGAACTGGCAGCTGGCCCTGGTGGTCTTCGCTGTGATGCCGGTGGTGGGGCTGGTGACGATCGTTGGCCGGCGCCGGATGCGCGAGGTGTTCCGTGCCATCCGCACCCGCATCGGCCGGATCAATGGCTTCCTGCAGGAGGCGGTATCCGGGATGCTTGTCCTTCAGCTCTTCAACCGGGAGCGGCGGGCGCGCCAGGACTTCCAGGCGCTCAACGACGACTTCCTGCGAGCCACCCTGCGCTCGGTCGCCATCTTCGGGATTTTCATGCCGATCATGAGCTTCATCGGCTCGTTGACCGTGGCCCTGATCCTCTGGGTGGGGGCGGGACGGGTGGTGCAGGGCGCGCTGACCCTGGGGACGCTGGTGGCCTTCCTGCAGCTCTCGGACCGGCTGTACCAGCCCATCCGGGACCTGGCCGAGAAATACAACATCCTGCAGGCCGCCATGGCCGCCTCCGAACGGATCTTCGGCGTCCTGGGCGAACCACGGGCCGACCAGGACGGGGCCGATGCCGGCCGGCTCTCGACGGTGCGCGGCGGGGTCGAATTCGATCATGTCTGGTTTGCCTACCAGGACCAGGAGTGGGTGTTGCGGGATGTCACCTTCCGGATCGCGCCCGGGGAAAAGGTGGCGGTGGTGGGGGCGACTGGGGCCGGCAAGACGTCGCTGATCAGCCTCCTGACCCGTTTCTACGACATCCAGCAGGGCGTCATCCGGGTGGACGGGCAGGATATCCGCGCCCTGGATCGGGGTGACCTCCGGCGGCACGTCGGGGTGGTGCTCCAGGATCCGTTCATCTTCACCGGCACGGTGGCCTTCAATATCCGGTTGGGCGAGCCCATGGACGCGGCGCGGGTGGAGGCGGCCGCCCGGGCGGTCAACGCCGACCAGTTCATCCGCCGGCTGGCCAAGGGCTACGACCAGGAATTGCACGAGCGGGGCAGCGACCTGTCAACCGGCCAGAAGCAGCTGCTCGCGTTCGCCCGCGCCCTGGCCTTCAACCCCGAGATCCTGATGGTGCTGGATGAGGCCACCGCCAGCGTCGACACCGAAACCGAACACATCATCCAGGAATCGCTGCGCCGGCTGATGGAAGGTCGGACCTCGATCATCATTGCCCACCGCCTGTCGACCATCCGGGACGTGGACCGCATCATCGTCCTGCACAAGGGCCGGGTGGTGGAGGAGGGGAGCCACCAGGCGCTGCTGGCCCGTCGCGGCATTTACTACCGGCTGTACGAGCTCCAGTACAAGGACCAGGCCGAAGCCCTCACGGCGTGACCATCCGGGCCCTGGCCGAAGACGTGTTCGACACCGAGGCGGCCCTGGCCCGGGCGGGCGGGCGCTCTGAGCCCCACCCCTTCGGCGAGGTGGTCTCCAACCCGGCCTATCCGCATATCGCCATGGTCAATGGGCTGCTGGGATTCCGGGCGACGGACTGGCCGGTCGACCGGCTCGAGCGATTCCTGAAGGTGGCGACCACCGATCCGGTGGTCCGGGCCGCCCTTGATCAGGGTTTGCCGCCGGTCGGCTATCGCCCGGAGCACAAGCTGGCGATGACGCAGGTCGCCGAGCCCCAAAGCTCGGCCAATCCCGCGATCTCGGTGGAGCGGGTCGACGGCCAGCGCTGGAGCGATTACGACCAGCTCATCCGGGAGAGCGCGGCCGAGGAGCCCCGCCCCTGGCTTCCGGCGGCGGTGGAGGAATGGATCGCCTTGAAGCACTGGCAGGCGGCCAATCTCCCGCTCGAATGGTACGTCGCCTACGACGCGGCCAGGCCGGTCGGGCGGATCGGGTTGTTCCAGCACGGGTCTACTGGACGGCTGCAAAACGTCTTCGTTCGCCGCCAGGAGCGCGGTCGCGGGATCGGCAGCAGCATGCTGCTGGCCATGACGGAGCGGTCTCGCCAGCTGGGCTGCCAGCGCCTCACGCTGATGTGCGGCCTGCAGACGACGCTGCCCCAGCTGTATCAGCGGTTCGGCTTTCGGCCAGTCGGTGAGTGGTACGCCTGGGTCAAGCCCATCGCCCATCCCCCTCCAGATCTCCCTGCCCCTCAGGGGGAGGGTCGGGGTGGGGGTGTCTCGAAAACCTACCGCGTGTCGAGCGTTACGTCTGAGGCGCCACCCGTCATCTGGATGTCGTAGCGGTCGGCCGTCGAGTCGTAGCCCGGAGTCGCCAGGGTCAGCTGCCCAACGCCGGTCTGCCGGGAATCGTTGACCTGCAACGTCCCAACGCCACCGGTCACCGTGATCCGGGCCGCCGTCCCGCTGGCGCACCGAATATGCATCTGGCTGGCGCCACCTGAGATAGCTACTCGGACGGTGCCGTGGGGCACGGGAAGGGTGAGATCCATCTGGCTGGCTCCGCCAGAGATCTCCACCCCGCTCACCCGCCCGGTGCTGAGGTTCAGGCCCATCTGCGAGGCCCCACCGCTGATCCGGACCTTCCAGGTCACCCGGTCATTGAGGCGCACCACGACCCGGTCGTGGCGCGAGCCCGAAAAGGCGAACGGGTTCATGTGGGGGTTCTGCTTGAGCGTGAGCGTGCCGGTCTCCCGGTCCAGAGTGGCGGTGGGCGCTGGTTCGCCCGGCGAATACTCGAAATGTGCCTGGAACAGGTCGTCGCCTAGGGACTCGGTGCGCACATCCACGTTGGTGGCCCCGAACTCAAGCACCAGCTCGGCCTTCGCGAGGGAGCCGGCCGGGCCCTTGAAGTCCTTCGAACCGCCTCCAGAAACTGGATAGGCGAGCAGGTAGACCGTGCCCACGATCACCAGGATGGCTACCAGCCCGAGGCTGGCCAGCCGCGCCGGCTGGGGGGCGAGCAGGCGGTTGAGGATCAGCAACCCGCCAATTAACACCAGCAGGAGCGGCCACAGGTCTCCCAACCGCCACACCGCAAGCCCATCGAGGAGCCCGAAATTGCCGAGCAGAAACAGGACGCCGATCAGGATCAGGAGGAGCGGGAAGACAACCCGGCGGTCGCCGCCGTAGCGTCGCATCCCTTACCGGAAGCGGCGGACCAGCAGGGCGAGGCCGAGGAGGATGATCACCGCCGGCCAGAACAGGTCCCAGCGCCACCATTCGAGCAGGCCCAGGTTCTGCAGCAGGAACCACGCCCCGAGCGCGATCAGCACCACGCCCACCACGATCCCGCCGCGGGTCCGCTGCGGGGAGCTCCCGGGCGGTGGCGGCGGCGTGACGTCGGGACCTGGTGCGCCGGTGGTGGGGGCCGGCGTTGCGCGGCCTCCGGCAAAGTTCATGCCGAGATGGCGGAGATCATCGTTCATGGCGCGGAAGTGCGACCGGAAGTCGCCGATGGGAGCAGGGGGTGCATCCCCTGACGGCATCAGGAACCAGAGCACCAGGTACAACACGATGCCCCAGCCCTGCAGGAAGGCCGCGGCCACGAATGCGATCCGGACGATCAAGGGATCGATGTTGAAGTAGTCGGCCAGGCCCGAGCACACGCCCGCCAGCCAGCGGTCGTGGCTGCGCTGCAGCCGAGGACGCGCCGATTCGCTCACCCGGGAATTATCCCGCTTCGCGCTGCCAGTCTGCCGATGCCTTAGATGACAGTCAGGGTGCCGGTCATGTAGGGGTGGATCTGGCAGTGGAAAGGATAGGTGCCGGGCGTGGAGAAGGTCATGGTGATGGTGCTATTGGGAGAGACCGTGCCGGAGTTGAAGGCGCCGCCATCCGCGGTCACGGTGTGCGGCGCCGCGGTGGTGTTGGTGACCGTCAGGGGCGCGCCGCGGCGGATGCTCAGCATCACTGGGCTGAATGCATAGGAAGAGGCCCCCCACCCGGACCATCTTGAGGACCGTGGCAGTGGGTGGCGGTGGTGGCGGCGGCGCTGGCGTGGGTGTTGCGCTCGGAGCCTGGGTTGGCGTGGGGGTGGGGGATGGGGTTGGAGTTGGAATGGCGCTCGGCGTGGCGGTGGGGCTGGAGGTGGCAGTGGGAGGCACCGACCCGACCGAGCCGCCGCAGGCGGCCAGCATCAATCCCACGATGACAGCGGCGATCGCCTTGTACTTCACCTCCAGCGGGTTACGACACTCGCAGCAACGTTCCCGTCCCCGACACAGATCGCCCTCCCTCTCAGGGGGAGGGTCGGGGCGGTGTGTTTAGCCGGGGAGGGTGCCTTCGGACTCTGGGGTCTTGATCTCGATCACCTGGTCGAAGGCATGGATGCCGGCGATGGCGTCGTACAGAGCCACCGCCTGATCGGCCGGCGGGACGTCGGTAATCTTCAGGTAGTAGCTCCGGCCGTTGGGCCACACCAGGGTCGGCACGCCGAACACGCCCCGGCGGACCGCCTCAGCGTGCTCCTGCGCCAGCGGCGCCAGGTCGACCTGGGCGAGGTCCCGGTCGAAGCGCTCCAGGTCCAGTCCCGCGGTGGCTGCCGCCTGGCGGTGCGTCTCCGGCAGGTCCGCCTTGAGGTGGCCTTCGTGGCGTGCCCGCTGGAGCGCCTGCCGGAATCGATCGTAGGCCTGGTCCCCCTGCCGCCGGGCGGCGATGGCAGCCCGAAAGGCCGGGATTCCGGGAGCCTGCCCCTCGCCCTCCCAGACCGGCCGGCCGCCCTCGCCTTCCCGGACGCGATGGTTCTCGCTCAGTGAAAAGAAGCGCCACTCAGGGTTGATTCGGCCCGCGTCCTCCACAGCCTTGAGCCACACGGCACCCCGGTAGGCCCAGGGGCAGAGGAAGTCAAAATAGATGGTCGGGCGTCGCAAATCGTCGTCGGCCACTGCCACCCAAATACCCCTCGCCAGCCCCTTTATTCCCGATCGGGAAGCCAGCTCCCCCGTTGACAGACTAGAGCCGCCTGACTAGCATGTGTGGCCTGTAGGAAGGGGCGGCCTGCCGGGCAGGCCACCAGCGAGCTATAGCTCGCAAAATTCGGTCGCGCTCGCGCCGACCGGGTCGAACTTTAGGAGGGGAGGCCCACGGCACGTGACGGTATCTGGTCGCGTCCCCTTTGGGAAAGGACTGTGGTGGTCAGTGTGACATGACGCCCGAACAACTGGCCTCTGTGGTGGCCCCGGCTGAGGCGCAACCTCTCGGCCGGCTTCTGGTTGCCCGCGGGGTCGCGAGCGAGGAGCAGGTCAAGTGGGCGCTTGCCCAGCAGAAGCAAACTGGCGCGCTGTTGGGCGAGATCCTGGTAGAGGCTCGGCTCCTGCCTGAGGCGGATCTTACTCTCGCCCTGGGCGAACACCTCGCCCTCGACGTGGTGGATCTGCACCGCGTCCGCAGCGACGACGTGGCCCTCTCCCTGATTTCGGAAGGGTATGCCATGGAGCATCTCGTCCTGCCGCTGAGCCTGGACGAGAATGTGTTGCGGGTCGCGACCGCGGATCCGGCCAATCTGCCGCTTCTGGCAGAGATCCGGGTGATGACCCGGCACGAGGTGCAGGCCGCCCTGGCGCCGAAGAGCCAGCTGGAAGTTGCCATCCGCGAGCGCTACAAAGTGCTGCCCGGCGTGGCCGAGTTCGTTAAGGCCTACCAGCAGCAGGACACGCGGCGGGCCGCGATGCCGGTCGAGCTGGCGGCGTTGGCGGAGAACGCCCCCGTGGTGCAGATCGTCAACCTGCTGATCACCCAGGGCTTGCGCGACCGCGCCTCAGACGTCCA
>VBID01000037.1 GCA_005880615.1 Chloroflexota bacterium
TGATGGCGACGGCACCCAGCCCCGGCGGCACGGCGCCTCATGCGCGTGTGGGGCGGCTCCACCATCTCGGGCATGGGCGACCTCTTCCAGATGAGCGCGAGTGGACGACGAGTCGACTTGCCCGGGTCATTGGCCAGCAGCCGATCGCGCTGCCTCGACGACGCCCCCGAATGCTTTTTCGATGCGCTGGGCGGCTCTTGCTCGATCGGGCTGGCCAACGTCCAACCAGGCAATGACGGCCTCGACCGCCATGGTCGGTAGGAGGGTGGAGGCCCAACGGGCCCAGGCTGGGTCGGGGATCCTCCCTGCCAGGGCGCGGCGAGTCACTGCGACCATCTGGCGGCGGACTTCGTCAATCTCCTGACGGAACTCGGGTTCGCGGGCAGCATAGTGGAAGAGCAGCCGGAATCCGTCCGGATCCTCGGCAGCCGCCGAGAGCAGTCCCGCCACGCTGGTGGCGGTGAACTGAGGCGCCCCGGTCGCTGCCGCGAGACGATCACCGGCCCGCCGCAGGACAGCCCGATACAGGTCGGCCTTCGACGCGAAGTGCCGATAGAGAATCACCCGGTCGACCCCGGCTTCGGCCGCGACGTCCTCCAGGCTGGTCGACGTGAACCCCGCCCGGGCAAAGGCGTGGGTGGCGGCGATCAGGATCTGCTCCCGTCGTTTGGCGCGGGGGAGCAACTGCCGCCGGGCTGAGGTCGGGGGGGTGACTCGTTCGCGGTTCTGGCGCCGCACCAATGTCGCCATTCTTGCATATTGTCAACTCCCTAGTGTCTATGATAGAATAGACACTACTAAATAGACAGGGGGAGGAGCAGGAGACGGTGGACACGGTCTTGCAGACACGTGACCTGCGCCGGAGCTTTGCCAGCCGGCGCGGAGTGGTAGAGGCAGTCGCAGGGGTTGATCTGAATGTCAAGGCAGGCGAGATCTTTGGGTTCCTCGGTCCGAACGGTGCCGGCAAGACGACGGCGCTGCGCATACTGGCGACGTTGCTGCAGCCCAGCAGCGGCGAGGCCATGGTTGCCGGTTTCGATCTGCGGCGCCGGCCGAATCGAGTTCGGGAGCACGTCGGGTATGTCGGCCAGCAGGCTGGCGCTGACCCGAGCCTGACTGGGCGAACTGAACTTGCGTTCCAGGGCCAGCTGTACCGGATGTCGGCAGCCGAGGCGAGCCGACGCGCCGATGAGCTGCTGTCGATCCTCGAACTGACCGACTGTGCCGATCGCGCCACGGAGACGTATTCAGGCGGGCAGCGCCGCCGGCTCGATGTCGGCCTCGGGCTGATGCATCGACCGCGGCTCCTTTTCCTCGATGAGCCCACGACGGGCCTCGACCCCCAGAGTCGGGCTCACCTCTGGGACGAGGTGCGACGCCTGGGGGAAGGCGGCACGACCATCTTCCTCACTACCCACTATATGGACGAGGCAGACGCCCTCTGCGACCGGATCGCCGTCATCGACCACGGCAAGATCGTTGCTGAGGGCACCCCTCATGCATTGAAGGCAGAGATCGCCGGTGACCTCGTTCTCATCGGCGTCGGCGACCGGAGCGATGCGGCGCTCGCCCTTTTGCGCGACCAGCCGTTTACGAGGGAGGTGCCCGACAGCGTTCCCACGAACGGCCACATCAGGCTCTATGTCGACCGAGGTGAGACCGCGATGCCAGCCATCCTGCGGCTGCTTGACGGAGCGGGTCTCAGCCTGGAAACGATCGCATTGGCTAGGCCAAGCCTCGATGACGTGTTTCTGCGGAAGACCGGCAGGTCACTCCGTGAGGTGGTCGGCTGATGGCTCAAATCATGCGCGACATCTGGCTTGTGTTCCGGCGCTACCTGGTTAAGGCATTGACGAGCCCCATCTTCATGCTCGTGAGCCTCTCACAGCCGGTCCTCTATGTCGTCCTCTTCGCTCCACTACTCACGTCGGTCGCGCAACTGCGAGGCTTTCCGCCGGGAGGTGCCTACAACGTCTTCATCCCCGGTCTGCTTGTCCAGCTGAGCCTCTTTGCGACCACCAGTGCTGGCTGGAGCTTGATCGCGGAGCTCAAGGCTGGGGTCACAGAGCGCCTGCGGGTCACGCCGGTAAGCCGGGTGGCGCTGCTGCTGGGACGCGCCCTGGCCTCGGTCGTGACCCTGGTCCTGCAGGCCATCGCGATCATCTTGGTCACGCTGCCGTTCGGCGTGCGAATCGGGCTCGTCGAGATCGTCGTCGTGCTCCTCCTCATCGCATTGATCGGCCTGATGATGGCGTCGGCGTCCTATGCGATCGCCCTGCTGATCCGCAACGCTGATACCTTCGGCGGCACCGCTTTCAGCATCACGCTTCCATTGCTGCTGTTATCCGGTGTGCTGCTTCCTATGAGCCTGGCGCCAAAGTGGCTGCAGACGGTCGCCGCCTTGAACCCGCTCAGCTATGCGGTCGATGCGGCGCGAGCGGCGTTCAACAACCGTCTTGGCGATGTGAGCGTTGTCAAGGGGTTTGTCCTAATTGGGCTGTTGGCCGCGCTCTCGCTGATCGCCGCGGTGCGCTCGTTCTCCCGGGCCTTGGCTTAGAGGGTGAACAAGGAACGCGGGAGGTCAGAGGCGTGAAGGATATGGACACCTTCCGGACAGGACTCCTTGGCCGGCTCGTCCGACTCGGCTTGGCCAGTGCGGCCGCGCTAACTTTGGCGTCGATCATCGACAGCCACGGTTCGGCACGTTTCCGCAGTCCCCACATCCTGACGGAGCCCAGCGCGTGGTTTCTCCACGCCCTGATGCTTATCGTGTTCGTTTTGATCGTCGGTGCCGTGTCGGCCGCCGTCCTCGGTGATCGCGTCGCGAGGCGGGTCCAAGTGGCGTCAATCGTCGCCATTGCCGGGACGGTGGTCGTCGCGGGCGCGCTTGGGTACTCGAGGTATCAGTCCGTGTGGGGGTTTCCACTCGCCGACCTCGTGTGGTACTTCGATGTCTTCGTGCTAGCCGCCGAATTCACCACCTTCATCCTGGCGGCGGTCCTGGGGACGCCGGGGTGCGAGATCGGTGTATGGCCAGAGTTGATCTCCCACGCCCGCCAGGAGAAGGCCGGGCAGACAGAGGGACTTGCGTGCATTGTCGGCCTTCATATGATCGACCGCTGGGAAGCCCAGCGCCGCCGCCGGGATCAACAGACGGTGCAAACCAGACCACCGGCATAAGCTGGCTGACCGCCATGTCCGCGGCGGGTCTCCTCGGGATGTTCGGGGCGATGGCGCGCTTTCCGAAATCAGGAAGGTCTGATCCGCGGATCCCTGCCTACAATGGAATGACGGTCGTCGGAACTCACGGCATGAGGTAACCCATTGGAACATCCCCAGACCATCGCGCAGCTCCGGCAGAGTGAGTATCGCGTGCTCCCTGTTAAGGAGGAGATGCGCAAGAACTTGATTCGTAAGATCCGGGCGGACGAGACGCTGTTCCCCGGGATCGTCGGCTACGACCAGTCGGTCATCCCCCAAATCGAGAACGCTGTCCTCTCCGGGCAGGACATCATCTTCCTGGGCGAGCGCGGCCAGGCCAAGAGCCGGCTGATCCGGTCGCTGGCCAGCCTGCTCGACGAGCGGGTGCCGATCATCGACGGCTGCGAGATCAACGACAACCCCTATGCGCCCATCTGTCGCGCCTGCCGGGATCGCGTGGCGGCCGCCGGCGACGACGTGCCGGTCCGTTGGATCGACCCAGACCAGCGCTACAGCGAGAAGCTGGCGACGCCGGATACGGCCATCGCCGATTTGATCGGCGAGGTCGACCCCATCCGGGTGGCCGAGGGGAAATACCTGGCCGACGAGCTCACCATCCACTACGGGTTGGTGCCGCGCACCAACCGCGGCATCTTCGCCATCAACGAGCTGCCCGACCTCGCCGAGCGCATCCAGGTCGGCCTGCTCAACCTGATCGAGGAGCGCGACGTCCAGATCCGCGGCTACAAGCTGCGCCTCCCGCTGGACGTGGCGTTTGTGGCCAGCGCCAACCCCGAGGATTACACCAACCGGGGCCGTATCATCACGCCCCTCAAAGACCGGTTCGGTGCCCAGATCCGGACCCATTACCCGCGCCGGTTGGAGGATGAGATCCGCATCGTCGACCAGGAGCGCACCGACTTCGGGGACGGAGAGCTCCCGGTGTTCGTGCCCGACTTCGTCAAGGAGATCGTGGCCGAGATCACCCAGCTCGCCCGTCGCAGCGCCAAGATCAACCAGAAGTCCGGCGTCTCGGTTCGGGTGTCCATCACCAACTACGAGAACCTGGTTTCCAACGCGACCCGGCGCGCGCTGCGCATCGGGGAGACCGAGGTGGTCCCCCGCATCAGCGACCTGCCCTCCGTCATCCCATCCAGCGCCGGCAAGCTGGAGATGGAGACCTGGGAGGAGGGCGATGACCAGTCGGTCCTGGAAAAGATCCTCAAGACCGCGGTGCTCAACACCTTCCGGCGCCATTTCGAGGTCACCCAGTTCGCCGAGTTGGTGCAGCGGTTCGATGCCGGCCTCACCTTCGAGGTGTCGGAGTGGCAACCATCCGCCCGCTACGTGGCCTTCGCCAAGGAGGCGCCCGGCGTGGAAAAGGCGGCCAAGAGCCTGGGCGCCCATGGGAAGCCGGCGACCACGGCCTCGGCCGTCGAATTCATCCTGGAGGGCCTGCACCTGAGCAAGCGGCTCAATAAGAGCGAGACCGAGGGCGGCGCCCTCTATGCTGGCTAAGCGATACGAGCGCTGGGACGGCACCCAGGAGCCCTTCGGCCGGGATGCCGAGGAGCTCTTTGAGAAGCTGGCCGAAGACCTGTACCAGGGCGGCGATTTCGACTACGCGCTCCGCCGCCTGCTGAGCCGCGGCTGGCGTGACCCGCGGGGCAAGCGACTCCCTGGGATCGAGGAAATGCTGGAGCGGCTGCGCCAGCGCCGGCAGCAGCAGCTGAAGCGCTACAACCTGGACAACGTCTTCAGCAACATCCAGGAGCGGCTCAACGAGATTGTGCGGCGGGAGCGCCAGGGGATCGCGGAGCGGATTGCCCAGGCCAGCGACCCGGCCGCCCACCGCGTGCTGGAGAGAATCACCGCCAAGAAGCTGGAGCAGCTTGACCACTTGCCGCCCGACCCGGGCGGCGCTATCCGCCAGCTGACTGACTACGAGTTCATGGACCCGGGCGCCGCCGAGGCGTTCCAAAAGCTGCTCGAGGAGCTCAAGCAGCAGATGGCGCAAGCCTATTTCAAGAACATGGCGCAGGGGATGCGCCAGCTGGATCCGGCCCAGCTGGGTGAAGTCAAGGAGATGCTGCGGGCGCTCAACCAGATGCTGCGCGACCGGATGGAGGGGCGCCAGCCCGACTTCGAGGGGTTCATGCGCCGCTTCGGCCACTTCTTCGGCGACAACCCGCCCCGGACGCTGGATGAGTTGGTCCAGCACCTGGAGCGGCAGATGGCGCAGATGGAGTCGCTGATGCAGTCGCTGTCCCCCGAGATGCGCCAGGAGCTGGAGGAGTTGATCGCCGCCACCTTCGACGACCCCGAGCTGCTGGCCGAGATGGCGGAGCTGGCGGCCGCCCTGGAGCTGCTGTCGCCGCGCGGCAGCCTGGGCAACCGCTACGCCTTTTACGGCTCCGAGTCCCTGCCTCTCCAGGAAGCCATGGACCTGATGGGCCGGCTGCAGGGGATCGAGGACCTGGAGGGGGCCCTGCGCGGCGGCTATCAGGGCCGTCCGCTGACCCCGGAGCAGGCGCAGCAGCTGGAGCAGCTGCTCGGCCCAGAGGCGAGCCAGGCGGCGGACCAGCTCAGCGCCCTGGTCGAGGAGCTGGAGCGGAAGGGCTACGTGCAGTCCGGACGCCGCGGCATGGAGTTGACTGCGCGCGGCGTCCGCCGCATCGGGCAGAAGGCGCTGCGCGACCTCTACACCCGGCTCAAGCGCGACCGGTTCGGCGATCACCCGATCTCGGTGCGCGGGTTCGGATCCGAGCGGTCGGATGAGACCAAGGGCTATGAGTTCGGCGACGCCTTCAACCTACAGGTGGAGCAGACGCTGATGAACGCCCTGCGCCGCGAAGGCCCGGGCCGGCCGGTGCACCTGCAGACCGACGATTTCGAGGTCTATCGATCCGAACTGGCGGCCACCTGCGCCACCGTGCTCATGATCGACATGAGCCGGTCGATGCCCTTGCGTGGGTATTTCTACGCGGCCAAGAAGGTAGCCCTGGCCCTGGACGCGCTGATCCGCAGCCAGTTTCCCCGCGACCACCTCTCCGTGATCGCGTTCAGCGAGTATGCCCGCCGGATCCCGCCGGCCCAGCTGGCCGAGCTGTCCTACAACGAGTACGTCTACGGGACCAACATCCAGCACGGTCTGATGCTGGCGCGCCAGTACCTGAACCGCCACCAGGACGGGAACAAGCAGGTGATCATCATCACGGACGGCGAGCCGACCGCCCATATGGAGGGCGGCAAGGCCCAGTTCTTCTACCCGCCGATGCCGGAGACCTTCCAGCGCACCCTGCTGGAGGTGCAGCGCTGCACCCGAGACCACATCGTGATCAACACCTTCATGCTGGACAACGACTACCACCTGGTGTCATTCGTGAAGCAGATGACCAAGCTAAATGGCGGCCGGGCCTTCTTCACTAGCGCCGACCGGCTGGGCGACTACATCCTGCTCGACTACGTAGACCGCAAGCGCCGGAGCACACGATGACGCCGGGCCGCATGCGCTTTGGCATCCAGACCGGCCCGCAGCGCGTCACCTGGCCGGAGCTGGTCGACGTCTGGCAGCTCGCCGATGGGATCGGCTTCGACACGGCCTGGACGTTTGACCATTTCTTCCCGATCCAGGCGGACCCCACCGGCCCCCAGTTCGAAGGCTGGATCACGCTGGCGGCGCTGGCCATGAAGACGGAACACGTCCGGGTCGGCACCCTGGTGACCGGCATCACCTACCGCCATCCGCCCGTGCTGGCCAAGATGGGCGCCAGTCTGGACGTCATCACCGGCGGGCGGCTCGAAATGGGCCTGGGCGCCGCCTGGTTCGAGCTCGAGCACCAGGCGTACGGGATCGAGTTTCCGCCGACGGCAGAGCGGATCCGTCGCCTGGACGAGGCCTGCGAGATAATCAAACGCCTCTGGACGCAACCGGTGACGGACTTCGAGGGGCAGTATTACCGACTCCAGCAGGCGTACTGCGAGCCAAAGCCGGTCCAGAAGCCCCGGCCGCCGCTCATGATCGGCGGTGGGGGAGAGCAGCTCACGCTGCGGGTGGTGGCCAAGCATGCCGACGAGTGGAACCTGTTTGGCTCACCAGAGGATTTCCGGCGCAAGATCGCCATCCTGGAGGAGCACTGCCGGGCCGTCGGCCGCGATCCGGCCAGCATCGAGAAATCGGCGGCCGCGCCGCTGGCTCTGACGCTGGACCGATCCCAGGTCGATCCGCTGATTGCCGACATCGCCTCCCGCCGTCGGGCCGATCCCCAGCAACTGAAACCCGGGATGCTGTGGGGGACGCCGGACGACATCATCGGGCAGGTCCAAGCCTATTACGACGTCGGCGTGCGGCACATGATCCTGTCCCTCCGTCCGCCCTACGACCTGAAGGCCGTCGAGCGTTTTGGTCGGGAGGTTATCCCAGCCATCCGGGAGCGCGTCACCGCCTAAGGCTTTCGCCCGTCAGCGGATCGCCGTGGTGGCCTGGCGCCGGGGATTCAGCTTGGGCAGGATTTCGCGGCCGAAAACCTCAATCCACTCGGTCTGATTGCGGCCGACGTTGTGGAGGTACACCTTGGAGAAGCCGAGGTTCAGGAACCTCTGGATCTCCTGCCGGTGCTTGTCCAGATCGGAAGAGATGAGCATCCGTCCCTGAAAATCCTCGGGGCGAACGATCTTTGCCATCTGGGCAAAGTCGTGAGGCGACCGGATGTCGGCCTTGGGAAATTTCATGCCGCCGTTCGGCCACTCCGTCATGGCATTGGCCAGGGCCTGTTCATCCGTGGGTGCCCAGGAAAGGTGCAGCTGGAGGATTTTGGGTAGCGTGGCCGGGTCCTTGCCGGCTTCGCGGGCGCCCTTCTCGAAGCGCTCGAAGATGCCTTCGATCTTTTCCTCGGGGGCGCCGACCGTGATCAGGCCGTCGCAGAGGCGCCCGGTCTTCTCGGCCGTGACCGGACCGGCCGTGGCCACGTAGATCGGTGGCGGCTCGGCGGGCATCGTCCACAGCCGGATGGTCTCCATCCGGTAGTAGGGGCCGCGGTGCTTGACGTCCTTGCCACTGAAGAGCTTGCGAAAGATTTCGACTGCCTCGAACATTCGGTCGATGCGCTCGGCTATTTCCGGCCAGTAGTCCGCCACCACGTGCTCGTTCAGGGCTTCGCCTGACCCGAGGCCGAGCCAGAACCGGCCGGGGTACATGGCGGCCATGGTGGCGGCGGCCTGGGCGATGATCGCCGGATGCTGCCGGAATGAAGGGCAGGTGACGCCGGGCCCGATGTCGCCCTTGGTGCGTTCGGCCGCGGCGGCCATGAACGCCCAGACGAAGCTGGCCTGTCCCTGCTGGGGAGTCCAGGGCTGGACATGGTCGGCGGCCATCACCCCGGAGAAGCCGGCCCGCTCCGCCTGCTCGCAGTAGGTCACCAGCTCTCGCGGTGGGAACTGCTCGAGCATGGCAGCGTAGCCGATCTCGGCCATGCTGCTATTCTCCCGCCCGCCGCCCTAGCGGGACGTTTCTGAGATGGCTGCGCGTGGCCGCGCGAAGGAGGCCAGCGCGGCCCCGGCCGCCGCGACCACCAGGAAAGCGATGGTGTGCTTCAGGTGCGGGTGTCCGGATGCAATGAAGATGTAGTAGATCATCCCCACCAGCCCTACGAACGTGACCACCAGGCCAAGCCAGAAGGCGGTTGGGTTGTTCTGCACCGGATTGTCTTGCATCGACTCCTCCTCTCACCGACTCAACAGGATCGTGGCCAGCACGCCAAATGCCACACAGTACAGGGCAAACGGGTCGAGCCTCCCTACTCGGAAGTATCGCATGAGGAAGGCCACGCTCAGAAACGCGGCAACCCCGGCCACAACGCCGCCCATCAGGTACACGAGTAGGTGCGGGCGGGCCGTGGGCTCGAAGAGCTGCGGCACCTCGAGCAGACCCGCGCCCGCGATGATGGGGGTGGCCAGCAGGAAGGAGAAACGCGCGGCGGCCTCGTGCTTGAGGCTAGCAAACAGGCCGGCGACGATGGTTGTTCCCGAGCGCGAGATCCCGGGCAGGAAGGCCAGCGCCTGCGAGGCGCCGATGGCGATCGCGGCCCGCACGGACAGGTTCTCCAGGTCCGTGCGCTCCCGGTCGGCGGCCAGGGCCCGCCGCCGCAGCTGCTCGCCGGCTAACATCCCCAGCCCGTTGACGATCAGCAGGGCGGCTGCGATACGGGGGCTGGCGAAAAGGTCGCGCACCTGCCGCTCCAGGAGAAAGCCCAGCGGCACGATGGGGGCGGTGCCCGCCACCAGCCGCCAGCCGAGCTTCTCCGCCGGGGATCCGGTCATCCGCCCTGCGATCAGGCTGCGAACCACGGCGGCGATGATGGGTCGCCAGTCGTCCCAGAAATAGATGAAGAGGGCGGTAGCGGTGCCCACGTGCAGCAGGACCACAAATGCCAGGAACGAGGGATCGCGCTGGTCAATCGACCAGTGGAACAGGCGGGGAAGGATGACTGTGTGCCCGAGGCTGCTGACCGGAAAGAGCTCGGTGACACCCTGCAGCAGGGCCAGCACCAGGGCCTGGAAAAACGACACTTCCCAATATCATGACTTGTATGCCACCCGCCTCGGTCGCCGAATCCGCTACCCTTCACGGCACAGCGGAGGAGGCGAGTAGCTGCAGCAATATATGACGCACCCAGACTTCAGCGCGCGGGTGGAATGAACCCAGGGGGACCCGTGCTCGTTCTAGCCGGCGGAGTCGGCGCGGCCCGCTTCTTGCGCGGCCTCGTCCAGGTTGTCGAGCCCGCGGACCTCGTGGTGGTAGTCAACACCGGCGACGATCTCCGCTGGCACGGTCTCTATGTCGCCCCGGACCTGGATACGATCATGTACTGGCTGGCCGGGCTGGCCGACGAGGAGCGTGGCTGGGGAATTCGGGGCGACACGTTCGCTACTCAGGGCGCCTTCGCCCGGCTGGGGTTGGAGACCTGGTTCCAGCTAGGCGACCAGGACCTGGCCACCCATGTCTATCGGACCGAGCGGCTGGCCGCCGGCGTCTCCCTTGACCGCGTGACGGACGACCTCGCGGCGCGGCTGCACGTTCGGGCCCGCCTGCTGCCGATGAGCAATGAGCCCGTCACCACCCGGCTGCGCACCGACCGCGGCGACTCCCACTTCCAGGAGTACTTCGTGCGCGATCGCTGCCAGCCGGCCGTCCACGAGATCTACTGGACCGGCCTGGAGGCGGCTCGGCCGGCGCCCGGCATCGCGGAGGCGATCGCGAGTGCGCGAGCCATCGTGATCGCCCCCAGCAATCCCATCATCAGCATCGGACCAATCCTGAGGGTTCCGGGGATGCGCGAGCTGCTGGCCCCGGCCCGCGGCCGCTGCGTCGCCGTCTCCCCCCTGATCGCGGGCCGGGCGGTGAAGGGGCCGACGGTGGAGCTGATGCGGGCCCAGGGGCTGGAGGCCAGTGCGCTGGGCGTGGCGGAGCTGTACCGCGACCTGGCCAGTGCCTTCATCCTGGACGCCGCCGACGTGGGCCTGGGTCCCGCTACCTCGGGACTGGGGTATCGGGTCGCCACCATGCCGACCCTGCTCGACGATCGGCAAGCCGCCCAAGCCGTGGCCGCCACCGCGTTGAACCTGGTCCAGACCGAGATGGCAGCGTGAACCTCGCCATCGTGGTCCCGATCAAGGCGTTCGGTGCTGCCAAGCACCGACTGGATGGGCTGCTGGAACGCGCTGAGCGCGTCCAGCTCGCCCGGGCCATGGCCGAGGACGTCCTGGAGATGGTCGGTCGCGTGCAAGGCATCGGGCATTTCGCCGTTTCCGAGGACCCGGAGGCCCTAGCGCTGGCAACGTACTACGGCATCGAGCCGATCGAAGACCGCGCCGTCCAGGGCCAGAGCGCGGCCGTCCGGCAGGGCTTCGACGTGGCCTGGGATCGCGGCTTCAGCGCGGCGGTCACCATCCCGGGCGACGTGCCGGGGGTGACTCTGGACGATCTGCAGGCCCTGTGCACTTACCGCCCGGAGGTCGAAGTCGGGATCGTGCCGGACCGAGACGGGCTGGGGACCAATGGCCTGCGGCTGATTCCACCCCACGCCATTGCCCTGCGCTTTGGCGAAGATAGCCTCCGGTTACACCAGGACGAAGCAGAGCGGTCGGGGCGCAGCATGGTGGTGCTTGCGTTGCCGTCACTGGCGGTGGACCTCGACCGGCCGGAGGATGTGGCGGCCTATCTTCGCTGGGCCCCCGCGACCCGCGCGCTGCAGGTCCTGAGCGACCTCAAGATCAGCGACCGGCTCCTGGCCTTTCCGCAGCGCCGCGCTTGACCCAAGTCTCGATTGTCCCGGTCGGCGGCCTGCCGGAGGTCGAGCCGGGGGCGGACCTGGCGGGTCTCTTGCTGGCGGCGATGGAGCGGCTCCGGCTGCGCCTGTCTGAGACGGACGTGGTGGTCGTGACCCAGAAGGTCGTGTCCAAGGCCGAGGGTCGGGTGGTGCGGCTGGACACCGTGACCCCCGGGTCGGAGGCGAAGCGGCTGGCCGGCGAGACCGGATTCGAGCCTGGCCACGTCGAGGTGATCCTTGGCGAGTCGGTGCGCATCGTTCGGGTCGCCCCCCGTGTCCTGATCACTGAGACCCGGCAGGGATTCGTCTGCGCCAACGCCGGGGTCGATCGGTCCAATACGGGTGGGGCCGCCCAGGCGGTGCTCCTGCCGGTCGATCCGGACGCCTCAGCCGCGGCCCTGCGCCAGCGCCTGGCGCAGGCTACCGGGGCCTCGGTCGGCGTCCTGATCTCGGACAGCTTCGGACGCGCTTGGCGAGAGGGCCAGGTCAACGTGGCCATCGGCGCCGCCGGGGTTGCCTGCCTGAGCGATTACCGCGGTGCCCGGGATGATGACGGATACCAGCTGCAGGGCACGGTGCTGGCTACCGCCGACGAGCTGGCGGCGGCCGCCGAGCTCGTCATGCGCAAGCTCGATCGGGTCGCGGCGGCGGTGGTGCGCGGCCTCGACGTGCGCGGCGAGGGTAACGCCCGGGTCCTGCGTCGCGACCCCGCGCTGGACCTGTTCCGGTAAGGATCCGTCCCTCCCCCGGGCAGGGCCGCGGAAGGCGGTCACGGTCCCTCTGAGATCGAATACAGTCGGTATTCGCACGCTGGACCCCCATTCGGGCCCAGCTATGATGGGCGAAATGAATGTTCGAGTG
>VBID01000236.1 GCA_005880615.1 Chloroflexota bacterium
GGACCGTGATCCCGATCGAGGCGAGCGGCGAACCATCCGCGTCGCTCACGACGGTCCCTGCGATCCATCCCGCGGTGAACGTCAGGGTGAAGTTGACCCATTTCGCGGCGGATGCCGTGACGACGACCCCGCTCTGGCTCGAAGTGTTGTGCAGCGGCGCACTCGCGGTGACGGTGTACGTCCCGGGGGGAAGCTGAATCGTATACGAGCCGTCGCTCACCGTGTCGTTGCCGTAGTTGCCCGGAGTCACGGACACGGAAGCGCCCGCGATCGGAGTTCCGGACGCCAGTTTGACGAAACCGGTGAGTGTCCCCAATCCCGGCGGCGCCGTCGTCACGTTCTCGTAGATCAGGTCGGAGAATATCGGGGCGTTGAACCCGTCAGCAACGCTCACCTTGATCGTGTAGTTGCCGGGGTTCGGCCACGAGTACGTCTCGGTGTCGGCCACCGTCCCACTCGCGGGCCTCGACGGGCCCACGGTGATGTTCCCGTCGCCCCAATCCCACTTGAACGTCAGGTTGTCCGTCGATTCCGGGTCGGACGCTGTCGCGGTGAAACCCTGGGTGACGTTGGTGAACGTGCTCCGGTACGTCGTGCCGGAGATCGCCGGCTTCACCGGCGGCTGGTTCGGCGTGATGGTGCCCGTATACTGCAGGTCGAAGAACAGCGGATTCGCTCCCCAGAACGCATCCATTTGTCGGTACGGGTGGGCGTTCCAGTCGCCCCAGTTCGTCCACAAGTCCGTGCGGTACGCCCACTCTCCGAACGGGAAGATGTAGATGATGTACGCGGCACTCTCGTAGTTGACCTTCTCCGCCGCGCGGACGACCGACTGGCGTTGCGTGAAGTTCGTCGCCGCTAGGTGCTGCACGTACAGCTGGTTGTACGTCGCATTGTTCCAATAGTTGTCGTTCCAACCGTCGAGAGTGTAGCCGGACTCGATGGACAAGAGGTAGTTCGGATCCGGATCTCCTGACCAATACCAGATGTACGTGTCCGTCAGTCCGCCGTAGACCTCAGCGGACAGCGCGTCCTCCGCCAGCACGTTCACGTCGATTTTGATTCCGACCCTCGCCCACTCGGCCTGCAGATAGTTCCGTGACGTTCGACGGGTTCGGGCACATGCACGCGTTCGTCTGGACGCTCAGCGAGATGTCGTGGCTCGCCATGCGATACTGATTTCCCAACGAATCGGTCCAACGCGCATCGTATCCGGCCGCATCGAGCAGTTGGTTCGCCTTCGTGGTGTCGAAGGTCAGGTTTGCGCCATCCGCGACCGGATCGTACCACCATTGTGGCGTGATCGGGGACATCAGGGAATCGCCCCGGACCCCTTTCCCCTGGTAGATCGTATCCACGACGTAGTCTTTGTTCGTCGACATGGCCATCGCGCGGCGAACGTTCACGTCCCATCGGGCCGGATTCAGCGCCGTTTGCTTGTTGCCCGGGTCCGACTGCTCGATCCCGATCTCATTCCAGTACTGCGTGCTCAGCAACCCTTCCTGCGTGCCGACGTTGGGTTTGCCCTGGACCGTCCCGATGCCGGCCGAGGTCATCTTCGCCAAATCGATGTCCCCGCGAAGTAAGGAGATCGCCATCGTCTGCTCGTCTTGGAACTGCTGGAGATAGATGTTGTCGATCGGCGAAGGCCCGGTGTGGGTCCCCACCGGATGGTAGTTCGGATTGCGGAACAAGTGAAGGGCCTGCGCGGGCTGGTTCTGGTACTCCGTATAGATCGCGGCGTCCGCGACGAACGGACCCGTCCCGATCGGGTTCGGGTTCGGGAACGAATATTGCGCCTGCTGCGGCGAAATCCCTTGCCACTGCCCTTTCTGGATGATCGGCACGAACACCGACTTCCCAGGGACGAACGGTCGGTCGAAGTAGACGGTCACATTCCACGGAGAATTGCTGTAGGCTCCGCAACCTTGCTTCGGATACTTGCCGCTGCACTGCACGATGCGATTCATGTAGGGTTCGAATGCCCAGAGGTGGAAGATGCTCTGACTGTTGTAGTTGATCGAGAACACGACATCGTCGACGGTGAACGGCGTGCCGTCGTGCCACGTAACGCCCTGTCGGATTTGATAGGTCCAGTTCATGCAGACGGCGTCGCAGGAGGCGCTCAATGCAAGATTGGGAACGTAATTTCCGTCCTCGTCAAACGAAAACAGGTAATCATACACGAGCCCGTACAACAGATACGATGGATCATTCAGTCCTTGGAACGGATTGAGGCTGTCGACCGATTCGAGGAAGCCGATCTTCAGGTCCGCGGACGTGGCTTTCGGCGTTGGCGTGAACGCCCCTCCGCGAAACGGAGCCGACGCGCCGACGGCCTGCATCGATACGATCACCACGACAACGCCACAGATCAGGGCGACAGCGCCTGACTTCGTGGAAACTCCTCCCGTCCGGCGCGAACCTCAAGAAAAGTCTCGGCCCGCTCCATAGAAGGGATGCTCTGCAGCCATTAAATAGATTGCCAGACTCCTTCGGAGGGATCCGATGAGATCTTCGCGAATTGCCGATTAATGTTCATCGTTTCGAAAATCGAAATCACGCTTCGCGGAAATTACGGATTCACGGCCGCGAGATCGATCGTGGACGCAGGTCCCGGTCGTTGCGCTCGACTGCAACGTTTCCTCGGAATGCACATTCGGCGGGCCTTATTCGTCGGCGAGATACTTTTGCCCGGAACGGTTTTATAAAACTTCGGCCTAGATCGCGCCGCGCGGACGCGGGCCTCGGGCCTGTAAGGAGTCTGCGGAACGATGGACGAGGAAGAAGAACCCGGCAGTCAACGAAGCGAGGCGAGAGATGGAGCTCTGGCTTGTCTGCGCCCTGCTCACGGTCCTGTGCTACGGCGTGGGCGAGGGCCTGTCCAAAGAGCCGACAGTCCGGCTCGGGTCAGCTCGCATGCTCGTCCTGTACGCGCTCGGTAGCGCGCCGATCTACGCCGCCTGGTTCGTCCTCGGATCCGGCTGGGATCGCTTGACGCCGCTCGGCGTCTCGTTGGCGACCGCAAGCGCGGTCTGCGGGTGCTTCGGTACGATCTTCTGGTTCCGCGCGATGGAGTCCGGCACTGCGAGCGTCGTCAGCGGATTCACGGCGGCGTATCCGGTCATCACGGTCGCGGCGGCCGTCGTCATCCTGGGCGTCTCGCTCGTCCCCGTACAGATCGTCGCGATTGCCTTCTTGCTGATCGGCGCCGTGGTCCTCGGCCTGCACGATCACCCGGGCGAGGCCGCGGTCGGGAGGGCGTGGCTCGCCCCGATGCTCTTCGCGATCGTCCTGT
>VBID01000038.1 GCA_005880615.1 Chloroflexota bacterium
ACCGCTGCGAACTCGTCCTCGCCGAGGATCGGGCGGGCGATCGGGATCATCCGAGGCGCGGAACGGACGCCGGCCTATGAAGGTTCGCCACTCACTTGCGGCGGCGGGAACGAGCGGGCCGCGACGCCTTCGTCAATGCCGGAAACCTCTTGCCGTCGTAGGCGCAGTGCATCGTCCGGTCGAGCGGGCGGCCGCATTCACACACCCACCCGATCCGTTTCGCGGGGACCCCAGCGACGAGCGCGTGGGGGGGAACATCTTTCGTGACGACGGCACCCGCGGCGACCATCGCGTGGTGTCCGATCCGGACGCCGCACACGATCGTGGCGTTGGCGCCAATCGACGCGTGGTCCTCCACATCCGTTGGGGTGATCGCCCATTGTTCCGTCACCGCCCTCGGGTACATGTCGTTCGTGAAGACCACGTGCGGGCCGACGAACACCCCGTTGCCGATCGTGACGCCGTCGTAGACCGTCGCGAAGTTCTGGAATTTGCAGTCGTCTCCGATGACGACGTTCGTGTCGATGTACACGTCCTTCCCGACCCGGCAGTTGCGGCCGACGCGTGCATTCTCCCGGACCTGTGCCCAATGCCAGATCGTCGTGCCGTCGCCGATCGTCGCGGCGGGCGAAACGTCGGCGGTCGGATGGATCCGAGTGGCCATGGCCCCGATACCGCATCGCGACTCCGATATGAAACCTGCACCCTTTGGCGGCCATCCGAGTAGGATCATTTCGATTCACGTATCGGGAACGAAAACCAGGGCCTACCCTTTAAGTCGCCATGATGCGAGCGGCGCCGCGTGCAAGGTCACGTCGTCACCGGGAGCGAGAGCGCGCAAGCTCTTGCTTCGCGTGGCTTCGACTGGACAAAGGCGCTTACGGCGGCCCTCGGCTCGACGAGCGCCATCGTGATCGTGCTCGCCCTCCTCATCCCCCTGAACCTCACAGGCGGCTTCGGGATCCTTCTCTCCTTCCTCCTTTCCGCAGCAATCGTCCTGATGCTGACTCCGCCGCTGATTCGAAAAATGTTCGCCGGCGGGATGGTGGGCGTGGACGTGAACAAGGCTGCCAGAGTCTCCGTGGCCGAGCTGGGGGGGATCGCCGCCTTGTTCGCTTTCTCGATGTCGCTGACTTTGGTGGTGGGGATTCAGAAGCTGCTCGGAGACGTCGCAGAACCGCCTTTCCTCGCCGCGATCAGTGTGTTCTTCATGGCCGCGATGATCGGGCTAATCGACGACGTCTCGGACTTGCGGCAACGACTCAAGGCGGTGGCGGTCGCCTTCGCAGCCCTGCCGCTGACCCTCGTCCATCTGGGGGCCCCGGCAATCGACCTGCCCTTCGGATTCTCCCTTGACTTCGCTGGTCAGTGGCACCTGCTGTACTGGCTCATCCTCGTTCCGATTGGGGTGACGGGCGTTGCAAATGCCATGAACATGTCGGCGGGCTACAACGGGCTGGAGTCGGGCCAGATTGCCGTCATTTCCCTTTCCCTCCTCGTCGTTAGTGCCATCCGAGGGGCGCCCGAGGTGGCGCTGCTCGTGTTCGGCGCGGTCTTCGGTTGCTCCGCAGGTCTGTTCTTTTTCAATCGCTACCCCGCCACGATTTTCATCGGCGACATTGGAACCCTCGGTCTGGGGGCAGCGCTGGCCGCCGGTGTCATCCTCGGACATATCGAGTTCTACGGGGTGATTGCGATCGCACCGGCGTTCTACGAGATGATTGCCACAGCGTATTTCGGACTCCATGGGGCGAACGGGAACCGCAAGAAGGCGTACCGAAATCCCGTCTTCCTTCCGAACGGCGAGATCGCGGCGCCGGCGGGAACGAAGTACTACACGTTGGCCTCTTGGCTGCTCTCCCGCAAGCCACGGACCGAGAAAGGCCTCGTGCGGTCAATCCTGCTCCTGTACGTCGTCTGTGGCCTCTGCGCCGTTGTACTCAGTTTGGTCTGAGCCATGGTCCACGCGGTGAAAGCACCTAGCGACGTCGGACTCGCCCGACGAATCGCAATGGTCGCCTACACCGAGTACGCATCCGATCCCCGCGTCCGTCGGGAAGCCGAGACATTGGTGGCCGAAGGACACCGGGTCGAAGCGATCGTCCTCCGACCAAGATCGGGTCCGTCCGCAGCGGAGCTTGATGGCGTCCATTTGCATGAAGTCCCCTTGAGCGCGAGACGCGGCGGCGGAATGAGGTACCTCTACCAGTACGCCGTCTTCTTCCTCCTAAGCTCCCTCCTCCTGTTTCGATTGTATCGGCGTGTGAGGTTCAACCTGATTTACATCCACTCGTTGCCCGACTTTCAAGTGTTTTGTGCCTTGCCGTTCAAGTGCATGCGGATCCCGGTGCTGCTCGATTTGCACGAGCCGATGCCAGAGATTGTCGTCGCCCGACTTCGGAGGCCGACTGGATCGGCATGGTTCCGGATCTCCGCCGCGATCGAGAGGCTGAGTTGCCTCTTCGCCGACCATGTCATCGTTGCGAATGACGGGATTCGCGACGCCGTGGTGTCCCGGCGCGTGTCCCCGTCCCGAGTCACGACCGTCTACAACGTCTACGAAGTCGGTCCGCGGCCCGTCTCGCCGGAAGAGGTGCGGCGCCGTCTCGGACTTCCCGAAGGGCGTCTTCTGGTCCACGCCGGCGGAGTCAGTCCGGAGCGAGATCTCGCGACCCTGGTTGAAGCCGTTGCGCTGTTGCCAGGTCACGATGATATCCATCTGGTGATTGCCGGAGAGGGAGCCCCCGAGTACATCGAGGCGCTGCGAGGGCTCGCGCATCATCTGGGCCTCGGGGACCGCATCCGATTTGTACCGAAGATGCAGTTGGAACTGGCGAGGGCTCTTGTCGCCCTTTCCGAAATTGGCATTGTTACCCTCGAATCGAACCCGCTCACCCAGCTCGCTTGGCCGACACGGCTCGTCGAACTGGTTGCCCTCCGAAAGCCGCTTGTGGTTCCGCAACTCCCCTTACTCGCGTCGGTGTTGCGAGATGCCGCCCGATATTACCCACCTGGGGACCCGCAGGGCCTAGCACGAGCGTTGCAGGAGGTCCTCACCAACAAACACGAGTGGGAGTCCAAAGCGGAGGAGGCAGCACGGGTCTGCCAGGAGTTCGACGGCAAGCGAGCCCGGACTACGCTGCTCGAAATTCTGCACCGGGTGGACAATCCGACAATCCCCTCTTCCGCGCCGGCGATGTAAGTTCAGTCAATACAATCTGGGCGGAATCTTGGAACGGTTCGCCATCGATTGGGCGACGGTCCCCTCACGATCGTTTCGTTCACGCTTGATCTGGAGTCGCGGTCTTTTCCAGGACTAGAAGGATCTCACTCGACTTGTCGAGTAGAACGGGGAACTTCAGGAAGAACTGAGTCGGGATGCTCCTCAGGATCCTGGTCAGGCCGCGAACTTGCCTGACCTGAAAGACGCCCCTCGCGAATCGGAGTCGGAACAGTCCGCGCGTCATTGAGGCGATGTCGGAGTACGTAACGGGTCGATCGTAGGGCTGTCTTCGATCGCCCAGCCCGTCCGTCGCTGCCGGGAGGGGTGTTGTGAGGATCACACTACCACTCTCGCGAAGCACGCGCCAGCACTCGCGGACAAGAAGAGATTTTTCTACTACGTGTTCAAGCGCGTCGAGCATGAGGACGCTCCCGAATGAAGCCGAACGGAATGGAAGCCGAGTCCCATCGGCTCTCGCGACCTCCCCATGCCGCCGGGCGTCTTTCAGCGCACGAAGGGAAATGTCACAGCCGATGGCCTCGATTGATTTCTCGTCCAAAACGGACATGGCGATTCCGTTTCCGCAGCCCAAGTCGAGGATTCTCCCAGAATCGGTCGGGAGCAGCTCCATCGCTCGTTTTCGCAACGCCCCTTCGCCTGAGTCTCTCCAGTCATCCGACGAATCCCATACATTCTCCCAGAAGTACTCGTAGTCCTTCACGATCTTTTCCTTGCTGATCATCTCATCCTAACCCCCCCCAGCTTGTCGTCCGAGGACCGCTGAGGCGCATGAGGGATGACCGCGGGGCGCGCCGATGCCTCGTCCCGGACTTGTCGGAGAATGGTGGCGATCGATCGCGCGGTGTTTCGAAAGTCGATTGCCGTCCTGATCGCGGGATCGATTGAGCCGCGTTTCACCAGTCTCGCGGAAAGGGCATCGCGCAGCGCCCGCGAAAACGCCGCGGGGTCTGGCTCAACGACGACACCCGTTGATCCGCGAAGGAAGTGACGGGCTCGACCTACGTCGGTGGAAACTACCGGCAGTCCGGACCCAAGGGCCTCCAGGAGGACGATGGGGAGGCCCTCATAGGTGGAGGTGATCGCGAGGACGTTTGCCACCGCCATGAGATCCAAGACCTGATCATGGCTGGTCCGAGGTATCCACCGAAGCCACGGTCGACTGGACAGCGTCGCGGCGAGCCGGTCCCCCTCCGGGCCCTCGCCGACGACAACGGCGTTGAATTTCTGCCCCGAGGATGCAAGGTAGTCGCAGGCCGCGAGGAATAGGGATACGTTCTTCTCCGGAGAGAGGCGTCCGACGAACAAGATGATTGAGCTTTCCTCATCGATTGCGAAGTCCTGTCGCGGCGAGCCCTTGGGCCGGTGCTCGAAAGCTCCGAGCTCGACCCCGATGGACATCGAGACGAATTTTTCTTCTGGCTCCCGATGGTAACGGCGCGTGTAGTACTCGCGCACTCGATCCGTGACACAAATCACTCGACGAGCATTCTTGATGGCGCGCGGCTCGATGAAAGCTCGGAAAAGCAGCGCGGAAAGTCGACCGCGCCTGATCCGCAGGGTCTGTGCCACGACCCCGTGGGCCAGGAGCACAGTCGGCAGGTGCAGGTTCCGAAGGGCCCAGGAATAGTGCTCCGCGTTGGCGAGTACGACCGATTCCTCAGGGACTCGGAACTTTCGGGTTCGGACGAACTTCTTGAGCGCGCGAACGTATTCTGACTCCGACCGGACACTCGCGAGGACCGGAGAGAAGTGAACGGAGCTTCCATGGGACTCATGAGGGCCGACTCCCAGGACCGTCACTTCCAACCCAACCTCCGAAGACAGGGCGCAGAGCATCCGGACGAAGGTCTGCACGCCGCCACCAACGTCCGGACCGTCCAACGAGGCGGAGAACGGAACGATGATGGATTGGGGCCGAATGGACGGAAGGGTCACCCCTCCGCCTCCTTCGTGAGCTGGGGCTCCGTGGCGGACTCTCTGGGATCCCCAAAGGTCGCGGAAGCCACTCGGTTGCGCTCCGCATGTGGCCCTGCGAGTTGCTCGTGCCAGAGTAGGACGCTGTAAATTCGCCAGAGATCCCGACGGGCCCGTCTCGAACGTCGTCGAAGCAGCTTGCGCGCGCGCCGGACGTTCACGAGGTCGGCAAGCGCCGCAGGAATCCGCGAGCAGAGGCCGTTGAACGCGTTCCGGAACCCCTCAGACTGCAGCCAGGCGTCGGGCACGTCGAAGCCAACTTTGTCCCTTCTGCGCAGCACGCTTGGCGGCAGGTCCTCCTGAACCGCCAGTCGAAGGATGTTCTTGCGAACGTTCGCTCCGACGATTAAGCCCGGAGGCGAGTCGAGGACGAACTCTACCAGGCCATGGTCCAGGAACGGATGCCTCGTTTCGATGGAGAACGCCATGCTGTTCCGGTCCTCGTACCGCAGCAGCTCTGGAAGTCGACGTTTCACATGGAAGAGCAATGCGTCGCGTAGACTGCGGCATCTCACGAGGTCTTCTTCGTACGCGCAGCGAGTTCCAGAATCTCGGCGGGACCTGAGCCAAGGTTTCCACCAGAGCAACTGCTGGAATCCCGCGGGCAGGAAGAGGAATGAGACCTGAGCGACTACGGTCGCCAGGCGGGGAGCGTTCCTTTCGTCGAACAGGTAGGACAGGGCTTTGGAGAATTTCCTTCGGGCAAGGAGGTCCGCGATCGCGTATGACTCGAAATACTGGTACCCGCCGAGGTACTCATCGGCTCCCTGGCCCGTGAGCAGGACTCGGATGCCGGATTCATGGACGGTCCGCATCATGAGCCACTGCGCCACGATCGAAGGAGAGATGAACGGCTCTCCCTGGTCCTCGTGGCACGACTCAGCCCAATGCAGATCCATCTCCGGGGCCGCTTTCGTCGTGAGGGACAAGCCGCTTCGCACCGCGACTTCTTCCGCGTAAGGACGCTCGTCCACGCGCGAGCCCGGGAAAGTGACCGTAAACGCGCGATGAGTGTCATGCGGCTGACTCGCACTCAGGGTGGCAATGGTCGAAGAGTCGATACCTCCGCTGAGCAAGATTCCAACGGGGACGTCACTCCGGAATCGCAGGGCGATCGATCGCTCAAGCCTCTTGCGGAATTCGGCGATGCGCCCCCTCTCTGGCGAGTTCGTGGACGCGGCCGCTTCCGTCAATGAGTACCAGGCGCTGACGCGGATTCGGCCCGACTCGATCACGCCGCAGTGACCCGGGGGTAGCTGCTTGATATGCGAGAAAAAAGTCTTCTCGTCAACGTCCGTGACACCAAACCGGAGGAACTCTTCTACCGTATGGAGGTCGGCATCTCTCGGGACAAGCCCTGTCGTCAGGAGCGCTCTGGGCTCTGAGGCGAACAGGTAGAGTCCGCCCTCTTCCGCATAGCAGAAGGGCTTGATGCCGAAGCGGTCCCGCGCGAAGAAAAGGCGTTCATGGTCGCCGTCGACAATCGCGAAAGCAAACATGCCGTTGAAACGGGGCAGGCATTCGAGGCCCCACTCCTCATATGCGTGAAGGACGACCTCGGTGTCGCCCGTGCTCGCAAAACGGTGCCCGAGGTCGCGCAACTGATCGCGAAGTTCGACATAGTTGAAAATCTCGCCATTGTAGACGACAGTGCAATTCGAGTCCGGGCTCCTCATGGGTTGGTTCGAAGCGGGCTCGAGCCCGAGGATGGAGAGACGGCAGCACCCAAGGACCGCCGTCGCGAACCGCGTCACTCCCTTCGCATCCGGGCCGCGGTGCTCCATCTGGGCAACCATCGACGCGACCGCCTCGGACAAGGCTTGGATCTGCTTGTCGCTGCCTAAGTCGACGGCTCCGGCGATGCCACACATTCGAGGACTCCCGAACGATCCGCGTAGCGGCCAGACAGGGCGGCGGGCAGACCGTCTCCTCGGCCGATATGAACGTTTTCGAGTGAGTATCGGGCAAGATACATTGGGAGCCGGTGCTCGGGCCAATCGATTCTCGGCGGAACCGAATGATCGTTGAAATCAAGGCTCCAACCCACTCGGGAAGCTTCATTAAAGGGCAGCTGGCATTCGTCGCCGATGCGGGTCGCGCTCCTCGTGCCTTCGTCCGTTGCGGAGCCTCCCGATCACGAGCTCGGACCATCCCGCGCGGTTCGCAACTTAACGCGGGCGCTTGCCGTCGTCGATGGTCTCGAGGTCCTCGCAATGAACAGCCGGCTGACGCCCGGTGGACGGCAGAGTTGGGACTTGGACGGTTTCCGATATGTCCGGTACTGGGTTGGCTGGGGAGGGAGGGTGTTGCGAGACTTCCAACCGTCGATTCTCCAGACGTTCAGTACAACGGCCACCAATGCTGTCGGGATTTGGACCGCAGCCACCGCCCACCGATTGGGCGCGAAATGGGTGGACACTGTCCTGGGACTCGTGAAGCTCGAGAGTGAATACGGTTACTCGCATCGTCCCCAGAGCTTCCTCTTCGAGCGCCAACGACTCCGCGGCTCGGACTGCACCGTGTTCCCTTCGGCGTTTGCAAGGCAAGCAGCCTCGGAGGCGCTGGAAAAGCCACTCCGCAAAGCGGACCAAGTCATCCCACTCGGCATCGGGGACGAGTGGTTCGACCACGGAACCTGGGACTCACCAGCGACTCGCCGCTCCCCGGAGCCACGCCTCGATGTGGTGTCGGTGGGTGTCATCGCTCCCCACAAGGGCCAAGACATCCTGTTAGACGCGTTCAAACGAGCCAACGTGGCAGGCCGGATTCGTTTCGTCGGGCCAGAGCGAGACCACCACTATGGGGCACGCCTTCGGGGCATGGCAGGGAACCTCGGATCCAGCAAGACCGTGGAGTACACGGGGTTCCTCACCCAAGCTCAGACGATCGACGAACTGAAGCACGCAAATGTCTTCGCGTTGCTCAGTCGTTTCGATGTGTTCCCGTCGGCGGTTGTCGAGGCAATGGCCTTGGGGCACGCCCCGATTGTCACTCGGTCCGTGGGCGTGTCGGAACTCGTCGCAGATGGGACGTCGGGGTACATCGTCGAGGACGGCGACGCCGATGCGGTCGCCAACATCCTGGAAGAGATTGCGGCTAATCCAGAGGCTCACCGGCTGAAAGGAGATCGGGCGAGAGCACTCGCCCGCGAGCTTCGGTGGCCGATCATCGCCCAACGGTACGCGGCGATCTACCGCGATCTCGTCCGCGCCGCGAGTTGAGGAGCCTGAGGATGTCATGACTGAGTCAATAGACGACGCCGAGACCCTCGATGCGGGACCACAAGGGTTCGAAGGCAAGCCGGATGCTCGCTCGTCGGGAAAACACGCCAAGACTGGCGATGCCCTGTCCAAGGGAGAGAGCGGAACGGCTTCTGCGGGAGCAAGCCAAGCGAGACGCAAGAAACGGCACATGCCCGCTAAGCTCGCGCTCCTCTCAGTGACGCTCCTTACCATTGTCCTGCGGTATCCAGGCGATCACGAGCGTGGTGTCGACTCATTCAGTTTTCACGCGCTTGCGGCCGTCGTCGTCCAAACGGGTTCGATGGGGTGGCTCGTCAACGCGTTCTCATACTTCGGTCTCTCTCCATTCTCCTACCCGCCCGCTGTGCCGGTTTCCATCGCGGCATTCGTGGAGCTGTCTGGCCTCAGTGTGGAAGCTGCGATTCTCGTCTATGCCCTACTGCTCGGGGCCGTCGCGGGCTGGACCTCTTTCTTGTTGGGACGCGCAGTCTTCCATAAAGACAGCCCCGCCCTCATTCTGAGCTTCCTCTTCTCAATCTCCGGGGGCGTGGTGGCGTTTACGAACTGGAACCTCTCCAGCCGTGGGTCCTTGCTCGTCTTCGTACCTCTTGTGTTGGCCTTGACGATCCGTGCGGTTAGGTCCGTGCCTCCCAAGTCATGGAAGATGTGGCTCGCGGTCGCTTTGGTCAGCGTGGTCCTCGTCCTGATCCACTTCATGTGGCTGCTGTTGGTGCCTCTGCTGATTGCGACGCTCGCGCTCTATCGCATCGCGGCGGTGGAGAACACGATCCTGATCCACACGCGGGGCGCGCCGGCGAGGTCGCGAGTAATTCTGGCGACTCACGCCATCATTGCGTTCGTTTTCGCGGCAGGGCTTCTGTGGTCCGTCGCCGGCCTCTTCACCTTTTCCCATTTTCCGACAATCCGGAGCAGCGTCCTGCCGGACAATATCATCACCCGCGTCGGTGTCGAATATGCCACGGAGATGGGGCTTGCGATCGTCGTGCTCCCGATTGGAATCTGGCAGGTCCTGATGTTCGCCGAACGCACCCGGCGGTTTGCCGCCACCGCCCTCATCGTGGCGTTCCTCCCCGTTTCCATCGATCCAGTGTATGGCATCCTGCTGGCGATTCCCGTGACGCTACTCGTCGCCTCGGCGGCTCTCTCGGGCAAGTTCCCACTACGCGCTCCTAGGATTTTTCGAAGACCTTTCATGCGGGGTGCGTTCGTCGTAGTCGCCCTCGCGGCTTTCCTCGTCGTCCCGTATGCGGTGACCGTTCCAAGGGCTGCAACAATCGGCTGCGGTCAAGGTGGAAGCTTGGACAACAGTGCCTACGACGCTGGAATGTACATGAGGTATCTCTCTCCCGACACGAATTTCAGTTTCGCGTGGGACGACCCGCTCAACGCGGCGCGCCTCGAAGCGGTTTCCGGCATCCCGAGCGTTGAACCGATCTTGTCGATCGGCGTCCTTGCTTATCCGTGGCTGGCGCAACGAAATCGTATTGAGTTCACCCGATCCGACGACGTGTTTCAGGG
>VBID01000039.1 GCA_005880615.1 Chloroflexota bacterium
CCGTGATGCGGCCGCGCAGGTAGCTCTCCGGATAGTTGTAGCGATCGTCAATCGGCTGGCTGTAGGTTGAACCCAGGGACAGTCCGCGGGGCACGATGGTCATCTTCCGCACCGGGTCGGAGCCGGGGATCAGCAGGCCCATCAGCGCGTGCCCGGATTCGTGGTAGGCGATCAAGCGGCGCTCATCGGGGCCCAGCACGATCGGCCGTTGCAGGCCGAGCACCGATCGCTCGATGGCATCGGTGAGGTCCTGGCGGGTTACGGCCTCCCGACCCTTGCGGGCCGCGATCAAGGCCGCCTCGTTGATCACATTGCGTAGGTCGGCGCCGACGAACCCGGCGGTGGCCCCAGCGATATCGCCCAGGTCGACGTCGGGAGCCAGCTTGACCGTTCGCGCGTGCAGGCGGAGGATGGCCTCGCGCCCGGCCCGATCGGGCGGCGCGACCGCCACCCGGCGATCGAAACGCCCTGGACGCAAGAGGGCGGGGTCCAGAACTTCCGGACGATTGGTGGCCGCCAGCACCACTACGTTCTGGTTCGGCGTGAAGCCATCCATCTCGGTCAGGATCTGGTTGAGCGTCTGCTCTCGCTCATCATTACCGCCGAATCCGGTGCCGGCGGCTCTCGACCGGCCGATAGCGTCCAGCTCGTCAATGAAGATGATGCTGGGCGAGGCGGCCTTGGCCTGGGCGAACAGGTCACGCACTCGGGAGGCGCCCACCCCCACGATGGCCTCCACGAACTCGGATGCCGAGAGGCTGAAGAAGGGGCGATTGGACTCGCCGGCGACCGCCCGGGCGAGCAGCGTCTTCCCAGTGCCGGGTGGGCCGACCAGGAGCACGCCGTGCGGGATGGTGGCTCCCAGCCGCTGGTACTTTTCGGGCGTGCGCAAGAAGTCGACGACTTCGGCCAGGTCCTCCTTCGCCTCGTCGATGCCGGCGACGTCGTTAAAGGTCGTGCGTCCGGCGGTGTCCGCCGTGTACAGCTTGGCCTGGCTCCGGCCAAAACTGCCAAGGATGCCGCCGGCGCCGCCCCCGGCCCGCTGGCTGATGTAGATGAACGCCGCGACCAACAGCAGCACGGGACCGAATCCGAGCAAGAGAGCGAGCAGCGGCGACTGGCCCGACCCGGGGGCGGCGGCGGTGATGGGAACGTTCTGCTCCTGCAAGAGGGTCCCCAGGTTGTCCTGGGCAAAGACGGGCCGCTCGGTCTGGAACAGCGTGCCGCTCTGGGATCCGCTGCTGACCGGCCGTCTAAATTCCCCCTGGATGGAATTGCTCTGGGCGGTGATGCTCTTCACGTTGCCGGCGGTGACCTGCTCGACGAAGGTGGTGTAGGGGACCGTGATCCGGGTTGGCCCACTGGTAATGAAGGTGCTGAAAAGGTAATTGAGCACCAGCAGCGCGACCACGTAGATCCAGAACCCGCGACTTTGCCAGAACGGCCGGCGTGCCGGTGAGGGTGGCGCGGCGCGGGTCGGGTTGGTAGCCACGTCCCCCTTCTCCTCCCGCAATCCTACTGCTAAATCCTCCTCCGCTATCCGGGGGAGGTGAGGGAACGGTTCGAGCGACAACTAAGATACGTCTCGGCCGGGATGACGTAATTGGTAGCCGTAGGCGACTTAAAATCGCCAGCCCGAAAGGGCGTCCGGGTTCGACTCCCGGTCCCGGCATTTTTCTCCTAGGCGGCAGCGACCCGGGGCGGATTGCCGTGCAAGCGCAGGTAGAACCCCTGGGCGATCGCATACGGAACCAGGAGGCTCAGCTCGAACTCGGCCCCCCGCCGGAGCACCCCGGCAAACAGGTCGGGAAGAAGGCGGCGTTGACTGGCTTCCGCGATTCGAAGGATGGCGTAGGCGTCCGACAGCCGGACCCTGGCGGCGGATCCATCCCAGACTGTGGCGCCGTCTTCCAGCTGGCGCCACTCCGCCAGCAGCACGCCCTGGGTCGCGCACAGCGCCAGGGCCTGGACCAGGCGAGGCTTGCCGTCGCCGCCCACCTCGACGTGGTGCGCCTCGGCGACGGCGAGCGCCCGGGCGACCGCCTCTTCGACCTGTGGCCAGGACTCGCTATCCGCCGCCGCGTGAGTCAGCAGGTCCGGCGCCTCGACGATCCGCTTGGCCCGGCCCAGGGCAAACCCATCGAGTTGTCCGCGCAAGGCGGGTGGCAGCGCGAGGTCGGCCAGGGGAGGGGCGTGGCTCGCAAACGTTTCGACCAGCGGCTCCCCGTACAGCATCTCCGGATCCTGGGGGGGCGGGGGCAATTCCTGGTGCTGAATGGCGGGCTTCCAGCCGGCGCCCCAGCCGGTCGCTCGCCGCGGCGGCCGCTTGGCAACCAGCACGGCCGCAGCCACCCCGAAGGCGAGCACGACCAGGCCCCAGAAGATGCCGAACACCAGCATGACGACGATCCCGGCCGCCAGCGCGATGGGCAGGATGACGACGCGACTCCGTTTGGTCACATAGCGTTCAACGGAAATCGAGGGTCAATCCCCCCGCAAAACCCTCCCCCCAGACCTCCCCTCCCCAGGGGAGGACACGGTGGTTACCCCGCGTTACGTGGCGTCTTCGGCGCCGGGGTACGGTGGCTGCTTGCCACGCCGGCTCAACTGATCCTGAGCCCTGGTGATAGTCTCCTGCACCTTGGGTCGAGCGCTTTCCACCATCCCCTGGGCCTGGTCCAGCATGGGCTGCACCTCGCCCCGCAAGTGCTCCAGGCGCGAGCTCAAGTCCTGGCGTAGCTGCCGCCCTTCCTTGGGGGCATAGAGGAGCGCTGCCGCGGCTCCCAGCATCATCCCGTGCACGACGCCGCGCAGGTATCCCATGGTCGTCCTCCTTCAGCGAGTGGCCCGGCTGGTCCCGCGATTGTAGCACCGGCCGCGCTTCAATCTGATAGTGCAGCTATCAGGTCAAGTCGGTGCTAGGCTGCTGGCCGAGCCTGCGGGAGAGGCCGCAGCCTGGCCACCGCCCGTCCGGTCTGGGTGAGCAGGACGATGCCCTGCGCGACCAGGTCCAGGGCGGACCGCAGCAGGACCGCGGCCACGCAGGCCACGCTGTACAGGATCACCTCCGCAATCCGGCTACGAAGGAAGGGCACCCCCGCCGCGACGCCTCCAATCAGGATGCCTGCCACGCAGATGGCGGCCAGCAGCTCGATGCCCCGCATGGCCAGCCACTCCCGTACGCCCATCACAAGAATACGTATAACCCAACTATCAAGATAAAGTCAACAAGAACGCGTTTCCGGCCCCTGACCTCGAATAGGAGCCGCCTATAGGTCGACGTACTCGCCGATGCCGCGGCTGCGAGCCCGCTCCAGCACCGTGGCGCCCACCGCGATGTCTTCCAGGGCCAGGCCGACCGACTTGAAGAGCGTGATCTCCTGCGGATCGGAGCGCTTCGCGGTGCCGGCGATCACTTCGCGCAGAGAGTGGACCCGGGCCCAGTCCAGCATCCCGTCGGCCTCGGCCAGGAGTAGGTCGCCGGCCTCCAGCCGGGCGGCATAGGCGTCGTCCGCCACCACCAGGCCAGCCCGGGACACGGTCTCGCCATCTACTTCACGGCGCTGGGGCCAGTTCGACCCGGCAACATTCAGGTGCTGCCCGGGACGGAGCCAGGCACCCGGGAAGAGGGGAGACCCGGCGCTGGTGATGGTCGTGATGATGTCGGCGGCTTCCACCGCCTCGCGTGGGTCGCCGCCGGCGATGGCGCGGATCCCGTTGGCCGCTAGGTCCGACAACAATCGCTCCCGCCGGCCGGGATCCCGGCTCAGCACTCGCACCTCCTGCAGCGGCCGCACGGAGGCGACGGCCACCACCTGGGTTAGGGCCTGGGTCCCGGTCCCGAAGATCGTCAGCCGGCTGGCATCGGGCCGCGCCAGGTAGCGGGTCGCCAGACCCGAGGCGGCCCCGGTGCGAAGGCGCCCCAGATGGTCGCCGTGCACGATCGCGACCAGCTCGCCCGAGCCGGCGTCAAAGAGCTGGATCCAGAACGTGGCGCCTCGCGGGTGAGCGGTATATGCCTTGAGACCGACGAGGCCCCGCGTTGGAAGCGCGGCGCTCATGGTGGCCAGCACGACGCCACCGGCCACGCGGCGCCGAGGCTGATTCTCGGCGCGCCCGCCGGCCCAGTCGCGGAAGGCAGCGTCCAGCACGTCGATCGCCTCGGGGACGGTGATCAGCTGGCGCACATCATCCTCCCGCAGGAGCAAGGCCATTCGACGATTATGGAAGGCGTGCTGCCACCCAACCTTCGCGCGCGAGTCGGCGCCATGCGGGTGGCGCACCTGGCGACCGCCCATCGGGGCAAGCCGGCGGTGGTTCCCATTAGCTTTGCGCTGGTCGGCGACCGCCTCTACTCGGCCATCGACGCCAAGCCCAAGCGCGTGCCGCCCGAGCAGCTACGCCGAGTGCGCTACCTGCGCGCCAATCCGCGGGCGGCCGTCCTGGTCGATCACTATGAAGAGGACTGGCGCCGGCTCTGGTTCGTCCTGCTCGAAGGCCCGGTACGGTTGCTCGAGCGGGGGGCCGAGCATGGCCGGGCCATCGCCGCGCTCCGGCGCAAGTACCCGCAATACGTCGCCATGCCGCTGGCGGCCAACGCGCTGGTCATTGCCCTCGACGTGGGGAAGTGGCGAGAGTGGCGATCGGCACCGGGTTCCCAGCGGGGCGCCCCGGTTTAACCGGAGTCCGGGCCTACGCCGCCTGCTGTTGGCCGGTTTTGCGGGCGGCGGCCCGCTCGATCCGCTTCTCCCGGGCCTTACGGCCGCGGCGCACGTGAGGCTTCATCCGGCGCGTATAACTGGCCGCCGTGGCGATGCCTGCGGGACTTTGTGACCCACTTGAAGGTCCCTGCGGCCGCGTGTAACTGACTGGCGGGCCAGGGCTGGCGGCGCAGGGTATCACGGCTCGGTAACATGAGTCTCCAGTGAGTGACCCCCGGCCCATCGGCGTCTTCGACTCGGGCGTCGGCGGGTTGACCGTGCTGCGCGAGCTACAGCGGCAGCTGCCGGCCGAGTCCACCATCTACTTCGCCGATCTCGGCCATTTCCCCTATGGCCCGCGCTTCCAGGGGCAGGTCCGGCAGTTCTCGCTACGCATCATCCGCTTCCTGGAAGAGCTCGATGTAAAGCTGGTGGTGATCGCCTGCAACACGGCCACCGCGGCGGCCCTCAACGCCGCCCGGGAGACCTTCGACATCCCGATCGTGGGGGTGATCACGCCCGGCGCCCAGGCGGCCGTCCAGGCCACCCGCAACAAGAAGATCGCCGTTATCTCCACGGAAGGGACCAAGCAGAGCGGGGAATACCTGCACGCTATCAAGGAGGCCAACCCCACCATCGGCGTGCTGCCGCTGGCGGCGCCTGGCCTGGTGGAGCTGGTCGAGCGCGGCCAGGCCCAATCGCCCGAGGCCGAAGCCGCCCTCCGCGCGACGCTGGCCGAGATCATCGAGTACGCACCCGACACGCTCATCCTGGGTTGCACCCATTACCCGCTGCTGCGTCCCCTGATCCAGAAAGTGACCGAGGGCAAGATGACCATCGTCGACTCGGCCCACACCACGGCCGCGCGGGTGGCCCGGGTGCTGGCCGCCAACGGGCTGGCCGCCGCCAACGAGCCAGCCCGGCACCAGATCTACGTCACCGGGTCGCCCGACCAGTTCCTGCAAACGGCCCACATCCTGTTCGAAAATGCCCTCCCCCCGATCCAAACGGTGAGCCTGGAGCTGGTGGAGCAGATGGGGTCGCGCGAGGCGGTCGGCTAACGTTACGAGCTCGGCCGCGTCGAGCCCGCCACAATCGGGCCACCGCTGGATAGGAATTGCCCCAGTGGGCTCCCTACGATAGGGTTAGGCGAGCGCATGAGTGTGACCCGCACGGATTTCCTCGCCCCGGTCCAGGTTGAGCTCGATGACTTCGAGCGACGCCTGCACGCGGTGGTCCGCGCCGACATGGGTCCCCTGGCCGACGCCATGCAGCAAATCCTGGATGCCGGCGGCAAACGGATCCGGCCGGCGCTGGTCATCCTGGCCGCCCACCTGGGCCAGCCCCGCATCGAGGATGTCTTCAGCACGGCCATGGCGATCGAGTTCATCCACAATGCCACCCTCATCCACGACGACCTGATCGACCATGCGCCCACCCGGCGCGGACTCCCCACCATCCACGAGGTGCTGGGTCCCGGCCCGGCGGTCATCATCGGCGACTATTACTTCGCCAAGGCCGCCAATCTGATGGCCCAGGTCGGGGATCCCAATATCGACGTCCGCCTCTCGCAGGCCGTGATGACGATCTGCTACGGGGAGATGCTCCAGTTCACCACTCAGCGCAAGTACGAGCAGACCGAGGAGGAGTATTACGCCAAGATCGGGCGGAAGACCGCGGTCCTGATGGCGACCTCCACCTTCTGTGGCGCAGTGACCAGCGACCAGCCGAAGGAGGCGGTGGCGGCGTTGGAGCGCTACGGCCACCTGCTCGGGATGGCATTCCAGATCGCGGACGACGTGCTGGACTACCTGGCCACGGAAGCGGAAGTCGGCAAGCCGGTCGGCAATGACCTCAAGGAAGGGACCGTCACCCTGCCCCTGATGCTGGCCCTCCAGGACCCGGGCGTCGATGGCAGGCTGCGGCGGGTGCTGGACCGGCCCGTTCTGCGTGACGCCGACTACGCCGAGGTGGTCTCCATCGTCCGCCACTCACGAGCCATCGACGAGTCGTACGAGGTCGCCCGCCGGTTCGGCGAGCAGGCCCGCGCGGCGCTGGAGGTGTTCCCACCGTCCAGCTACAAGGACGCGCTGGAGGAACTGACTCATTACGTCGTCCGCCGCCGAAATTGAGCCCGGATTCGGGCTCAGCCCGCCGGATGAGCCGCCCGGTGTGGTAGCGTCGGTCCGCGGTGTCTGAGACGCATTTCGTCCTGGTCGGCCTGAGTCACCGGACCGCTCCCCTCGAGGTGCGCGAGCAGGCGTCCATCCCGGATGCCAGCGTGGGGGAGTGCCTGCAGCGACTGGCGGACAGGGACCTGCTCGACGCCGGCGCGCTGCTCTCCACCTGCAACCGCACCGAGCTCTATGCCGTCTCGGCCAACGCCGCGGCCGACGACCGGCTGCTGCGGGCGTTCGGCGAATGGCCCCATCAACTGCCCTTCGAGACCTGGCGCCGCTACGCCTATCACCTGGCCGACGGCCAGGCCATGGGGCATCTCTTCCGCGTGGCGGCCGGCCTCGACTCGATGGTGCTGGGCGAGGGGCAGGTGCTGGGCCAGCTGAAGCAGGCACTCGACCAGGCGCAAAAAGCCGGAACGCTGGACGCCACCCTGCACGTCATCCTGCGTGGCGCGATCCGGGCCGGCAAGCGGGTGCGGGACCAGACCGAGCTCGGCCGGAGCGCGGTGTCGGTCAGCCACGTGGCCGTGATGCGCGCCCGCGAGATCCTAGGTGATCTTGCCGGCCGCAGCGTCCTGCTGGTGGGCGCCGGGGCCATGAGCGAGATCGCCGTCCGCCTCTTCCGGAACCAGGGCATCCGCCACGTGCACCTGGCCTCCCGCACCCTGCAGCGGGCCGATGAGTTTGCCCGGCCGCTGGGGGTGGAAGCCATCGACTTCACGGCGCTGGAATCGGTGGTCCCCGAGGTCGACGTGATCCTGACTTCGAGCAGCGCGCCCTACGTGCTCTTCGACCGAGACCGCATCGAGCGGTTCCAGGCGCTGCGCGGCGGCCGCCCGCTGGTGATCGTGGACATCGCCGTCCCCCGTGATGTCCACCCGGACGCCAGCAGCGTCCCGGGGGTCTCGCTGGCCAACATCGACGACCTGCGTGTAGTGGCGGAACGGAACCTGCGGGACCGCGCGGCGGCGGCGCCGGCGGCGGAACGAATCGTCGAAGAGGAGCTGGCCCGAACCCGCGCCGGCTTGCAGGCGCGCCAGGCCGGCCCCCTGATCGGCGCGCTCGTCCGGCGGGCGGAGCGGATCCGCGACGACGAGGTCGACCGCGCCCTGTCGCACCTGCCCATGGCCGATGCCGCCACCCGCAAAGCCCTGCACGGGCTGGCGGAGGGATTGACGGCCAAGCTGCTGCACTCGCCCATTCGCCACCTGCGGGAGACGCCCACACCCAGCGTGGATGCCGCGGTCCTGCAAGACGCCTTCGACCTGACCGACCCGGAATGATCCGGCTGGCGACCCGAGGGAGCGCGCTGGCGCTCGTGCAGGCTCGCATGGCTGCCGACGCCCTGCACCGGCTGCATCCGCGGGAAGTCTTCGAGCTGACGCCAATCGAGACCTGCGGGGATCGCGCGCAGACCGTCGCGCTGACCGAGGTGCAGCAGGAAGGCGTCTTCGTGAAGGAGCTGGAGCAGGCGCTGCTCGATGGCCGTGCCGACCTGGCGGTGCACTCGGCCAAGGACCTGCCCACGCTGATGGCGCCGCCGCTGGTGCTGGCCGCTTTCCTGCCGCGGGCGGATGCCCGCGATGTCCTGATCACGCGGACCGGTCAGGGGTTGCGCGACCTGCCGGCCGGTTCCCGGATCGGGACCGGCAGCCCCCGCCGAGCGGCGCAGGT
>VBID01000149.1 GCA_005880615.1 Chloroflexota bacterium
CCGCTTACGGTGCGAGAGCTGTTTCGGCGGGCCGATCGTCCGGACGCACTGGGGCCGCTGCTGCTCCCCTTCGAAGCGGCGGTCTACGGTCATCGCCCGCCCGACGCCGAGGTGTACGCTGGGGCGGCCACGGCGGCGGCGCCCTACCGGGCGGCCAGGTCATGAGAGATCGCGGCACGTGGCTGGGCCTGCTGGCCCTGGTCATCGTGGTGGTGGTCCTGGTGGCGCTGGAGCATCCGGGCTCGCGGGCCAGCTCCCCCGATCACCGGTCGACCAGCGACGCCGCCAATGGGACCTCGGCGCTACGCCTCTACGCGGAAGCGCTCGGCCATCGGACCGAGCTGGTGGAGACCACCTTCACCATTCCCGAAGACGCTAGCCTGCTCTTCCTGTTCACCCCGGTGCGGGCGGTCACCGCCGATGAGGCCCAGTCGATCTCGCACTGGGTGGAAGCCGGCGGCGTGCTGGTCTATGCCAGCGAGGCACCCGACGCCAGCGTGGAAAGCGCCCTCGACCTGTCCCGGGGACAGGGCCCGGTGGCGGCGGAAGAGGATGCCACGGGCCCGCTGCTGGCCGGCGTGCACCAGTTGAGTGGGTTCGTGGTGGCCGTGCCCTTCGAGCTGCATCCCCAGCAGGTGGCGATCCTGCGAAACCACGCGCACGCGGTGCTCGGACTGATGGCCGCCGCGGGGCGGGGCCGGATCGTGGCGCTGGCCGATCCCCTGCCGCTGTGCAACGGCTACCTCGACAAGAGCGACAACGGCCGGTTTGCGGCGGACCTGCTGGGGCTGACCTCGGGGCCCATCGCGTTCGATGAGTACCACCACGTGCCGGTCGGGGCATCGGGCGAAACGGACTGGCTCACCACTCCGTGGGGCGCCGCGCTGGGGTGGGCGGCCTTCGTGGTCTTCGTGGGGCTCGCCCTGCGTGGTCGGGCCTTCGGGCCGCGGGTACCGATCTCGGGCTCGCGCGACCGCTCGACCGCGGAATATCCGGCGGCCATCGGATCGCTGCTGCGACGCGCGGGGGCACGGCAGGTGAGCCTCGACGTGCTGGCGGCCGGAGCGCGACGCGCGGTCGCCGAGCGGCTGGGGCTGGCGCGCGACGTGCAGGACCGCCGGTTCCCACAGACGCTGGCCAGGCGAGCCCCCGAGCTGGCCGCGCGCCTGGCCGAAACCGAATCCCGGATCCCGACCGCGGTGACCGACCGCGATGTGCTCGCCGTATCGCGAGAATTACACGAGCTGGCCTACCCGACCGACCCGAAGAAGAAGGAGACGCCATGACCGCCGCCGAGTTCTTCGCCAAGTTTCGATCTGAGGCTGCCCGCACCATGGTCGGGCAGGACGACGGCATTCGGCTGTGTGCCCTGGCGGTGGTCGTCCACGGCCACGTGCTGCTCGAGGGCGTCCCAGGGGTGGGCAAGACCCTGCTGGCCAAGACCATCGCCCGGTTGCTGGCATTGCAGTATGGCCGTATCCAGTTCACGCCCGACCTGATGCCGTCGGACATCGTGGGCACCGCCATCTACGACCTGCAAACCCGGGCGTTTCGCATCCGCCGGGGACCGGTGTTCACCAATGTGCTGCTGGCGGACGAAATCAACCGTGCCCCGGCCAAGGTGCAGGCGGCCCTGCTGGAAGCCATGGAGGAGCGCGGGGTCAGCCTCGAAGGCGAGCAGCACCCGCTGCCCGATCCCTTCCTCGTCCTTGCCACCCAAAACCCCATCGAGTACGAGGGCACGTATCCATTGCCCGAAGCGCAGCAGGACCGCTTCCTCTTCAAGGTGGCCATGGCCTATCCCACCCCGGACCAAGAGCTGGACATGCTCGGGCGCTGGAACCGCGGGATCGAGCTGAAGGACCCGGTCCGGGCGGGCGTCGAGCCGGTGCTCGATGCCGCGGCCATCACCGCTGCGCGGGAGGAGGTCACCCGGGTGACGGTCGACGACAAGATCCTGCGGTACATCATCGAGCTGGCCGTGTCCACCCGCCAGGCTCCCGAGCTGTCGCTGGGAGCCAGCCCGCGGGGCGAGGTGCTGCTGCTACTGGCCTCGAAGGCCGCGGCCGCCTTCGAGGGTCGGGACTATGTGACGCCCGACGACGTGAAGGGATTGCTGCGGCCCACCTTCCGCCACCGGTTGGTGCTGCGTCCGGAGGCCGAGGTCGCTGGGCAGACGGCTGACAGCGTGCTGGATGCCGTGATCGCGCGGGTGACGCCCCCACGGTAGGGCGATGATTCCCCAGAGGCGATTGCTGGTGGCGCTGCTTATTGGCGCAACCCTCATCCTTCTGGCCGCCCTGAACTCAGCGCTCTGGCTGGCGGTCGTCGGCTATCACGTGGTGCTGCTGGTCCTGCTGGTCCGGGAGGCGCTCCGGCTTCCGAGGCGGCGTGGCTTCACCGCTCGCCGGATTCTCCCCCAACCGTTCGCGCTGGGGCTGAAGCAGCCGGTTCAGGTCACCGTGTCGAATCCGCAGGCCGCCGGCCTGGACGCTGCCGTTGCTGATCACGCCCCCCTGGCCCTCAACGCGACCCCGCGCGAGATGCCGGGCCGCTTTGACGCCACCGGTGTCCTCCAGGTGGGATACACGGCCCAACCGCCGCATCGCGGGGCCTTTGCTTTCGGGCCGGTTGACGTGCGGGTGTGGCGCCCTCGTGGCTTCTGGATCCGGCAGGTCCGCATCCCCCTGTCCGCCGCGGCGGCCGTGTACCCGGACGTGCACGCCGTTCGCCGCTACCAGCTCACCCTGCGGCGCGGCGTCCGGATCCTGCCCGGCCAGCGTCGGGCCCGGCCACCCGGTACCGCCACGGCCTTCGCCGGCCTGCGCGACTACCAGGCCGGCGACGACGTGCGCCGCATCAACTGGAAGGCCACCGCCCGGCGGGACCAGCCGGTCACCATCGAGGTGGAGGCCGAGCGCGGGCAGCAGGCCATCATCGCCCTGGATTGCGGGCGCTTGATGACGGCCCCGGCGGGGGTGCTCACCAAGCTCGACCACGCCGTCAACGCGGCGCTGCTGCTGGCCTGGGTAGCGCAGAGCCAGGGCGACCGGGTGGGCATGATGACCTTCAGTGACGGAGTGCGCCGGTTTGCCCCACCTCAGCGCGGACCGGCCCAGATCAGCCGGCTGAACCGGATGCTCTATGAGGTCCAGCCCGAGTACACGGAGCCGGACTTTGCCGAGGCGTTCACCTACCTGGCGCACCGGGTGAGCCGGCGGTCGCTGGTAGTGGTGCTCACCGACGTCCTGGACCCCGAGGCCTCCCGCGACCTGGTCGCCCACGCGCTCCGGCTGGGGACGCGGCACCTGGTGCTGGTGGTGGCGATGGCGGACCCCGAGGTGCTGGCGGCGCGCGACGCGCCCATCAGCACGCCCGGCCGGGCCTACGAGTGGGCTGCCGCCGAGGAGCTGCTGGCCGCCCGCCGCCAGAGTTTCGAGGTGCTGCACCGCGGCGGGGTCCTGGGGCTGGACGTCACGGCCGGGACGCTCAGCCCATCGCTGGTGGAACGCTACCTGGAGCTCAAGGAACGCGCGCTGCTGTAGCCGAGCGCATACTCGAGGCTTGGGTGACGAACCGGAGGACCCATGGGACGAGACGGTTGAAGAGTCCTTCCCCGCGAGTGACCCGCCGGCCTGGGGCGGGTCGATTGGCGGACCGCAGGATCCCGCGGACGCGGCCAAACGCTCATGGCCGGCCGGCCAGAAGCAGGTACCCGTAGAGCAGCACCCCGGTGGCGAGCCCAGCGGCTAGCTTCACCCCCAGCGGCGCAGCTGACGGGCTCAGGTTTCCCTCGATCACGGCGGCGACCACCAGCAGCGGGGTCAGGCCGGCGAGGATGACCACCGAGCGCCGGGTGGCCAGCACCACCGCGTCCCAGCGCCGATAGACGCCGGGAGCGATCATCGCCCAGCCCATCATCAACCCGGATGCGCCGGCTGCCACGATGATGGAGAGCTCGAGCACGCCATGGCCAACCATGAAGCCCACTAAACTGCCGCTCAAGCCATAGGCCTGCGTCAGTCCCAGCAGGCCGCCCACGCTGATGCCATTGCCCATCAGCACGTACACCGTCGGCACGCCGGCCAGCGCCCCGAACGCGAAGGCCAGCACCGCCACCTTGATGTTGTTGGTCATGATCACGCCGGACGCCTGGGCGCGGACGTTCTCCGGGATGTTGGTCCAGATCCGGTGCTGGTGCACCCCCTCGATGATTTGGGGCGGCGCCAGAGCGTTGGCCAGTGTGGGATCGTTCCAGACCACGAAGAAGGCGACCAGCATGGGGATGAAGAGCAGGGCGCCGGCCGCCAGCAGGTAGGGCGCCGCGCCGCGATAGGTTTGCGGCAGCGTTCGGGTGTAGAAGGTGCGCAGCCGGACGGCCACATTGCCGCCCTGGCGGTAGACGGCGCCGTGGCCGCGCGCCACCAACCCGTTCAGGTAGGCGGCCACCGGCTCGCCCGGCCAGTCGCGCTGGGCGCGGGCCAGGTCGGCGGTGGCGCGCCGGTAGAGCGCTGCTAGCGCCAGTACCTCGCTCGGCCGCAACACCGCCAGGTGGCCGGCGGTGGTCCGTCGCACCAGCGACTCCAGCCGCTCCCATTCGGGCTTGCGGCGGGTGACGAACTGCTCCGGTCTCACGCTGAAATCATGACGTGATCGCCGACAATGTTATTGCCGGTGCAGCCCTACGATCCCAACGCCGATCTGGTGGTGTCCACGCCCGAGCGTGTCGCCTTCCAGTACCCGGTGGCCGGACCTGGCAGCCGGTTTCTGGCGCAGCTGATCGACCAGCTGATCCTTACGGTCATCCTGGTGGCGGTGGTCATCGTCGTCTTCGTGCTGGGCGCCGCCACCAATGACCGCGACCTGACCCTGCTGCTGGTCGGGCTGGCCTCCTTCGTGATCGTCTTCTTCTACTTCCTGATCGCGGAGGCCATGTTCGGCGGCCAGACGCCGGGCAAGCGCGCCCTGCGCCTGCGGGTGGTGGGCGACCAGGGTCAGCCCATCACCTTCAGCCAGGCGTTGATCCGCAACCTAGTAAGGGTCGTGGATTTCCTGCCGGTGTACTACGGGGTGGGACTGATCACGCTGTTCATCAACGGCCGCGGCAAGCGGCTCGGAGACCTGGCGGCCGGGACCGTCGTGGTCCGCGAGCAAGGCGCGGTGAACCTTCGGGACCTCGCCTACGCGGTGCCACCGCCGACCGTCACTCCCGCCGCCAGCTCCATCTGGGGGCAGCCCGTCGTCCCAAGCAGTCCGGGTTCCACCCCTGCGACGCCGGCGCCGGCACCGGAGCCGTCGCTCCAGCTCGAGCCAGACCTGAAGCGCTTCGTGATCGCCTATGCCAGCCGCCGCGCCGGCCTGGATGCGCAGCGGCGAGCCACCCTGGCCAAGAGCATCGAGCCCGCGTTGCGCAAAGTCCTGCCTGCAGTGGTGGAGGCCCAGGGTCCGCTGGCCGCCCTCGAGCAGCTGGCCACCGCCGAAGCGGGACCCGGCGGGCAGGCCATCCAGGTCCGGCAGCAGCATCCCGACGCCACCCCCTCGCTCACCTTCGGGATCATCAGCCTGGCGACCTTTGGCTGCTCGCCAGTTGGGATCCTGTTCGGCATCCTGGCCTTGATCTGGGGCAACCACGCGCTACGAGACGTAGGTCGGGAGCCGGAGCGATGGGACGTGGGACCGGCCAGAACCGGCCGCGTGTTGGGCACCATCGGCCTGGCGCTGGGCGTGCTGGTCACCTTAGGGTTCTTCGCCTGGATCGGACAGCATCGATCGTGAACATTCGGCTGGCCACGCTCGACGACATCGAGGCGTTGGTCAGCCTGCGAATCCAGCTGCTGGAGGCGGACGACGATCGTTATGAGGGCGCCCTACGGGCCTGGCTGCGGACGCATCTCGCCGACGGATCGTTTCTGGCCTGGGTCGCCGAGGACGCCGGCGCGGTAGTGTCTGCCAGCGGGCTCACGGTGCTCGACCGCCCACCCTATCCGGGCAACGCGGCTGGGCTCGACGGCTATGTAACCAATATGTACACGCTGCCGGCATATCGGCGGCGGGGCCTAGCGCGACAGCTCCTGGATGTCCTGATCGCGCATACGCACCAGGTCGGGGTCAAGCGGCTGTTCCTGGAAGCGAGCCGCGAGGGCCAGCCGCTCTACGAAGAGTTTGGCTTCCAGCTCACCCGCGGGATGGAGCTCGTGCTCTAGGCACCGAGACCCCCCACCCTACCCTCCCCCGCAAGGGGGGAGGAGAAGCGGAAGAAGATTACGAACCTGCAACCATGACTCGCCTTGGTTGCGTATTGAGAGTGACAATGGATGATCGACGGGAGCGCCCTCGACCTGGTCGATCGAGCCCGGGCGGGAGACAAGCGGGCCTTCGAGGAGCTGCTGCAGCCCCTGATCGCACCGGCTGCCCGCTTCGCCTTTGGGATGGTCCAGGACCGTGAGGAGGCGGAAGACGTGGTCCAGGAAGCCGGCCTGAAGGCGTGGCGCCACCTCGGAAACCTGCGGGAAGGAGCGCCTTTCGGGCCGTGGTTCTTCGGCATTGTCGCCAACCAGTGCCGGACATCGCTGAGAAGTCGCTGGCGGAGCGTGCTGAGTTTTGGGGAGCTCTTTGGCGGCGACACGGTGAGCGCCGAAGCGCAGTATCTGCATGGCGCTGACCTGCGGCAGGCGCTCAAGAGCCTTCCCCGCGACCAGCGGGCCGCGATTCTCCTGCACTTCTATTTGGATCTGCCGCTCGACCAGGTGGCGGTCTCGCTGGGGATCTCGATGGCCGGGGTCAAGTCGCGCATCAACCGCGGCCTGCGCCGGCTGAGGCTGGCCTTGCCCGCTTCCGAGGATGCCTGATGGGGATCAGAGAAGAGCTCAACCAAGCCCTGCAGGTTGATAACCTTCCGAGCTCGTGGCTCCTGCCGCGGACCATGATGAGGCTCGACGAGTCAGCTCCTGCCTCCAAGCGCTGGCAGGCGGTGGCGGGTGTCGCCGCCGTTCTGCTGGCCGGAGTCGTCGTCGGAGTCATCCGGTTTGCCCACGTAGGGCACCGTCCGGTTCAGCCGGCGGTCACCTCCCAGGCTGCGGTGAGTCTTCCTTCCGCACAGGAGGGGTTTCTGGCCTATCGATTCGTGTCTGCTCAGGTTGGCTGGGTTTCGGCATTCCGCTCTGACGGCCGGACCGTGGTGGCGAAGACGTCCGACGGCGGCAAACACTGGGAGCACCTGCTCGAGGTTGACGGCCTGGGCCCTGGAACGCCGGCGCTCTTTCTCGACGCCTCAGTCGCAATAATTGCTGGCCAACAGAACGGCCTGGGGTTCACCTTCCCACCTGCCATCTGGATGACAACCGACGGTGGGGAACACTGGGACATGCGAGCGGCGCCACCGGACTCCGGCAGCCTGATGTCCGTCGACTTCATTGACGCCGAGCACGGGTGGCTGTGGATGAGCGAAGGATTCCTTTACCAGACTATCGACGGGGGGCGGCACTGGACCAGCGTTGCCAGCTCGGAGACCAGTCCAGCCCTCGTCGGGTCCGAAGTCAAGCCGGAGCTGAAGTTTGTGAGCCCGACCGTAGGCTGGATCATCAATTCTCCCAGCCGGAACGCGGGCGGCGCCCTGTATGGCACCAGAGATGGCGGGCGAACCTGGGGGCTCGAGAATCGTCCAGCCGCAGGAGTCGGTGTGCCTGGGTCGCGGATCATCATGGGCCTCCCAACTCTTTTCAACGAGCACGTCGGGATGGTGCTGGTAACCGTGACGTCTTCGTCTTCCATCGCGTGCCCGTCTCCAGCGCCGTCGGGGATGACAACGACTTGCTTCCAGCCGTTTGGCACGTACGTTTCTGTGACCGGTGACGGCGGGCAGACGTGGTCGCCGCCACGTCGCATCATGGTTGACGGGGCCGTTAGCTTCATCGATGACCGGCACTGGATTGCCAGGGGAGCCAACGGGATTTCGACCAGCACCGATGCCGGAGTCTCATGGTCTGCTAATCGTCCCCTTCCGCAGCTTCCCGCAGGCTGGGGACCCAGCCTGCTACAGATGCGGGATCTTCGGCAAGGCTGGATTTCCCTTAAGGACTGGTCGGGAGGAAGACTGGCTCTGTTGGCGGTCGGGGCTGCGGGAAGCAAGGGTCCATTCAACTTGCACATCCAGGGGACCCCGCCGAAATTCGCTCTGCTGGAAACGGACGACGGGGGCGCGCACTGGACCGAAGTCCAGCTCGCCGGCATCGACTGATTGAGTTCGGCTAAAGGTGCGTGCGGCCGGCGATGCCCGTCTCGATCGGGTGCCACCACTCGACCCGCGGCTCGCCCAGCTTCCAGCAGAGGCAGACGGTCTTCCCCTTGCGCTCATGGAGGAAATCGATCAGCCCGATCGACGGGTCGCGCAGGATGATGCCCCACTCGGCGATCTGGGCCAGGTCCTTCTGCAGCTGACGGGAGGCGGCCAGGGTTTTCACCGTGGGCGTGCCGCCGCCGTTCTGGGACGCCTTCTCGCGGACCGCGGCCAGGCCGCTGTCCTTGGCGATCACCGCCTCCGTCTGCCGGATGCGCTCCAGGACGGGCTGCACCTGGGGCAGTAGGGCGTTCGCCTCGTCCACGCTGTAGAGGCGCTCGGGCATGGCCGGCTCAGGCCGCAGAGATGGGGGCCATGGCGCGCAGGCGGGCGACCATGCCCGGGAGGTTCGCCAGCACGGTCTCGACCTCGTCGTCGCGGTTCTCTTTGCCCACCGAGAGGCGCAGGCTGCCGACGGCCCGCTCTCGCGGATAGCCGAGGGCCAGGATCACGTGGCTGGGCTCCACCGACCCGGAGGTGCAAGCCGATCCCGAGGACCCAGCCACGCCCTGCATGTCCAGCTGCAACAGCAAGGACTCGCCCTCCACCCCATCGAAGAGGAAGCTGGCGTGATGGGGAAGCCGGTTGGTCGGATGCCCCGTCAGCCGGCTGCCCGGGATCCGATCCAGTACGCCGGAGATCAGCCGGTCGCGCAAGCGGCGCAGGTGGGCCGTGTTGTGGTCGAAGTCGCGGTGGGCAATCGCCAGCGCCCGAGCCAGGCCCACGATGCCGGCCACGTTCTCGGTTCCCGCCCGCCGGTTGCGCTCGTGCCCGCCGCCCAGGATCTGCGGCTGGATGCGCACCCCGCTGCGGATGAGCAGGCAGCCGGTGCCCTTAGGGCCGTGCAGCTTGTGCGCCGACATGGCCAGCAGGTCCACTCCCAACGTGTTGAAGTCGGTGGGGATCTTGCCGGTCGACTGGACGGCATCGGTATGGAAGTAGGCGGTGCTGTGGGAGCGGGTGACTGCCACCAGCTCCTCGATCGGCTCGATGGTGCCGATCTCGTTGTTGGCATGCATGATGCTGACCAGGGTGGTGTCGGGCCGCAGGGCCCGCTGCAGATCGTCGGGATCCACCATCCCCTGCCGGTCGACCGGAAGCCTTGTCACCTCGAAGCCTTCCGTCTCCAGCGCTTCCGCCGACCGGAGCACGGCGTCGTGCTCCACCGTCGAGGTGATCAGGTGGCGGCCGCGGTCGGCATTGCGCACGGCGATGCCGCGCCAGGCAAAGTTGTCGCCTTCGGTGCCACCGGAGGTGAAGACCACCTCCCGCGCCTGCACCCCGAAGTACGCGGCGACCTCGTCCCGCGCCTGGTCGACCGCCCGCCGGGCGGCCTGGCCCAGGCCGTAAACGCTGGACGCATTGCCGAAATTGTCCCGGAGGTAGGGGAGCATCGCGTCCAGGACTTCGGGGTCGAGCGGGGTGGTGGCCGAATGGTCGAGGTAGATCACGTCGTCACCATTCTAGGTGGCAGTTCTAGCGAGGCGATTCACCACCCCCGCCCTGACCCTCCCCTGAAGGAGAGGGAGACGGAGGGAGACGAACGGAGTTAGTTTCTGCGGGCGCGAGGTTGGAGCAGCTCGGTGAACGAGCCGTCGAACTCCTTGAGCCGCTCGTGGACGTCCAGCAGGTCGTCGGAGCTGATCGGTTCCTGCGCGTGCTTGGGGAGGCCGTCCGGGTGCGTCTTCGGCTTCAGCAGAAGCACCGCGATGAACGTGAATCCACAGTTCCCGCAGGTGACTTCCACGGTGCAGTGCGCGTCTTTCTGAGAGAGGAGCCGCACTTCGCAATCGCCCAGGGTCTGGGCGCAGTTGACGCACCGATAGTTGCGGGCACGCTCCCGGATGAGCCCGATGAGGTTCATTCGCCCCCACTATATGACAGCGCTACCCGAGCTTGTAAATGCGGATCGGCGGTCCGGGCCGGACCCACCCCTGGTAGCCGGCGAGCGGGACAAAGTAGGCGTCGAGTGGGTCAAAGACCGACCCCGAACACGGGTCCGCGGCCGGCAGGAAGACGGCGACCGGCGGGCCCAGCCCGCGCAGCTGCTGCTCCAGGGTGGACGGCCCTGCGCAATCGTCCTGGGGGAGCAGGGGCGTGATCACGACGAGCTGGACCCCATCGGCCTGCAAGGCGGCCAGGTCGCCGCGCGCCAGCTCGTCCACGGTGAGCTCGTGCACGCCGTACCGATCCTCCGGCCGGTTCTGCAAGAAGCCTGCCACGTACGCGGTGGTGGCTTCGTGGCTGTGCCGGCCGCTGGCCACCAGGGCCACGTCGTGGGCCGGCCCCGGAAAGTAGCCGGCCGCCACCCGGTCGCCCGGCTGCGTGTGGGAGGCCAGCCATTCGAATGCCTGCGTTCGCGTATCGGTCCGGCCGATCAGCAGGTCAAAGGTCACGTCGTGCGGCAGCGAGGAGACGCCAATCACCAGCACCGCGATGGCCGTCGCGATTTCGACGCGGCGCTGCACCGTCATGCGTAGAACCTCGCTGACCGCGCGCCCGGCGAGCACCAGCAGGGGCGGAAGGAGCGGGTCGGCATAGCGCACGAAGACGGATGAGCCCGCCCCCAGCACGACATACGTGGTAACCACGAAGCTGAGGAGGATCCAATCAGCCCGGGTTCGTCGCCACAGAGCCACCATTACGCCGGCCAGGGCCAGCAGGAAGAGGACCGGACCCAGACCCAGCCACAGCGCCACCCGCACCAGGTGGATCCAGCCGATCTCCCCAGCGCCGGGCTGGGCGAGGCGCTGAGTGATGGAGCTCAGCCCGTGGGCGAAAACTCCCGGCTCCAGCACCAGAAATGGTGAGCTGAGCACGAAGACGGCCAGGCCGATCAACAGGGTCAGGGCGAGGCGGCGCCGCAGGCCCACGAAGATCGAGGCGACCAGGAACGCGCCCGTGTATTTGATGCCGGTGGCGAGACCAAGGAGCGCTCCGGGTAGGAGATATCCCCACCCTGCCCTCCCCCTGAGGGGGAGGGAGATTGAAGCCCTTGGCGCGGAGGTGAGGGAGATTGAAGGGATGGCGGTCGGTGCTTGGGCCAGGCGCAGCACCGCCAGCAGAGTCAGGGCGCAGAACAGGGTAAGGGGGACATCGATAGTGGCGAAGTGGCTGTCGCGGACGCTCAGAAAGGCCACGGCCATGGCGGTGGCCGCGAAGACGCCCGCGCGGACGTCGAAGGCCCGCCGCCCCATCTCCAAGACCACCAGCACTGTGAGCGTGCCCAGGATGGCCGTCAGCACCCGCACCGCCAGGTAATCGACCACCGGTTCGGTGCCCAGCGCGCGCAGGGGCGTGGTCACGGCGAGCCAGGCCGCGCTCAAATAGAAGTGAGCGTGCGGCCAATTGGCAAAGTGGGGATCCACGGTGCCGTGGAGGATGCCCATGGCCCGGCCCACCACCACGTCCTCATCGGGCCGGTAGATGGCCGGCAGCCCAAACCCGATGTTCCAGAGACGAAGCGCCAGCGAGAGGCCGGTGAGGCCGGCCAGGCTGACGATCCGCAGAACGGTGCGCCGGTTAGCCGCCGGCGAGCTTCTTGGCCTCGCCCCACGCGTCCACCGGGACGGTGGTGGGGTGGTGCTGCTTGGTCTCCAGCTGTTTCACGGCGTGGATGACCGCGGTGGTGGCGTCGCCCACCGCCGTGGTGATCTGCCGGGTGAGCTGCGACCGCACGTCGCCGACGGCGTAGACGCCGGGGACCGAGGTCTGCATGTCGTTGTCGGTGATGAGGAACCCGAGCTGGTCATGCTCCAGGTGGTCAGGCTCCTTGAAGAACTCCGTGTTGGGAAGGAAACCGATGAAGATAAAGGCTGCCCCCACCTTGAGCGAGCGCCGCTCACCCGATTCGGCGTGCTTGAGCACCATCTCGGTGACGCCCAGATCACTGCCCTTGATCTCCTCCACTACCGTGTCCAGGACGAACTCGATCTTGGGATTCTGGCGGGCGGCCTCCACCAGGATGGCCTGGGCCCGGAACTCGTGGCGGCGATGGATGATGTACACCTTCGTGGCGTACCGGGTGAGGAAGGTTCCCTCCTCGATGGCCGCGTCCCCCCCGCCCACCACGGCGACCTCCTCATTCTTGAAGAACGCCCCGTCGCAAACGGCGCACTGGGAAACCCCTTTTCCTTGGTATTCGGCCTCCCCCGGGATGCCCAGGCGCTTCGGCGAACCGCCGGCGCTGAGGATCACGAAGTCGGCCTGGTAGGTCCCGTTGTCCGTCTCCACCACCTTGTGGTCGCCTTGGGTGCGAATGGCGGTCACGTTGGCGACCTCGATGCCGACGCCGAACTTCACGGCCTGGTCCGCCATCCGCTGGGCCAGCTCGGCCCCGGTGATCCGGTCAAACCCGGGGTAGTCCTCGATGGCCTCGGTGTTGAGCAGCTGGCCGCCCGGGACGCCCCGCTCCAGGAGCACGGTGTTGACCCGCGCCCGTCCCGCGTAGAGGGCAGCCGTCAGCCCCGCCGGCCCGCCGCCGACGATGACGACGTCGTAATGCCGATCTTCACCCATTGCGACCCTCTGTCATGATAACCGCGGGTTCTGAACTTGAATTCCATCCCGCCGTTCATGCGCCGTAACCGGCCTCCGTACCAAAACAGGGAAGGAATGCCCGAAGAGGTGACACAAGGTGATCCGGCCCCTGACCGCCGGCGGATCCTTGCGCTCCGGCGCCCGTCGGTGGCTGGACGGGTGGACCCGGAGCACCTTATCTGGGCCTACCAGAGCCATGTCACCGCCATTTACCAGTACCTCTACAGTCGCGTCGGCAACCGGGCTGACGCGGAGGACCTGACGTCGGCCGTGTTTACGAAGGCCATCGGCAGCATGCGCAGCGACGTCTCGACCGCCGAGCTGCGCGCTTGGCTGTACCGGGTGGCCCAAACCACCCTGGCCGACCACTGGCGAGAGTTCTATGCGGAAGCGACCCGGGAGCTGGAGGACGACATCCAGCGGGAGGGGCAGGCACCCGAGAACCATGAGGCGGTCGGGCGGGTCGAAACTCTCCTCTCGACGCTGCCGGAGAACTACCGGCGGGTGCTGGAGCTCCGGTTCCTGCGCGGCTACTCGATTCGCGAAACGGCCCGGGAGCTCGGGCTCTCGGAATCAAACGTGAAGGTCCTCCAGTTCCGGGCGCTGAACCGCGCTGGGCGGGACCGAAAGGGCACCAACTGATGGAAGACGATCCCGAACAGCTGGACCAGTATGTCGAGGATCTGCTGGCCGATCGCCGGCCAGAGCGGACGCCCCTGGAGAACGACGACGCGCTCGAGGCCCGCCGGGTCGCCGCCATGCTCCGGGCTGCCCGCCCGGGAGCGACGCTGCCGTCGCGCGAGTTTGGCGACCGGGTCCAGCAGGCGATCGCCGATTCGGTGAGGGCTCAGGGTGTCCCGGCCGTCGACAAGCGGCCCAGCCGCCGGTCGCTGCTCCTGACCGCCGCCGGCGGTCTGGCCGCTGGGATCCTGGCCACACTTGGCATCGAGCGCGTGACCGCGCGGCCAGGGTCGAACACCCCGCTGGTCCCTGACGTCGGCAGCTGGCAGCCGCTGATGGCACTAGCCAGCCTGCCCGAGCAGACGCCGGTCCGGTTCAGCCACGGGCCGCTGGAGGGCTACGTCATCCGCAATGGACGCACGGTCCGCGCCCTGTCCGCACTCTGCACCCACATGCCCTGCGTGCTCAACTGGAGTAGTATTCGCACCCAGTTCGAGTGCCCGTGCCATGGCGCCACTTTCAACCAGAGCGGTGCGGCGACCGGCGCGTACGAGATGGCGAACCTGCCGCCGTTGCCGCCCATCCACGTGCGGATCGAGCAGGACCGGGTCGAAATCTTCAGCGTCTAGCGGCGACACCAGATCCGATAACGTAGGCGGGATGGCGCGATTCAAAGTTGGCGTGCAGCTGCATCCGCAGCACACCACCATCGATCAGATCCGGGAGGCGTGGCAGACCTTCGACCAGCTGGGTGTGGACAGCATCTGGATCTGGGATCACTTTTTCCCGCTATCGGGTGATCCCAAGGGTCGGCACTTCGAGGGCCTGACCCTGCTGCCCGTGATGGCGGTAGATACCCAGCACGCCCAGTTCGGGGTGATGGTCACCTGCAACAGCTACCGCAACCCGGACCTGCTGGCGGACATGGCCCGCACCGTGGATCACCTGGGCAACGGCCGCTTCATCCTGGGGATCGGTTCCGGCTGGTATGAGCGGGACTACCGCGAGTACGGGTACGAATTCGGGACCGTTGGCAGCCGGCTGCGCGACCTGGGCCAGGCGCTGCCGCGCATCAAGGCCCGGTTGAAGAAGCTCAACCCGCCGCCCAAGGGCAAGCTGCCCATCCTGATTGGGGGCGGCGGCGTCAAGGTCACCCTCCGGCTGGTGGCGGAGTATGCCGACATGTGGAATTCCTTCGGCCCACCGGCCAACTACCAGCGCCTCAACGGCGTCCTCAACGATTGGTGCCGGAAGGTGGGACGCGACCCGGCGACCATCGAGCGAACGGTCAGCGTCACCGGGGGGATTGGCATCGATGACCCGGATGCCTACCTGCGAGCCGGGGCCCAGCACCTCATCGTCGAGCTGGATCCGCCCTACCCCACCCAAGGCATCGAACGCCTGCTGGCCGAGGCCCGCCAGCCGGCCGCCAGCAAGAAAGCCTAGCGCCACCGGTTGCTCAGCCGTGGCCATCCAGCCGCTGGCAGCCGAGGCGGCGGCGCCTGCCTTCCGGCCGCAGAAGCCCTCCCGGCCGGACGAGGTCGGACTGTCCACCAACCGGCTGGCCGACTTGCTCCTCAAGCACCTCTATTTCAAATCCCCCATGTCCGGCCAGGAGTGGGCGGCTGCCATCCACCTGCCCTACGCCGTGCTGGCCGCCGCCGTCCAGAACCTGATCGAGCAGAGCCTGTGCCAGAAGCTGGGCCGAGTGGCCAGCACCGCCACCGGCCAGGATTTCGGGGAGGCGATGGGCTACCAGCTCAGCGAGCAGGGACGGGCCCGCGCTCGGGAGCTCCTGGAGCGCGACCACTACGTCGGCCCGGCTCCGGTCCGGTTCGCCGCCTACGAGACCTCCATCCGCGAACAGGCGGTCGACCTCGACGTCAATCGGAGCCGGCTGACCTCCGCCCTCTCGCACCTGGTCCTGAGTGAGGACCTGCTGACCGAGCTGGGGCCGCCCATCGCGTCACGGGCCCCGATGTTCCTCTACGGAGCCCCAGGCAATGGCAAGACAAGCATCGCGGAGGCCTGCGCCGGCCTGCTGGGCGACCGCATCTTCATCCCCTATGCGGTGGATGTCGAGGGCCAGACCGTGCGCATCTTCGACCCCTTACATCATCAGGCCGCCGCCGAGGACCCGGCTGCCGACCAGCGCTGGGTTCCGGTTGAGCGCCCATTCGTGAAGGTGGGCGGCGAACTGACCCCCGCCATGCTGGGGGCGACCTTCGACCCGCTGCTGCGGTTCTATGAGGCGCCCATCCACCTCAAGGCCAACGGGGGGATCTTCCTGCTCGACGACTTCGGCCGCCAGGATGCCTCACCCCGGGCGCTCCTCAACCGGCTGATCGTGTCCCTGGAGCGGCGGGTCGATTTTCTAAACCTGGCCAGTGCGGGCAAGACGGTGGCGGTCCCGTTCGAGGCGATGGTGGTGTTCTCCACCAACCTCGATCCGGCCTCTCTGGTGGATGAGGCCTTTCTGCGGCGGGTCCGCTACAAGGTCTTCGTACCGGACCCCACCGAGCCCGAGTTCCGGCGCATCTTCGAGCGGGCCTGTATCGAGCTGGCGGTTCCCTTCGACGAGAAGGGATACGGCGACCTGCTCGATCGCTATTACAAGAAGATGAAGCGCCCGCTGCGTGGCTGCCAGCCACACGACCTGCTCCAGGCGCTGACAGAACACGCGCTCTTTCAGGAGCGGCCGCCCCGGTTGGAACCCGATCTGATCGACATGGCCTGCGACTCGTACTTCGTCCGTCTCAATACATAGCGATAACCCCCTCCCCGCCTACCGCTTCCTGTGCACCATCCACGACTGGATGCAGGGATTCCTGGTCGTCGGATAGCGGAGGAGGCCCCGGATTCGACCGGGGCTCTCTCGCCTACACTTGAGTTCCATGGTTCGCACCACGCTGGTGGGCAATTACCCGCGCGTCAGCGACCGGTCGCTGCCGGTCAACCTGCGGCAGATGCTGCACCAGCACGACCGCGGCGAGATCAAGGACTTTGAACTGGAGCGCGCATACCAGGCCACCATCGCCCGAGTGGTGAAGGAACAGGAAGAGGCCGGCATCGACCTGCTCACCGACGGCCAGATCCGCTGGGATGACCTGCTCACACCCATCACCCGACAGCTGGAGGGCGCCCATGCGGGCGGCCTGCTCCGCTGGTTCGATAACAACGTCTACTACCGCCACCCGGTGATCGAGGGGCCGCTGCGCTGGCGCGGTCCGGCCACCGTGGCGGACTATCGTGTGGCAGCCGCCGCCACGACGCGGCCGATGAAGGCCGTGCTGCCAGGACCCATTACATATGCCTCGCTGGCGGAGGATCGCTTCTATCGAGACTTCGACCGCCTGGCGCTGGCCGTGGCCGGCGCGCTCCACGAAGAAGCCCAGGCGCTGGCGGCGGCCGGCGCGCCCTGGATCCAGATCGACGAACCCGCGCTGGGCGGACGCCCGGGCTCGGTCGAGCTGGCCCGGACCTGCCTGCACACCATCACCAAAGGCGTGAAGGCGAAGTTCGCGCTGGCCACGTACTTCAAGCCGATCGACGCCATCTATCCAGCGCTCCGGACGTTCCCGCTGGACGCCCTACAGATCGATGTGATGGACCGGCCGGACCAGCTCGATCTGGTGCTGCAGAACCCGCCCCAGGGGGACATCGTCCTGGGCTGCCTGGACGCCCGGAACACGCGGCTCGAGGAGCCCGACCGGCTCGCCCGTCTCCTGGAGCGGGCGGCGGAGAAGTTGGGCGCCGACCGCCTGTGGGCCAGTCCCAATGCCGGCCTGGAGTTCCTGCCCCACGCCACCGCCCAACACAAGATGGCCCGGCTGGCCGAGGCCGTTGCCGCCATCAACGGCAAACCCGCAGAATTGGAGGCACGATGACACTCCTGCCCACCACCACCGTCGGCAGCTTCCCCAAGCCGGACTACCTGGTCCGGGCGCGGACCCTGCATGCCCGCAACCAGATGAGCCGCGACGAGCTGGCCGAGCTGGAGCGCAAGGCGACCCGCGAGGTGATCGCCCTGCAGGAGAAGCTCGGATTGGACATCCTGGTGGACGGCGAGATGTACCGCGGCGACATGACCGCCTTCTTCGCCGAGCAGCTGGAGGGGATGGGGACCAGCGGCTTGGTGCGGTCGTACGGAAACCGCTACTACCGCAAGCCGATCGTGGTCGGCGAGATCCGTCGGCCGCGCCCGATGACCGTGGAGTGGTACAAGTTCGCCCAGGGCCTGACCAAGAAGCCGGTGAAAGGCATGCTAACTGGGCCCTATACCATGACCGACTGGTCGTTCAACGAGCACTACCCCAGCCGGAAGGACACCATCATGGCCTTCGCCGAGGTGATCCGCGAGGAAGCCGAGGACCTGCAGCGCGCCGGGGCGCAATACATCCAGATCGACGAGCCGGCCCTCTCCACCCGGCCGGACGAGCTGCCCATCGCCATCGAGGCCATGCACCGGGTCACCGCCGGTCTCACGGTCAAGACCATCTCGCACATGTGCTACGGCGATTTCCCGAGCATCTATCCCGGCCTCTTGCAGCTGCCGGTCGACCAGCTGGACCTGGAAGCGGCCAACAACGACTACGCGCTCATCGACCTGATCAAGACCCACCCCTTCACCAAGGAGATCGCGCTCGGGGTCCTGGATTCCCATGACCACCGAGTCGAGTCGAAAGAGGAGGTGGCGGCCGGGATCCGGAGGGCGCTGACCGTGCTCAAGCCGGAACAGGTGACGATCGACCCGGACTGCGGCCTGAAGACCCGTACCTGGGAAGAGGCGGAAGGCAAGCTGGCCGTCCTGGTGGCGGCGGTGCGCGAGGTTCGGGAAGAACTGGCTCGGCCCAAGGCCAAGGTCAGCTAGGCCCGGATCTAGCCCGGATCCACCGAAACGAACTTGCATCTTGGGCGCGGATGCGAGCGATCCGTGCGTTGGCTCCTCCGCGCGCTCAGTTACGCACCAACGGGTGCGCACCTTCGCGTGCTCGTCGCCGCCTTCGGCTCATCTCGCCCCGCATCCCAATCTGCTTCGTCCGCTCGGTGGATCCGGGCTTAGCCCGAAACTTCGGGCCGTCACCGAGCGTTACACTCGAGACCAGATGACCGACCTGCCTGCCACGCCGCTGCTCGACGGGATCCGGGAGCCGAGTGACCTGCGCGCCATGACCGACGTCCAGCTGCGCGAGCTGGCTCAGGAGATTCGCCAGTTCCTCATCACCAGCGTCTCCAAGACGGGGGGGCATCTCGGGCCGAACCTGGGCGTGGTGGAGCTGACCCTGGCCCTGCACCGGGCGTTCGACAGCCCTCACGACCGGATCCTCTGGGATACCGGCCACCAGGCGTATGTCCACAAGCTGCTCACCCGGCCACGGGACGGGTTCGCCCGGCTGCGCAAGCTGGGCGGCATGAGCGGCTACCCAAACCGGAGCGAGAGCCCGCACGACTTCGTCGAGAACAGCCATGCCTCCACCGGCTTGAGCTATGCGGCCGGGATGGCCGAGGGGATGCGCGCCAATCATCCGGGCGAGGTGGTGGTCGTGGTGGGGGATGGAGCCCTGACCGGGGGCATGGCCTACGAGGCCCTCAACAACATCGGCCACCGCAAAACCCGGGTCGTCATCGTGCTCAACGACAATGGCCGGTCCTATGCCCCCACCATTGGCGGGCTGACCCAGCACCTGGCCCAGCAGTTCACGGTCTTGAACCCGCGCTTTGAATCCACCAAGCGGCGGGTGGACCGGTTGCTGCGGGATGTGCCGGCGGTGGGCGACAAGCTGCAGGCCGCCGGGCGCCGCGTGAAGGACGGCTTGCGCGAGTTGGTTGCACCCCGCACCTTCTTCGAGGACCTCGGTCTCAAGTACATCGGTCCCATCGACGGCTACAACCTGGAGGACATGGAGCGGACCTTCAAGCAGGTGAAGCAGGTCGGCGGGCCGGTCATCATCCACGTCATCACCCGCAAGGGCTTTGGCTATCCGCCCGCCGAGCAGGACGAGATCGATCACCTGCACGGCGTGTCCGCTTTTGACCCGGTCACGGCCCAGCCGATCGGGTCGAAGAAGGTGAGCTACACGGACGTCTTCGGCGAGGCCCTGCTGGCCGAGGCGCAACGGGAGCCGAAGCTGGTGGCGATCACGGCCGCCATGGGCTCCAGCGCCGGACTCGGCCCCTTCGCCGCCGCGTTCCCCGACCGGTTCTACGACGTCGGCATCGCGGAGCAACACGCGGTCACCTTCGCCGCCGGGCTGGCTATGACCGGGCTGCGCCCGGTGGTCTGTATCTACTCCACGTTTCTGCAGCGCGCGCTGGACCAGGTGATGATGGACGTCTGCCTGCACGGGCTGCCGGTCACGTTCGTCCTGGATCGGGCCGGCATTACCGGCGACGACGGGCCATCGCACCATGGGATCTTTGACCTCACGTTCCTGCGGGCCATGCCTGGGCTCACCCTGGCGGCGGCCAGCGATCCGCAGGAGCTGCGCGACCTGCTGCACACGGCCATGGTCCGTGACGATGGGGGCGCCTTCGCCATCCGCTTCCCCAAGGGCGCGGTCGGTGACCCGGCACCGGCTCGGCCACCCCGGATCCTTCCGGTGGGCGAGTGGGAGGTGTTGCGGCAGGGTGGCGATGCCCTGGTCCTGGCCACCGGCAAGATGGTACGGGTGGCGCTGGACGCGGCCGCCCTCCTGGAGGCCGGCGGGACGCGGGTCACGGTGGTCAATGCGCGCTACGTCAAGCCCCTGGATCCGCGTCTTGAGGACTGGGCCCGCCATCACCCGGTAGCCGTCACCCTGGAAGACAACGTGGTGACCGGGGGATTTGGCGCGGCCGTCGCCGAGGTCCTGGCGCCGCTGGGGATCCCGCTCACCATCATCGGCGTGCCCAGCGCCTTCGTCCCCCAGGGAGCCCAGGCTGAGCTTCTGCAACAGCTTGGGCTTGATGCGGCCGGAGTGGCGGAGCGCATCAAGCAGGCCATTCCGGTCGACGAACGGCTGCACGAGCCAGCCTCCTGACCTGATCGGGGGAGGGGGATGACCGTCGCCGCGATCGCGACGCGGGGTCTGAGCAAGGACTACGGCGCGGAGCGCGGCCTGTTCGACCTCGATCTCGAGGTCCCGGCGGGCGAGGTGTTTGGATACCTGGGGCCCAATGGGGCGGGCAAGACCACCACCATTCGGCTGCTGATGGGACTGATCTATCCCACCCGCGGCAGCGCGACGATCTTCGGGCTGGATTGCCAGCAGGAAGCCGTGGAGGTCAAGCGCCGGGTTGGCTACCTGCCCGGCGAGCTGGCCAACTGGGGTGGCCTGCGCGGAAGCGAGGTGGTCGCCTACCTGGCGGGGCTGCGGGGCGGGGTCGACTCCAAGGTTATCCGCGACCTGGCGGCACGCTTCGAGCTTGACCTGGGGCGGCGCTACCGTGAGTATTCGCACGGCAACAAGCAGAAGCTGGCGCTGGTGATCGCCTTCATGGCTACGCCCGACCTGCTGATCCTGGACGAGCCCACCAGCGGCCTCGACCCGCTCAACCAGCAGCAGTTCTACCAGCTGGTGCGCGAGGCGCGACAGCGGGGCGCCACCACCTTCCTCTCCTCCCACATCCTTTCCGAGGTCGAGCACGCCTGCGATCGGGTCGGCATCATCCGGCAGGGCCGGCTGGTCAAACTGAGCGGGCTGGAGGAGCTGCACCAGCTGCGGGTGCACCAGGTGGAGATCGAGTTTGACGGCGACCCGCCCGCGGCGCCGGTACGGGCGGCGGCCGGTGTCGAGCAGGTCCAGGTCGATGGCCACCAGATCCGCTGCACGGTGCGGGGCAGCTTCGAGCCGCTGCTGGCGGCCATCGCCAATCACCGGGTGGTGAACCTGGTCAGCCAGGAGCCGAGCCTGGAAGACATCTTCCTCAGCTACTACCAGCCGTGATGCTCCGCATCGCGCTCCGCCTGCACCGCACGGCCTGGGTGTCGATGAGTGCGCTGGGGGCCTTCTATGGTGCGCTCCAAGCCGTGTCGTTTCCCCTGGTCGTCGGCCACTCCCCCCTGGACCGAGCCCGGTTCGGACAGGAGATGGCGGCGTTTGGCCGCCAGGTGAGTTACCTGGCCCCGCTGCCGGTCCGAGCCGACACCCTGGGTGGCTACCTGCAGTGGCGCATGTACGGCGCCTTCCTGCCCGTCGCCTTCGCCTTCTGGGGATTCATGGCCGGCAGCGGCGTCATCCGCGGCGACGAAGAACGGGGTGTACTGGAGCACTGGCTGGCCGGCGGCGTGGCGCGCGGCCGGCTGATCGGTATCCGATTCCTGGGCTTTCTGGTGGCAGCGGCCGCCGCGATTTCGCTGACCGCCATCGCGACCGGGCTCGGTTCCGTAGCGGCCGATGAACCGCTGGACACGGGATCGCTGGCGCTGGCCGGCGTGCCGCTCCTCGGATTGATGTTGACCTGCTTCGGACTGGGCCTGATCGCCGGTCAGCTGTCCGGCACCCGACGCGGGGCGGCGGGCCTCGCCGGTGGGACCCTGCTGGCTCTGTTCTTGATCAACAGCCTCAGCCGTTCGGCGGCCGGGCTGCAGCCGTACCGGGTGGTCTCGCCCTTCTTCTACTACGAGCGCAGCAGTACCGTGCTCGTGCCTGGCGGGACGTTCAACCTGGGGGCGACCTTCCTGCTCTTTGTGATGGCGCTCGCCCTGGCCGGAGTGGCCGCCGCCGCCTTCATCCGGCGCGATCTCGGCTCCCCGCTGTTTCGCCGGCGCGTGCGCCCTGGGCCACCGTCACCGACGCCGGTCCCGAATCGTTGGCTTCGCTTGCCGGTGCTGCGGGACGTGTATGACCAGCGCATCGCGCTGACGGCCTGGCTGATCGGCGTGGCCGCCATGGCGGTGCTGTTCGCCTCCATCGCCCGGCCGACGGTGGACCTGATGCGCTCCACCCCAGGACTGCAGGCGTACCTGGCACTGATCGCCGGCGGCAATCCGTACCAGGCGATGATCGGTTTCTTCTGGTTTGGCACGTTGCAACTGCTGCTGGCGGTCTATGTCATCACGCACGTCGCTCGCTGGTCGGCGGATGAAGCAGAAGGACGGCTGGAGGCGATACTGAGCGAGCCGGTGCCTCGCCGGCGCGTGGTTGCCGAGCGCGCGGTGGCCCTGGCCCTGACCACGGTCTGCCTGATTGCGGCCGGAACCATCGCGGCTGCCGTGGTGGCGCGCACCCAGCAGATTGCGCTCGACCCCGGTGCATTGCTGGAGGCGGCCGCGCTCTTGATCCCCTTTGTGCTTGCCATGGGGACGCTGGGCGCCGTGCTCGCCGCGTTCATCCCGCGAGCTGCGGTGGGCGTGCTGGCCGCGTACGCAATGGCGGGCTACCTGCTGCAGCAGTTCGGCCTGCTGCTGAAGTGGCCGACAGCGGTCCTGGATCTTTCCATGTTTCAGCTGTACGGAGCCCCGCTGGTGACCGGCGTGTACTGGACAGGCCTGTGGGCGATGCTCGCCGTCACGGGGGTTGGATTCCTGGCTGCCCTGGTCTTGATGCAGCGGCGCGACATCGGTCGATAGGTTCGGTCGAGACCGAGCCTTCTGCTATCGTCGAAGGACTCGGCGGGGGGATCGACTTCACAAGAGGTGAACTATTTCGTGCTGTCCGACGCATTGCGAATCGCGCTGATCTCGCCGCCCTGGTATCCGATTCCGCCAAAAGGCTACGGCGGGATCGAACTCGTGGTGCATCTCCTGCACCAGGAGCTGCGCCGAATGGGCCATCACGTGACCGTGCTCGGTGTCGAGGGCTCCGGTCCCGGCGTCGAAGTGCTCGCGCCGTCGGAATGGATCAACGACCTGGGCACACCGGTGCAGCCGGTGCGCGAGGCCACCTTCCTGATGCGAGCCTTCGATCGGCTGCAGCGCGGTGAGTTCGACGTGGTCCATGATCACGTAGGCGCCGTCGGGCTGCTGGCGCTGTCGGTGTCAGGAATCAGCTCGGTGGCGGTGCACACAATTCACGGCCCCATTTCGGAATCGATGGCCACCCTGTACCGGCAGGCCCAGGATCGGGTGCGGCTGGTGGCCATCAGCGCATCACAGGCGGCCACCGCTCCCGACGTGGCTGTCGCCGGCATCGTCTACAACGCTGTCGACACCGACGTGCCCATCGAGATTCACAAGGACGGCTACCTGCTCGAGCTGGCCCGGATCACGCCGGACAAGGGACAGCACCTGGCCATCGAGGTGGCCGAGCGCACCGGGCGTCAGTTGGTGCTGGCGGGGAAGGTGGAACGGACCGAAGTGGGCGAACGGTACTTCCGCGAACACATCGCGCCGGCGCTCGGCGACCAGGTCCGCTACATCCCCAACGTCAGCGGACGCGAGAAGCAGCAGCTGATTGCCCGGGCGGCCGCCGGCGTTTTCCCCTTGCAATGGCCCGAGCCATTCGGGCTGGCCATGGCGGAGTGCATGGTGGCCGGCACGCCGGTGATCGCCTTTGGGGTGGGCGCCGCCCCAGAACTGATCGAACCCGGCCTCACCGGATTCATCGCACGCGACGTCGACCAGATGGTGGCCGCCGTCGGGCTGCTGGAGGAGATCGATCCCGCCGCCTGCGCTGCCGAGGCCCGCCGCCGTTTCAGCCCGCGCCGGATGGCGGAAGGCTACCTGAAGATCTACCGACAGGAGGAGGCAGCCGTGCCCGAGCTGGACTGGAAGGTCATCGAGAAAGCCCCGCCCAGCCCCCGCGCCAGCCGGCCCAGCCCAGCCAGAGAAATCTGGGACGACTTCCCCGAAGAGTAGGGAGACATCAGGCAGCTAGTGGGTGGCGGAGAGGAATAGATAGCGGTTGAGGCTGAAGAAGTAGCGAGCGGCCTCACCAGCCTCGCGTAGCTGCCCGGCCCAAGCCTCTGCGTCCTGCCCGGTGACGCCTTGCCGGCCGGCCACGAAGTTCTTGACCAGCTCAATCAGGCCGTAGCTGTACGTGTTCTCGTCGAATGCCGGATTGAGCAGTACATACGTATCTTGTTTCTGCGGTACGAACCCGTGCCAGCGCAGACGGCCCATGAGAGTCCCAGGTAGGTGGGCGTGCGCGAGGTGCTCCTCCCAGGCGCTGAGGACGCGGGCGGCCAGGGCTGGGTCAGCCCCGTGCCAGACGATGGAGTCCCAGTCAGTGTCCACCACGAGGAGGCGCCCACCTGGTCTCAAGACGCGATGAGCTTCTCCGAGGGCCTCGTCAACATCTGCGACGAATTCATAGACTTGAGTAGAGACCACGGCGTCGAAACTCCCGTCGGGAAACGGAAGCTTGGTGGCGTCCGCCACCTGGAACTCAACGGTGGCAGGAGCACCCGGTTTCGAGCATCGCTCGCGGGCGATGGCAATCATGTGCTCGCTGATGTCGATGCCGGAGATCGATCCGGACTGTCCGACTGCGCGCGCCATTTCAGCCGCCAGAAAACCGGGCCCCACTCCGACATCCAGGACCTTCTCCGCAGGGCGTAGAGCGAGGGCTTCTCTCGTCCACCGCCGTTGGGCGACCACGTCTGGGGTGATGTACATCGCCTCGAGGCGGCGGGCGGCTTCTTCCTCGAACCTCAGGATGGCGCCGGTGCTAGCCAAAGTCGGTGGCATCCTCCCGAATGATTGTCTTGCGACGTCTAGGGAGTCGAGGCTGCAGTGGGGACATAGACCCGCCCGCGATCGAGATAGGCGGCAACCCGGTGCACCGCGTAGGTAGGCTCCCCGAATTTCTCACGCGCCCCGGCGACGATGTCGGATTTGAGGAACGCATCGATCTGTCCGCGGTGCTCCCAGAGATAGTTGCCGCCGTACTCGCGGGTCTCCGGGTCATAGACAAACGCTTTGGAGATTAGGCCGGGCATGTTGCTGTAGAGATTTCGCGCGCGGTCTTCCATCAGCGCTGGGATCTTGGACCAATCGGTGTCTGCGGGCAATGTAAATCGCATGGTCAACGCATACATGAGGTCTCCTCCTTGGCTGTAATGCTGATCATGCGCTGGCGCCGGCTGGGCCGCAAGAGGCCTCGGTCGTCAGCAAAAGCGGGTCGTCGGCCCGCGCAGGCTAGGGGATGCCGGCGATGAGGTGGCTGCTGCGCTCCATGCGCTGCAGGATGGTCTGCCCTTCGCCCTGACTGCCGTCCAGCCAGGACGGCTGGGCGTAGTCGGAGATCAGCACCGGCCGGTAGTCGACCCGGATCAGTCGGGTGCCATAGAACGTGTACCGGCCGACCACGCCCTCACGCGTTTCCTGCGACCACATCTGGTCGAAGATGAAATTACCGTGAGCATAGGTGATCAGCTTGTCGTGATAGATCTCCACGCCCTGCACCCAGTGTGGGTGGTTGCCGATCACCAGGTCGGCGCCATCGTCGATGGCGAGGTGGCCGATCTCGCGCGGATCATCGGGAGCGATGCCGGCCCCGACCATGGGGACCAGCTCATATTCCTTGCCCCAGTGGAAGGCCGCGACGACGATGTCGGCCTGGGCGCGGACGATGGCGATCTCGCGCTTCATCTCGGCCCGGTCGATGTGGGTGCCGACGCCATTGAAGCCCACGAAGCCGAACTTGATGCCGCGATCGTCGCGAATCTCCCAGTGGCCGAGGCCGCTGACGCCGATATTGTGCTGGGCCAGCAGCAGGATGGTGTCGTTCACCGCGGTGGGCCCGAAGTTGGTGAAGTGGTTGTTGGCGATGTTGGCCACAGCCACCCGCGCATAGTCCAGCCCGGCAACGGCGTGGGCGTCGCCGCAGAACTTGAAACCGCCGTGGATGATCGGACACCCCGCAATCAGCGGGGATTCCAGGTTGATGAAGAGCAGGTCCCCGGCGCGGAGATAATCGGCCGTCTGCCGCCAGGGGTAAAGCCAATCATGGTGGGTGACCATCTTGTAGTTGACCTCGCGGGCGGGAATCACGTCGCCGGTGGCGATCAGGACCCGGAGCTGGTCGGGATCGAACTTACTGAGGTCCGGCTTGTCCGAGCCGAAGATGCTGGAAAGGGAGAGCGGCCGGGGGGCCGGTGCGGGCGTCGGTGTGGGGGGCAAAGTGGCGGCCGCCACCGGCAGGGGCTGCCCGCCCGAAGGATTGGCGGGTCCGGTGGCCGGCGAGCAGGCAGCCGCGAGGAGGACCAGCGCGATGCCCAGGCGGGTGACCTTCACGGCGCGCCGGTAGGATACACGAGATCGTCGGGCCTGACCAGCGTAATCGCCTGTACATGACCGAGTGCCACCCGTCCCCGATCGGGCAAAATGTTCGGGTGGAGACGACGGCCCCAACCATCCGGGTGGACGAGCACGGTCGCCCGGAGCCCCCGCTCGCGGCCGATGAGACCGCCACCCTCCTGGGCTTCCTGGACTACCAGCGCGCGACCCTGGCATGGAAGTGTTCGGGACTGGACGCGGCCGGCCTGAGGGCGACCGTCGCCGCGTCGTCGATCACCCTGGGGGGGTTGCTCAAGCACCTGGCCTACGTCGAGGACAGCTGGTTCTCCCAGTCGCTGCACGGGCGAGACAAGTCACCGCCCTGGGACACGGTCGACTGGAAGGCCGACCCCGACTGGGAATGGCACTCCGCCGCCGAGGACTCACCCGAGCAGCTCCGTACGCTCTGGCAGGAAACCGTGGCCCGCTCACGCTCCCTGGTCGCGGCGGCGCTGGCTGACGGGGGCCTGGAGCGGCTGGCCCGGCGCACCTGGCCCGACGGGAGCGCACCGAGCCTCCGATGGATCCTGGTCCACATGATCGAGGAGTACGGGCGGCACAACGGCCATGCCGACCTCATTCGGGAGTTGGTTGACGGGAGCACCGGCGAGTAGCCGCGAGGCGGACAGCTGCTAACCCCTTAGCGGCGGCAGTTACGGCTTCTGGCCGTTGCCGTTCGACTTGGCCGCGCCGGGGCCGTTTGCCTTGGCCGCGCCCGCCTGGAACTGGGTCAGGGAAGCCTGCCCCTGGGTCACGATGGCGGCCATCTGCGCGATGGTGGCCGTCGCGTTCACGGGCGAACCGGCCGCGATCTTGTCCAGGGCCGCCTTCTCGATGGCGAGCAGCTGAGCCTGGTCGGCCCCGATCAGCTGGTTGAACTGCTGGTGGGCCGGGCTGCCCAGCCCGGAGCCTTGCTGACGCAGATGCTCCAGCGCATCGTGGTCTTGCTGGTACGCCTGGCGAATGCTGCCGGCCGGATCGAGGGCGGTGGTCGCCGTGGCGGCCACCTGGTTCAGGGCGGCGGGGAGGCTACTGGTGTTGACAGTCGGTGCGGTGAGGTGGAGATCTTGGGAGGCGCGCGCCGTCAGGGCGCCGCTCAGGGCGATGGCCATGACGGTGGCCAGCAACTTGTTGGTTATCGAGGCGCCCATTCGGATCTCACCGAATCCAGCCTACGTCGGTGATATTCCAGAAACATTGCGACGTGCGTTACGTGATCGGTCGTGAGCAGGCTGTCGCGCGGCCGCGCCAGCGTGGTGGCCGAGACCCCCTCCCCGACCCTCCCCGCAAAGGGGAGGGAGACCTTACCAAGACTCTCCCGCCAGGGTCCTACGCCGGCTGCCGTATTCCGGTCAGCCGATCCGGGGGTCCCAGGCGTCGGTGCTCAGGACCAGGGTCGTCGGCCCGTCATTGACCAGCCGGACCTGCATCTGGGACCCAAAGGAGCCGGTCTGGACAACCGCGCCGGTGGCCCGAATCCGCTCAATGAAGCGGTCGATAAGCGGGCGGCCTATCTCGGGCCGAGCCGCCTTCAGGAACCCCGGCCGGTTCTGGCCCCTGGCATCGGCGAAGAGGGTGAACTGCGAGACCACCAGGAACTGGGCGTTGACCTGGGCCGCGCTGAGGTTGAACTTGCCGTCGGCGTCGCTGAACACGCGCAGCTTCACGATCTTGTCCGCCAGGTAGTCGGCATCCCGCTCGGTATCGGTATCGGCCACGCCCAGCAGAATGCAGTAGCCGGGCCCGATCGACGCCTGGCCGCCGTCCCAACTGGCGGACGCCTCGCTCACCCGCTGCAGGACGGCTCGCATCAGCCCGGACGATCCAGCCAGTCCAGCATGTCCTGGTAGACGCGGGCTTGCTCGGGCTCGTTGAAGATCTCGTGGTAAAGCCCGGGGTAGAGCGTGAAAGCCCGCCCCGGCACCGTCGCCCCGGCGAAAAAGCGCTCGCTCCCCCGTGAGTCCACCAGGCGGTCGTCGCCCCCCTGCAGCAACAGAAACGGGACCCGCACCTCGCCGGCCCTCGCAATCAGCGCTGCGCCTTGCCCCATGGTGACGGCGGCCAGC
>VBID01000150.1 GCA_005880615.1 Chloroflexota bacterium
CCAGGACATAGGCGATGGCGATCACGCCGCCCATGGAATGGCCCACCAGCACCGGCTTGGGCTGGCCACGAGTGGCCACGGTGACCACCTGATCGAGGTCGTCGAGCAGCGCTGCCTGCGATGGGGCGTGGCCGCGGGGTCCGCCGCTCATGCCATGGCCGCGATGGTCGATGGCGTAAACCTCCACCCCCCGTTCCCCAAACCAGGCGGCGAATCGCCGATAGCGGCCGGCGTGCTCGCCCAGGCCGTGCGCCACCACGAAGGTCCAGCGCTGAGGAGCGATTGCGGGCCAGTGGCGAACCGCCAGGTC